>CAYMLQ010000115.1:0-14545 GCA_964390795.1 uncultured Lentisphaeraceae bacterium
GCCTCTAAAAACCGCACGTTTCAAGTGCAAAGTGCTCCCGGCCTCTGTTATACTTTGACATATGACGTACGGCGTCAGACTGACACAAGGAGATTGTATGCGCACCATTGAAGCCGCTGACAGGCACGCGTATCGCCGGATGACCACAGATGAACTGCGTAAGGATTTTGTTGTCGAGAACCTTTTCCAGCCTGGAAAACTGGAGTTGGTCTACACGAATGTGGATCGTGCCGTGATCGGCGGAATCGTCCCGACCGTCGAGCCGCTCGAACTCAAAGGCGGCCGCGAAATGGCCTGCAACTTCTTCTGCGAGCGCCGCGAGGCCGGCCTCATCAACCTCGGCGGCGCCGGCTCGGTCGTGGTCGACGGCACCACGTACACGATGGCCCCGCGCGAGTGCCTCTATATCCGCCGCGGCAGCCGCGGCATCCTCTTTTCAAGCGAAAACGCAGAGAAGCCCGCGCAGTTCTATCTGGTCTCCTATCCGGCCCATGCCGACTACCCGACCACCAAAGCCAGCCTCAAGGACGCCAACCGCCTAGAACTGGGCTCGCTCGCGGAGGCCAACCGCCGTACCATCTACCAGTATATCCGGCCCGGCTTCATCAAGAGCTGCCAACTCGTGATGGGGTTCACCGAACTTCATGAGGGATGCGTCTGGAACTCGTTCCCTCCCCATACCCATGACCGCCGCACCGAAGTCTACTGCTATTTCGACCTGCCGCCCGCCGGCACGGTCATGCACTTCCTGGGCGAGGCCGATGAGACGCGCCACGTCGCCCTGCGCGAAAAGCAGGCCGTGCTTTCGCCCGCCTGGTCTGTACACTGCGGCGCCGGCACCGGCAGCTACGCCTTCGTGTGGGCCATGGGCGGTGAGAACCAGGAGTTCGACGACATGGACAAGTGCGACCTCGCCAAACTCCGCTGACCTCATAACATGAAAACGACCGCCGCTTTTATCACAGCCCTCTTAACCGCATCGACGCTCTGCGCCGGCGTCCTTTACGTTGCGTCTGAACCAAAATCCGACATCAGACTGGGAACAAAGAACCGCCCTTTTGGCACTCTGCAGGAGGCGCGCGACGCAATCCGCGACGCCAAACGGGCCGGCGATCTCGGCGCGTGGACCGTGCACGTGAAGAAGGGTGTCTACCGCCTGAGCGAGCCGCTCGTCTTCGAGTCGGGCGACTCCGGCACGGCAGCGGCGCCCGTCACCTACATCGGCGAAGGCGTCGGCTCGTGTGTCTCGGGCGGCACGCTCATCCGCGGCTGGCAGGAGACGCCTGACGGCTGCTGGAGTACGGATATACCCCGGGCCGCCGATGGCACGCCCTCCTACTTTGAGAACCTCACCGTCAACGGCCGCCGCGCCGTGCGCGCACGCCACCCCAACACCGGCTTCTTCAGCCCGCAGGCGCTGCAGCAAATCCTTCTGACCAACCTGAACCCGCGCGTGGAGTATGCCCAGGCCCGCATCACAGCCCGGCCCGGCGATCTTGCCCTACTCGCTGGCACCCCTCATGCGGAACTGTTCTACGCGCACGTCGTCGTCCACCACAACTGGGACACCACGCGCCGCATGCTCCTCGGCTTCGAGAACGCCAGCGGCACGCTGCTCACCCAGGGCGCGCGCTGGAAGCCCTGGAACCCGTGGCGCACCAACTCGCTCTACTACGTGGAAAACGTCCGCAGCGCCTTTGACGCGCCCGGCGAGTGGTTCTACGACGGGTGCGGCGGCAAGCTCCTCTACCGGCCGCTCAAGGGCGAAAAGCCGGGCCGCGCGGAAGTGTTCGCCCCCTCCTCCGGGCTGCAGACGCTGCTCGTTTTCAGGGGTAGCCCCGAAACCACCAACTTCGTCCGGCACCTCACCTTCGAGCGCCTCGCCTTTTTCCACACCGACTCGCCGCGCCGCGCCGACCAGATGGAAAAGGCCTTCATCGCGCCCGCCGTGGCGGGCGATGTGGGCAGACCTGGCCCCACGCAGTTCGAGCCCATGCAGGCCGCCGCCCGCACCGAGGCAGCCGTCATGGCCGACGGCGCGCACAACATCACCTTCCGCGACTGCGAGGTCGCGCACACCGGCGAATACGGCATCTGGTTCCGTGCGGGCTGCGTCAGCAACCGTATCGAACGCTGCGCGCTCACCGACCTCGGCGCGGGAGGCATCCGCATCGGCGACCCCGGCGGCAAGGGTGCCAGCGCAGCCCCGGCCAGCGCCGTCACCTCGTCAAACGTGTTCAGCACCTCGTTCAATGTGGTTGACAACTGCATCATCAAGGGCGGAGGTCGCTTCCACGCCAGCGCCACCGCGGTGTGGATCGGCCACAGCGCGGACAACCAAGTCACGCACAACGAGATCAGCGACCACTACTACACAGGCGTCTCGGTCGGCTGGGTCTGGGGCTACAAGGGCAGCGTGGCGCAGCGCAACACGGTCGCTTTCAACCGCATCCACAAAATCGGCCAGAAAGCGCTGGGCGACATGGGCGGCGTCTACACGCTCGGCACCTCCTTCGGCACGCGCGTGTGCGACAACGTGATCTTCGACGTGGACTCCTATACCTACGGCGGCTGGGGCCTCTACACCGACGAGGGTTCCGAGGGTATCCTCATGGAGAACAACCTCGTCTACGACACCAAGGACGGCTCTTTCCACCAGCACTACGGCCGCGGCAACATCATCCGCAACAACATCCTCTGCTACAGCAAGCAGTACCAGATCGCCGCGACCCGCAGCGAACCCCATCTCTCCTTCACCCTGGAGCGCAACATCATCTACTGGGACAAAGGCCCGACCCTCAAGCCAAACACGGTCAAGGTTAAGGTCGATTATCAGCGCAACCTCTGGTGGAAGACCGGCGAAGCCCTCGACTTCAACGGCATGACGTTCGAGGCGTGGCAGGCCTCGGGGCGCGACACCCAAGGCGCTGTCGCCGACCCTCTTTTCAAGAACCCCGCCGAACGGGATTTCCGTCTGAAGCGCGGCTCGCCCGCCGAAGCGCTCGGGTTCAAGCCCTTCGACTTTTCGCGGGCCGGCGTGAAGGGCAGCCGCTCTTGGCGGCGGCGCGCCGCCGAGTAGCGCGCCGCACCCTGCGCGCGCATGACACGGAAGGAACAGCTATGGGCTTTATCAAACGACACTTTTTCGCAACTCCTTGGCATCTGATTCAGTTCTTCATCCCGTTCATGGCCCTTGTGCCTTTCGCCGTCTACTACCTGACGGTCTTTACGCACGTGTATCCAGGACTCCCGGCCTTTCTCACGGCCGCCGCGGCCGGCCTCTGCGAACCGGACGACCTCGCCAATCCGCTTTTCTTGCTCGCCGCGCGCGCCGTCGCAGCGCTCCCCTACCTCACCCTGCCTCTGCGGCTCAACCTGTTCTGCGCAGCCTGCGGCGCGCTCACCATCGCTCTCTTCTACCTTTTCACGGCGCGTCTCGTCTTCGTCTGCGCCTGCGAAGACCCGGGCGGTGCGATGGCAGCCCTGCCCCCGCGCCTGCGGGACACCGGTGACGACACGCGCAGCAAGGCGGAATCCAGCTTCGCGCTCAACTCCGACGGCTCGGTCTCCATTCCCTTCTCGGTCCTGACGCACAACTGGCGCGTGGCGCACGCCGCCGTGCTGGGCGGTCTGGGAGCAGCTATCGCGCTGGCGTTCTGCGCGCCGTTCTGGCTTGCCTCCACCCGCCTCTACCCGTTCACCTTCGACCTCATGGTTTTCTTCCTGATCCTCAACCTGCTCTTTTCATACGACCAGCGCGAACGGCTTTTCTCCATGTTTATTGGCGTCTTCCTGCTTGCAGCGTGCAGCATCGAGTCGCCGCTCTTCACCCTGCTCCTGCCGATCGGCGGCCTTTTCCTGTTGCGCTCGATGGTCATGAACGAACAGGTGAACACCTACCGGGTATTGGGCCTGATCCTCGTCGGTCTCGCCGGTCTGGTTGTGGCCGGCGCGGTCCTGTGGGATGCGTCCGGACACTGCGCGTCCATCGCGACCCCTTCGCCGCGCGCGATCCTGAACCTTTTTCAGGCCACATTCCTGCGCGAACTCATGAAGTGGGTTCCCAGCTTCGGCTGGAGCTACATTTTCATGCAGCTGCTCTTCCCGTCGGCCATTGCCCTCTTCGTCTTCTCCTTCGCGTTCCGTAAGCGCACACCCGTGCTCTTCCTGCTGCAGCTCGTGCTGGTGGCCTGCCTTTTGCCCAGCCTGCTGAACCTGCGCATCTCGCCGTGGGGCATCGCGCGGCTGACCTCCAAGATCCCCATCTTCAGTTACGTGGTCATCGCCCTGTTCGTCGGACTCATGATCGCTGTCTGGCACCTCATGCGCGAGATGTTCCAGGAGAAGATCGATGACGATCTGGACTACTACGAGTATCGTGACAACCCCTCCGTCTGCCGCATCGGCTCGCTGCTCTGCTGGCCGCTCCTGCTTCTCGCCTTCATCGTGCCGTTCCGCAGCTTCACCGACATCGACCCGCGCGAAGGCACCTTCGCAGACGCCGTCACCGAGGAGATCTACCGCGAGCTGGGCCCGCGCGACTGGATCGCCAATTGCCGCCTGCTCCAGAATCACCTGATGATCCGCGCCCTCCGCGACGGTCGGAGGTTGCGCTTCATTTCGACCGACACCGCTTCGGACACGTATGACGCCTCCCAGCTCACCGACTACATCCGTAAGGATGCCGCGTTCGACCGCTACCGTTTCCGTCTGCTGAATGCCGCCGACCTCTCGCCATCCTCGTTCATCCGCGAGTGGCTCAAAAACGACACCAATGCCTGCAAGCGCGTCGTGCTCTTCAGCGCACCGGAAGTGTGGCGGGCAAACGGGTTCAACGCCCTTCCCACCGGCTTCTTCCTGAGCGGCCAGCCCAAGAGCGATCCCGTCGACTCCGGCGCCCTGCTCGCCCGTCACAAGGCCTTCCTCGCAACCATGCGGCCGCATCTCTACCCCACCGCGCCGGATAGCATCCAGTTTTTCGCCAACTACCGAGCCGCGCTGCGCCGCCAGTTGGCCTTCATGGCCAACGAACTCGGCGTCCTTCTCGTCGATAGCGGCCATGCGGCAGAGGCCGACGAACTCTATCTGCAATCCGAAGCGCTCGCTCCGGATAATCTCAGCCTGCTGTTGAACCGCTACCATCTGGCCGCCAACCTGAATGTCCGCCCCGAAAACGTGGGCGCCCTCGAAACCCGTCTGCGCGGCGTCGCCCAGCGCCGCAACACGTTCTCGCTCACCCTGGCCAGCGTGCAGGCCGGCAGCGGCACGCTCATCAGCCCAGACGTCTTCGAGTACGTCCGCAAAAACTACTGGATCAAAGGCACCACCTTCCGCCATCTCGCCGTCTCCACCCAATCCATACGCGATCCGCTGACGGCCCTGCGCGACAAGAAGCGCGAACTCTATCAGACCATCAGCCAGCTCATCAACACCTACGCGTTCGACGATGCCGAAGCCCATCTCAATCTGTTGCTCGATCTGGATGACAAAGACCGTTTCGCGCTGTTCAACAAGGCGCTCATCGCCATCGAGCGGCGCGACCTGCCAGAGGCCGGCCTCTGGCTCGACCTCGCCAAAGAGAACGGTGTGAAGCCCGCAGAACTCATCTGGCATGAGGCCGCCGTTCTGTTCCTGAACGGGAAGCTGACCGAAGCACGCGCCATGCTCAACGCCGCGATCCCCGCCGAGCCTTCCAACATCCGCCTGTGGGGACTGCTCGCCGACATCCTGTTGCGTTCCGGCGAGTATCATGAACTCGAAAACCGCGTCTATCCCGCCGTCCGCAGCGCCTCCAGCAAAAATGCGCATTACCTGCTCTACATGGTGCGCGGCTACATCTACAAGCACAACGGCCCGAAGGAGTACACCTCCGCCCGCACAGCCTTCTTGCGTGCGCTCGCCCTGAACAAGAACCTCACCTCCGTACGCGAGGACGTTCTCCTTCTGGACGAAGCCCTCGACGTCCCCGCCTTCAGCGAGCAGGACGCGATCGCCGTTCTCCGCCAAAATCCCGAGCATGCCTTTGCCAACTATCTGCTCGGCACCGTCCGACTCCACCGCGGCGAAATCGACAAGGCCGAAGATCTCTTCAGGCGCAGCCTCGAGAAAGAGCGTAACGCTCCGGCCTACGCAGGACTCGGCGCCTTGGATCTCGCGAAAAAAGATTTCGCCGACGCAGAGAAACTGACCCGACTCGCCCTCGAACTGGAGCCGTCGCGCCTCTTTGCCTGGCACACACTCGCGAAAATCCTGATCGCCACCGACCGCCTCGACGAGGCCTCGCGCGCGCTCGACACCGTGACCGCCGGACGACCGGACGACCTCGACGTCCGTCTCACGCTTATCCGCCTGCGCATGAAACAGAAAAAGCTGGAGGAGGCCGCCCTGCTCGTCTCCGACCTGCTAGAAAATGAGGACTTCCTGCCCAGGCCCATCGTGCGCCAGCTCAAACCGCTCGCCGCCCAGTTGGCTACCGAACTCTCCCAGTGACCTGCCCCCCCCATGAACCCCCTACGCCTCACGCTCGCCTATCTCGAATACCTCGCCATCCGCTTAGCCGGACTGCTCTACGGACTGATCCCCGCCCGCAAGGCGTACGCCCTCGGAGCCCGTTTCACGAGCACACTCTACCCTCTCTTCCGCGCCCGCCGCCGGATCGCCATCGACAACCTTCTGAAGTCCCGCATCACCGATGACCCGCGCGAAGCAGATCGCATCGCACGCATAGCCTTCGGCCATCTGGCCGGCCATATCTGCGAGGCGCTCAAAATCGGCGACGTTATCGGCCCCGACAACTGGCGAGAGCACATCACCTTCGACGGGCCCGCCGAGTCTTGGAAGCTTCTGATGGAATCGCCCGACGTGCCGATCATGATCCTCACAGGACACCTCGGCGTCTGGGAAGCCGCAGTCTCGATCATTTCCAATACGCGCCCCATGATCGCCGTGGCCCGCAAAATGAACAACCCCTTTGTCGAGCGCTTCCTCAAAACCCGACACTTCAGAGGGCAGATCACGATCGTGCCGAAAAAACTCGGCTTCTCGCCCAGCGTGCTGCGCCTGTGGAAGGCCCAGAAAGCCGCCATGACCCTCGTCATGGACCAACACGCAGGCCCCAAACAAGGCATCCAAGTCGATTTCATGGGGCGCCCGGCCAGCACCCACACCTCGCCCGCCCGACTGCACCTCAAAACCGGCGCGCCGATCCTCGCAGGCGCCTTCATCCGCGACGAAGCCTTCCACTACCGCATGGTGACCGGCCTGCCGATCCGTTTCACCCCCACCGGTGACAAAGAAAGTGACATCGCCAACCTCCTGTCCGAAATCAACCGGCGCCTCGAAGCGGTCGTCCGGCGCTACCCCGAACAGTACCTCTGGGCGCACAAGCGCTGGCGGTAAAATAAAAACGGCGGATAAAAGCTTTCGCTTCTACCCGCCGCCAGGGAGGACATATATAATTGATGCAATCGTACAGGGGGGAACCTGTATCCGCGATCACGGGGGAGGTGTCGCGGTAGACTGCATTGTCCAGTGACCTGGGGGAGGTCGTCTGAACGGGTGTATATTAGTCTAAGCACCCCCCGCTTGTCAATGGGGGGGGACGCAAAAAAATAAAATACTTCTAATCGCCAACTAATGCGGGGCTTACGAGGCTCAACGATCCCTGTTTTTGCCAGATTCGCTTGTTTGCTATCTGCATACTCCAGTACCCCATTCTCAGATGAAAGCGCCCAGATCGCAAGGGTGCAATTCAACTCCTAAATCTTAACTCCTAACTCCTCCTTTTGTGCCACCCACTCGGCTTTTGACCGCGCGCGACGAATCGTGTATCATGATCGACATGTTCCTGCCTTGCACACCACCGGAGATCGAGCGCCTGGGCGGTGACGCCCCGGATGTCATCTTGGTATCAGGAGACGCCTACATCGACTCGCCCTTCTCGGGCATTGCCCTGATCGGGCGCGTGCTGAGCGCCGCCGGATTCCGCGTCGCGATCATCCCTCAGCCCAACATCGCCTCCCTCGATGACATCCGCCGACTCGGGCAGCCGCGCCTCTTCTGGGGCGTCTCAGGCGGCTGCGTCGACTCCATGGTCGCCAACTACACCGCTTCCGGCAAGCGCCGCCACCAAGACGACTTTACGCCCGGCGGGGAGAATGACGCCCGGCCCGACCGCGCCGTCATCGTTTACAGCAACCTGATCCGCGCGGCCTTCAAGCCCTGCAAGCCCATTGTGCTCGGCGGCATCGAGGCCAGCCTGCGCCGCATCGCCCACTATGACTTCTGGTCCGACACCGTGCGCCGTCCCGTCCTCTTCGACGCCAAGGCCGACATCCTCGTCTACGGCATGGCGGAGCGCACCATCGTCGCCCTGGCCCGTCTGCTGCGCGACGGTCAAGACTGGCGCGGCTTGCGCGGCATCTGCCACGCCCTGCCCGCCACCTCGCAGAGCTTGCCGGACGATGCGGTCACGCTCCCCTCGTTCGACGAAGCCTCCGCGCCCACGGAGCAGGGCCGCGCCGCCTTCCTCGACATGTTCAGCCTGTTCGCGGCCCAGCAGGACGCGCGCACCGCCAAGCCGCTGCTGCAGCGCGTCGACACGCGCTGCCTCGTCCATAACCCGCCCGAATCCCCGCTTGTCCCGGCGGAACTCGACGCGGTCTACGCCCTGCCCTTCATGCTCGACGCCCACCCCAGCCACGCCGCGAAAGGCAAGGTCCGCGCGCTCGACACCATCCGCTTCTCCCTCACGACCCACCGCGGCTGCTACGGCGAGTGCAACTTCTGCGCGATCGCCATGCACCAGGGCCGCCGTGTAGTCAGCCGGACTGAGGGAGCGATCGTCGAAGAGGCGCTGCGCATGACGCGCCACCCGCGCTTCACCGGCATTATCCAAGACGTCGGCGGCCCCACCGCCAACATGTACGGCTTCGAGTGCGAGCGCAAAGTCAAGCACGGCGCCTGTCCCGACAAGCGCTGCCTGCACCCCTCCTGCTGCCCTTCGCTCGAGCCCGACCACGCCCCGCAGATCGCCCTGCTCAAAAGGCTCCGCCATATCCCCGGCGTCAGAAAAATTTTCGTGGCCTCCGGTATCCGCCCCGACCTCATCGAGGCCGACACGCACTCCGGCGCGCAGTATATCGAGGAACTCGCGGCCCACCACGTCTCCGGCCAGCTCAAGCTCGCGCCCGAGCATTCGGAGAAAAAGGTGCTGGACGCCATGGGCAAACCGGGAACCGGCGCGCTGCTGCACTTCAAGACGCACTTCGACGCGGCCAGCAAGCGGCACGGACTGAAACAGTTCCTGACCTACTACTTCATCGCCGCCCATCCGGCGTGTACCGATGAAGACATGCGCGAACTCAAGCTTTTCGCGCTCGAGCAGTTGCGCCTCGCGCCGGAACAGGTGCAGATTTTCACGCCCACGCCCTCCACCTGGTCTACGGCCATGTACTACACGGGTCTCGACCCCTCCACCCGCCAGCCGATCCACGTGACCCGCGGACTGCGCGCCAAGCAGAACCAGAAGGACCTGCTCACGCCAGCCCCGCGTCTCTGAGCAGCGCCAGCAGCGCTTTCGCCGCCGCCACCTCCGCCGCCCGCTTGGTCCGCCCCGTGCCGAGCGACTCGTGCCCGCCGGCCACGCGGGCTTTCACCGTGTACTCCGGCGCGTGATGCGGGCCTGACGCGCTGACCAGCTCGTAAGCGGGCGAATCCGGCCAGGCGTTGCGCTGCGCCAGCTCCTGCAGACCGCCTTTCGGATTATCGTCCCACACGTCCAGCACCACCTCCGCCTGCTCCGGCATCAGCCTCGCGAAAATCGCCCGCACAGCCTTGAGGCCGCCGTCGCACCAGGCCGCTCCGAACACCGCCTCCATCGCATCGGTCAGCGACCGGTCCTTGTCGCGGCCGCCCGCCGCCTCCTCGCCCTTTCCCAGCCGCAGGTACGCCCCCAGCCCCACGCGGCGCGCCAGGTCTGCCAGGGCGCGCCCGCTCGCCAGGAGGCTGCGCCGCACCGTCAGCCCGCCCTCATCCTCCTCCGCGTGCAACTCAAAAACATGCTGCGCCGTCAGCAGCCCGAACACGGCGTCGCCCAGAAACTCCAGCCGCTGGTTGTCCTCGACCTTTTCCGGCGCCTGGTCCGCCCGGTAGGACGGGCTGGTCAGCGCCGTCACCAGCAGCGCCCGCTTCTTAAAAGCATAGCCGAGCGTTTTTTCCAACGTTCGCAAAGGGTCCGCTTTTTTCGACAAGAACACGTAAGATCCTCCATCCGCTCCACTGTTTTCAGCAGTTTAGCGGATTTCGTGTGCCGCCACATCCTGAAACCG
Organism: uncultured Lentisphaeraceae bacterium; assembly: GCA_964390795.1. Lineage (GTDB taxonomy): Bacteria > Verrucomicrobiota > Kiritimatiellia > RFP12 > UBA1067 > CAYMLQ01. The sequence continues at coordinate 10,329 of CAYMLQ010000115.1, forward strand.
TTATTTATTTTTCGGCAGCCCTTGACTTTTCCCCGCCGCGGATGATATAAATAAACCCGTTTTTCACGGTGCGGGCGCTTAGCTCAGTTGGTTAGAGCGCTACTTTCACACGGTAGAAGTCACAGGTTCGAATCCTGTAGCGCCCACCATTCAATCAGGTCGTTTTTGTTGGAAAATCCCAATAAAAGCGGCCTTATTATTTTGTGTGTTCCGGTCACGCCGGTTTTTGGGCTGTGTGTGTAGGGTGTGTGTAATTTTAGAGCAAAACAAGCACTGGAAGCATGCAAAACTCCTCCCCGGACAGGCGTTTCGGGCGCTTGCGAGCCGGAATCCCCGTGTTATTTTGGTGTTGCCATAAGGCACACATAAGGCACACGGTGTAGTATCTTTTCGGGCATGGATCACGACCAATGGATTCCAGAGAAGAATGAGCAGCTGAAAGCTGAGCAGGGTCTCAGCTTTCAGCAGATGGTGATGCACATCTTTTGTCCCAAACGAGACAGGGTTGACAGGCAAGGGGATTCATACGACACTAGGCGGCATGAACAAACCGATCGCTCTGGTGGCGGCCATGAGGGAGGAGCTGGACGCGCTCCTGACGGTTTTTCCCGCGCATGAGGCCCGCGTCCATTTCAACACGCAGCTCTTCCATGCCCGCTTTGGGAGCCAGGACCTGGTCATCGCGCAGTCCGGCGTCGGCAAGGTGAACGCCGCCTGCACGCTGGCCCTGCTGCTCTCCGACTTCGACCCCGGCTGCGTCATCAACACCGGCTGCGCCGGCGGCCTACAGCCCGGCCAGCAGATCCTCGACCTCGTCGTGCCGGAGGAGGTTGTCTACACCGACGTGAACGTCACCCCGCTCGGCTTCGCCTACGGGCAGATGATGGGCTGCGCGCCCCGCTTTCAGGCCTCGCCCGCCCTGCTTTCGCGGTTTCAAGCCCTGGTGTCCGAGCAGGCCGCGCCGCCGACCTGCCACCACGGACTGCTCGGCTCGTCCGACGCCTTCATCCACCTGCCCGAGCAGCTCGCGCACATCCGCCGCCATTTCGGCGAGGAAGTGCAGTGCGTCGACATGGAGGGCGGTGCCATCGCCCAGGCCTGCACCCGCTTCGGCGTGCCCTTCCTGATCCTGCGGGCCTTGAGCGACGTCCCTTGCCAGGGCGAGAACACGCTCGACTTCCAAACCTTCCTGACGCGCGCCGCCGCGCACTCGGCCGCGCTCTGCCTCAGCTTGGTTCAGCGCCTCGCCCTCGTGGAGACCCTATGAAAAGCCGCCACTCGACAATTCACAGCCCAGTTGCTACATTTACAAAACAAAGGCTGGAGCTTTTCTTCACTCACCACGCGGCGTCGGCGGGGAACTTCTGCTAAAGGCCTCTGGAGCAAAGCATGATGAAAACAATGAAGACGGGATTTGCGGGTGTGCTCATGGCGCTGCTGGCCGGCATCGTCATGGCGCAGCAGGGCGGTTTAGACAAGGCTGCCATTCTCAAAGAACTGGACAAGCTGCTGCTGTCCCACAGGGAAAAGGTCATGGTCGAGCAGAAGAGCATCGGCGATGCCCTGAAGAAGGCCCTGTCCAACACCAGGGAGCTGATCGAGCTGTATGAGGAGGCTGTTTTCGCCACACGATTTGAGGGAGCGAAGAAAGATAACACCGACTTCAAAAAATGGAAGAACGCTCAGGATGACACCCTTAAGTCTGGCGATTTTCAGGCCGCCTTGTCGATTCATGCGAACTACCTCTATCTGACGTTTCTCCGGGCCTCCGGAGAAGATGAGGGCAAGTTGAATGAGGCGCTGATTCAGCATGTGCTCAAGGTGTGGACCGCGGAGGGCAAGTTTGATCTTCGCACGCGCACGACTACCGAGCTTCTGGACCGGCTTGTCACGCAAGGGGTGCTGGCGCGCAGCTTCCATCTGGGGCCGAAGCTAGGCGGCCCCCAGGAGGGTGAGAAACCGAAGGAGCAGGATAAAACATGGGAGTGGACGCCGGCGAACACCGACGGCATGCTGGACAGGACGGTCTTTCCGTTTCTCCGCGCGAACAAGAGCCAGCTGCTGATCCCGCTCTGGGATAAACGGATCGCCAACGAAGCGGCGCGAGTCAAGCGAGCGGGGTTGAGCGACAAGGCTACCCAGTTCACCCAGCAGACCCTGCCCCGGCTGCACTGGCAGCGCGCGCGCGATTTGGTTCTTCAAGGGAAGGAGGCGGAAGGCTTGTCAACGATGATCGGAATCCTGCGTCTGAATGCCAACCTGACCGAGTTTGGCACGTACGCCAGCGAACTGCGTACCCTGCTGGCTGGCGGCGAAGCAACAAACTCCGAGAAGAGCGAGTAACCCTATGAAGAGCAAACTGTTTGGACTGCTGGCGTGCTTGGCCGTACCGTACGGGCTGGCTCAGGCGGGAGAGGTCTGGCCGATGTTTCGAGGGCCACAGGGCAACGGGGCTGTGCTCGGCGCGCACTTGCCCTTGCTCTGGAGCGAGACCAATAACGTACGGTGGAAGATCGTAATTCCTCATGTGGGCTGGTCGACTCCAGTGGTGCAGAGCGACCAGATCTGGGTGACCAGCGCGACAGAGAAGGGGCAGGACTATTATGCGTTCTGCGTGGACGCGAAGTCGGGCAAGATTCTCTTTGAAAAGCATTTGTTTCACTCCGATGCGCCGGAGCCCCTCGGAAACGCGGTGAATTGCTACGCCTCTCCGTCTCCGGCGATCGAGCCGGGACGGGTGTATGTTCATTTCGGAAGTTATGGAACCGCCTGCCTCGATACGGCGACAGGCGAGGTGCTTTGGAAGCGTGAGGATCTCAAGTGCCGGCATTATCGCGGGCCGGGCTCGTCCGCCATCCTGTATCGGGACTTGCTCATCCTGACTTACGACGGCGTGGATGTGCAGTACGTGGCGGCCTTGGATAAGCGCACCGGCAAGACGGTGTGGAAAAGCGACCGCACAATTGAATGGAAGGACCTGGATGAAAATGGACAGCCGAAACGGGAAGGGGATTTCCGCAAGGGCTTTGCGACGCCGCTGGTGATTGCCGTCAACGGAAAAGACCAGCTGATCAGCCCTGCTTCCAGCATGCTCTTTGCGTATGAGCCGGACACGGGAAAGGAACTCTGGCGGGTCCGGAACACGGCTTACACGCCGGCCGTCACACCTGTTTTCGGCGGCGGCATGGTGCTGGCCGTGACGGGCCACGGGATGGCTGAAATGCTGGCCATCCGGCCGGACGGAACGAACGACGTGACCGATTCGCACGTGTCGTGGCGAATCGCGGGCAAAGATGTGCCGCTCACACCTTCGCCGGTCGTGCTGGACGGGCTGCTGTACATGCTGGCTGACCACGGCGTCATGACCTGCCTTGAGACCGCAACAGGCAAGACGGTGTGGCGTGAGCGTGTAGGCGGAAGCTGCCTGGCGTCACCCATTCATGACGGTGAGCGGATTTATATTTTCAGCGGGTCAGGCAAAACCACCGTCATCCGCGCCGGCCGCACGTTTGAAAAGCTCGCAGAAAACCAACTAGCCGCAGGTTTCATGGCCTCTCCGGCCGTGGCAGGAGACTCACTGATCCTGCGCACAAGGACGCACGTGTACAGCATCGGCATGAAGTAATACCAACAAGCGTCTATTACAGCGCAAAGCTCAGCCAGAGCGGGATGGTGACAAGGCAGAGGACGTGCGTCGCAAGAATGGCGGCGGCGGAAAACTCCGCATCGCCGCCGTAGGCCTCGGCCAGCGTCACGCTGGCCATGGCGGCGGGCATCACCGCGATGAGAACCAGCACGCGCCGCACGTCCAGCGGCAGCGGCACCAGCGACAGCCCCGCGACGCAGAGCGCAGGGATCACCACGAGGCGCAACACGCAGGTGCCGGCCATCAATGGCGACCAGAGCTTGCCGGGATGCAGCATCGCGATGCGCGAACCGCAGATCAGGGCGGAGGCCGGGATCGTCGCGCCGCCCGCCATCCGGCAGGTCTCCAGAAGCGTTTTCAGAAACTCGCCCGGGGTTTCGCCTGGCGTGACGCCGTAGCGCGCGCACAGCGCGCGCACCAGTAGCACCGTAAAGGAAAACATCAGCGCCACCATCGGCACGCTCACCAGATTTTTCAGGAAGGCCCGGTCCAGCTTCTGTCCTGTGAGCGCCTTGATGCCCAGCGTCCACACGCACAACTCCGAACCGAGCGCCGAAAAGATGACCAGCGC
>CAYMLQ010000116.1:0-14233 GCA_964390795.1 uncultured Lentisphaeraceae bacterium
TGCATCACGGGCGACGGCGGCGTGCAGATGAACTTCCAGGAGCTGGTGGTGGCGGTGGAGCACAAGCTGCCGATCGTGGTCGTGATCATCAACAACGGGTTCCTCGGGATGGTGCGGCAGTGGCAGGAGCTGTTCTACGGACACCGCTACGCCGGGGTGATGCTGAGTCAGCATGGGCGCGCGCCGAACGAGCAGATCGAGGACAAGCCGGTGTACCTGCCTGATTTCGTGAAGATGGCCGAGGCGCACGGCGCCTGCGCGCGGCGCGTCTCCAAACCCGACGAGGTGGCGCCCGCGCTGGCCGAGGCGTTTGAGAGCCGCAAGACCTGGGTGATCGAGTGCATCGTGTCGCCCGAGGCCAACGTGTTCCCCATGATCCCGCCCGGCGCGCATGTGGCCGAAATGATCAACCGGACGGTGTAGGAACAGGCGGATAGACGGTAGGCGTTTAGACTGTTAGGAAGAGAGAGAGAATTAAGTCATGAAACACATCATCAATTGCCTTGTGGAGAACCAGCCGGGCGTGCTCGCGCGAATCGTGGGGCTCATCTCGGGCCGCGGCTACAACATCGAGACGCTGAACGTGGGGCCGACGGCGGATCCCTCCGTGTCGAAAATGACCATCGTGGTGCCGGGTGACGCCCATGTCATCGCGCAGGTGACACACCAGCTCTCGAAGCAGATCGACGTGATTGAGGTGGTCAACATGACCAACCGGCGTCACATCAACCGTGAGCTGATCCTCGTGCGCGTGGCCTCGAAAGACCACCACAGCCGCGTGGAGGTGGTGGACCTCGCCTCGCTTTTCACGGCGCGCGTGGTGGCGGTGCAGGAGGACTCGGTGACCATCCAGATGGTGGGCAACCAGGAGACGGTGGCCGATTTCCTGCGTCTTTTGAAACCTTATGAGATCATCGACATCTCGCGTTCCGGCGTGATCGCCGTGGGCCGCGAGTCGGTCGATCACGACGGCGCGAAATAGCGCGCGGAAAAGGAACGTGTTTATGGAGCGCACCTTTCGGTTTGGGCTGTTCGGTCACCCGGTGAAGCATTCGCTCTCGCCGGTGATGCATACGGCGTCGTTTCAGGCGCTGGGCCTGCGTGCGGAATACGTCTGCTTCGACGTGCCGCCAGAGGAGTTGGCCGCGCGCCTGGAGGCGTGCCGCCAGGAGGGCTTCAACGGACTCAACGTGACGATCCCGCACAAGGAGGCGGTGGTGCCGCTGATGGGGCGGCTCGACCCTACGGCGCGGCTTTACGGGGCGGTCAACACGGTCCGCATCGACGCCAAGGGGTTCGCCGGTTTCAACACCGACGCCACGGGTTTTTTAACCGACCTGAAGGAGAGCCGCGGCGTGACGCCGGAGGGGCTGCGCGTGCTGATCGTCGGCTGCGGCGGGGCGGGGCGCGCGCTGGCGACGGCCTGCGCCCGCGAGGGCGCGTCGGAAATCGGCGTGGCCGACCTGCTTCCGGTGAAGGCGGAGGTGTTGGCGGAGGATATCGCAGACAAGCTCCCCGACTCGGTCTCGCGGGTGGATGTGCTGTCGGGCGAGCCGGAGGTCTGGGCTCGCTACGGCCGCGAGTGCGACCTGATCGTGCATTGCACGTCGGCGGGGCTGCATGCGGGCGACGCCTCGCCGATCCCCGCCGAGGCGTTCCGCGAAGGGCAGCTGCTGTACGATCTGGTTTACACGACGCGCGTCACGCCGACCATGCGCTCCGCGCTGGCGGCCGGCGCGGATGTGCTGAACGGCGCGGGCATGCTGGTCCACCAGGGCGCGGCAGCGTTCAATATCTGGACGGGACTGACCGCCGATGCGAAAGCCATGCGCGCCGCGTTAGAAGCCAAGATCTATGCTTCGGAGGTTGTCGGCGGCTGAAAGGACGTGGCGCGGGAACGTCTGGGCAAGTAGGGGAGACCGGCTCATGTGGATGCTCGCAAGGATCACGACTTTTTTGATGAGTGCCGCGTGCGTGTGCGCGGCAGACGGAGAGTGCCGCTGGGGGGGCGGCACGTCGCCGAACAGCGTCACGTCAGCGCGCGATCTGCCCGAGACGCTGGAAGGCGTGTCGCCGCTCTGGGAACTCAAGCTGGGGACGCACCAGTACTCGATCCCGACCGTCGACCGCGGGCGCATCTATCTGGGGCTCAACGACGCCGGAGTCACGCGCGAGGGGTATCGCCCTCGCGGCGGCGGGGCCTTGCTCTGTGTCGATCTGAAGACACAGAAAACGGTGTGGGAGCTGCCGATCCCGCGTTACATGGAGGGAGTCAAAGACCCTTACCACTTCGACCAGTGGAAGTGCGGGGTCTGCTCGGGGCCGCTGGTGGCGGGCGACCGCGTCTATGTGGTCGGCAATCGCGGAGACGTGCTCTGCCTCGACCGCGGCGGTCAGGCCGACGGCAACGGCGGGCCGTTTCTGGATGAACTGGCCTACATGGGAGTTGCGGCGTCAAACGCGGTGCTGGCGGCGACGGACGGGGATATTCTCTGGCGGTTCGACCTGATGAAGGAACTCGGCGTGTTGCCGCACGACACCTGCGCCGGCACGCTGCTGCTGGCGGACGGACTGCTGTACGTAGGCACCGGGAACGGTGTGGACGGCAGGCACCGCGTGTGTCCCCGTCCCGACGCGCCCATGCTGGCGGTGTTTGACGCTCGGACCGGGCGTCTCGTGGCCGTGGACGGCGAGAAGACCGGGCGCAACATGCTTCACGGGAGCTGGACGTCGCCCTGCCTGGGCGAGGCCGGCGGCAAAAAGGTCGTTTTCATGGCGGGCGGGGACGGGCTGCTCTACGCGTTCGCCGCTCCTGCGGCGGCCTCGGAAGGGAGTGCGCAGACCTTGCGCAAGCTGTGGTCGGCGGACTGTAACCCGCCGCATTACCGGATAAAAGATGGTCAGCCGCTGGCCTATTCGGCATGGAACCATCGGACGTCGGATGGGCCGAACGAGCCGACCGCGACTCCGGTTTTCGACGGGGGACGCGTGTATGTGGCCGTCGGACAGAGCCCGCTGCACGGACTCGGCAAGGGCTGCCTCACCTGCTTCGACGCTGCCACGGGCGCGGTGGTCTGGCGCACCGAGGCGCTGGATCGCACGCTCGCGACCGTGGCGCTGCAGGACGGGGTGATCTACCTGCCGGACGGTGCCGGTACCCTGCACGCGTTTGACGCAGCGACCGGCGCGACGCTCTGGACGCACGCGCTTGAGGCTCCGGTCCACTACGCCAACGCGCGCGTGGCGGACGGCAAGGTCTATGTCGGCACGGAGCGGGGCGATTTCTGGATTTTCAAGGCGGGCCGCGAGCGAGCGGTGCTGTCGCACACGCGCCTGCCGAGCCCGCCGGTCACGGTGGCGGCCTCGGACGGGCTGCTCCTGATCCCGATGCAGAATAGGCTGAGCGCATTCGGGCGGTAGTCAAAGGAGTGTTGATAATGACGCTGCGGCGCAATTTAACGATGCGAATGACCCGCGAGGTGTGCTAAAGTATCACTATCTTTCGTGATGCCCTGAAGCGGGACCCTTCAGGCCGCATGCTCTCGAGCGAGAGCGTTTTCAAAAGGAGTCCGCTATGGAATATGTCATTACTCCCGAAACCACCACGACTCCCGTAGGTGGAATGATGTTTCTCATCTTTGCTGTTCCTGTCGCTGTCCTGCTGGTCAGCTTGCTCATTATCGCGCCGCTGATGATCTGGCTGAACCTGCAGCGCTTGCGCATTAACCTGCGCGACGACCTGAATGCACTTCGCGAGAGCATCGACAGGCTGGCGGGCGCGTCGACGGCTGTCAGCGGATCGTCCGTGTCTGAGACCGCAGGCAGGCCGTCATCCAAGACGGCGGTGCTGCCTGTGCCGCAGGTGACTGACAAGATCGGTTTTTCCTGTCCTGAATGCGATAAGTTCTTTGAGGGGCCTGCGACGTTGTCAGGAACGACATTCACCTGCCCCGAGTGCAACGTCGCATTCCATATTCACTGAGCTGAAACGCGACGCTCCTGTTACGCATCCCATCTCTCTAAGCGAGGGTTCATCGTGAATATTCAAAAAAAAAGAGTGTGGCGTCATACCCTCATCACGGGCGTCGTCGCCGCGGTGTCTCTGCTTGTCCCTGTGATGACTGCGGCGGGCGACGAGCATCAGGTCTCCGCCACCTACGTGTTCGATGCGCCTGACGTCGCTGAAGCGGGCGTCTATTCCCGTGTCTCGATGAAGGGGTGTGCCGCCTTTCATCGCGTGGGAATGCCAGACGTGCCGTTCCGTACGGGACGGCTTCTGCTGCCGCCCGATGCGCGCGTGGAGAGTATCGGCGTCGAGTTGCTGGACGAGGTGCGGACGCTCGACGTGTCGCGCCCGGTGACTTTCGGACGGACGCCGATTCCGATCGGGATGACGGGCCACGCGGCGGTGGCGCGTGCGGCGCAGGACAAGCCGGATCTAGCAACGTATTCGGCCGACATCCCGTATCCGGCGAGCCGCCTTCAGCTCGTTTCCGTTCAGAAGATGAACGGATACAGCATCGCGATTGTGCGCGTCTTCCCCGTACAGTATTTGCCAGCAAGCGGAACGTTGCTGTATTGCCCTAGGCTGCGCGTAAATGTGACCCTGTCGGCGACGGCGACAGCGCGCGTGAACGCGGTGCATCTGCGTCGGGCCAACGAGCCCCAGTTGCAGCGGGTGTTGTCTTGCGTCGAAAATCCGGAGGCGGTGGCAACCTACGAAACGACGGATCTGCAACGTGCGCAGCCGCTCACGACGTATGACTATCTGCTGGTGACGACGGCCGCGCTGACTAACTCATTTCAGCCACTCGTTCAGCAAAAAATAGCGGACGGTCTGTCGGTCAAGGTGATGACCGTTGAGCGTGTTCTGGCGGATTTTGCGGGCGTTGATGACGCGGCGAAGCTCCGCTCCTGCATTACGTACGCCTACACGAACTGGAACACAAGCTATGTTCTGCTAGGGGGCGATACCACGACCGTTCCTTACCGGCAGGCGTATGCCTTCTGCCTTGAGGCTGACGCCACAATGCCTTGTGACTTGTATTTTGCCTGTCTCGACGGTTCATGGAATGCCGACGGCGATGCGTATTGGGGGGAGCCTACCGACGGGGACGGCGGCGGCGACGTTGACTTGCTGGCTGAAGTCTATGTGGGGCGCGCGCCGGTCGATAACGCGGCCGAAGTCTCGAATTTCGTCGGCAAGACGCTGCATTACGAGCAAAACACGCATGCGAACGCGGGCCGCGTGCGGATTCTGGCGGAATACTTAGGTAATTATGACGGCATCCCAGCGCAGGGCGGTGACGGACTTGACCGCCTGTTGCCAGCCTTTTCGGGTCATACGGTGGACTGGTTGGATGACCGCCCGACGAATGCGGAGACGTGGTCCGCCGCCGACTGCGTCGCCGCGTTAAACCAGTCGCCGCATCTTGTCGCTCACGACGGTCATGCAAATGAGACGTATGCGCTGAGGATGGGCGAGTCAAATATTGACGGCCTGACAAATACGGAGCCGTTTCTGCTCAACAGTCTCGGCTGCTATTGCGGGGCGTTCGACTATTCGGACTGCTTTGCCGAGGAACTCGTCAAACGTAACGGATATGGCGCCTTTTCAGTGCTCATGAACAGCCGGTTCGGGTGGTTCGACAGCGTGGAGGAGTGGGCGTTCAGCGGCGAGTTCATGAAGTGCTTTTTTGACTCGTTGCTCGTGCAGGGTAATCGAAATATCGGCGTGGCGAACCAGTTGTCGAAACAGGACATGATCGGTTCGGTTGAAACGTCGGGAGACATGGTTTACCGGTGGTGCTATTTCGAAATCACGCTGTTTGGCGATCCCCATACCGTCCTTCAACTGGGAGATCCTTTGCTTGTAACACCGGGATCGGGACTCAGCGCCACCGGCCCGCAGGGCGGGCCTTTCACGCCCCCTTCTCAGACGTATGCGCTCACGAATGCGGATGCGGCCCCCGTGTCGTGGACGGCCACCGCAGCGTCGGGACTGGTTAGCCTCTCCTCCAGTGGAGGCACGTTGCCGCCAGGCGAAGGCACCGCTGTTACGGTCAGCCTTGTGCCGGGCACGGGCGACCTGCCTCAGGGCATCTATACCGATGAAGTGACTTTTTCAAACTGTGTGAGCGGCGTGTCCAAGCGTCGTGAGATTTCACTGCTCGTTGGGCAATTCGACTATTTTACAGAACTTTTCGCAGCATCCAAAGCCAATGACTTGGCCTACCAGTCGTTCACGTTCCGTCCGGATGGCTCGGCCGACTTCTATCGGGTCACGCGAGAGGCTGCGACCGTCTTCCCGACCTCGCCTTCGGGCGGAGCCTTCCTGAGTCTGTCCGATGACGGGTTTGCCCAATGCAGTCTTTCCAACGGCGTGCAGGTGTCGCTTTTCGGACTGAACTACGCCTCCTTTTTTGTGGGGGGGAATGGCTTTGTCACGTTCGGATCGGGGGACGGTTCCTACTCCGAGTCTCTGAGCGCGCACTTTAGCAAGCCGCGTGTCGCGGCGCTGTTCGACGACTTGCTTCCGGGATCCAGCACGGTTTCGTGGATACAGATGTCCGACAAAGCCGTGATCACGTATCAAGCGGTGCCGGAAGTCGAGAACGCGTCAGCGAACAGCTTCCAGATCGAGCTATTCTTCAACGGAACCATACGGATCACCTATCTTGGGCTGTCTGCCGCCGACGGGCTTGCCGGTCTGTCGCGGGGCGAAGGCGTGCCGGCGTATTTTAGTGAAAGCGATTTCAGCGCGTACGGGCCTGATGAAGACTTAGTGGTTCTGCCCGCCGCCGATTTCGCCAGCTCGGGGTTCGCCGGCGGGCCGTTCTTGCCGTCAAATACAATTTATCGGGTCAGCAACACGGGAACCAATGCGCTGACTTGGTCGGTGGCGCACACGGCGGCATGGGTGACGGTCTCCTCTGCCGGCGGCACACTGGCGGCGGGGGCTTATACGAATGTCGCGGTGTCGCTGAACGGTGCGGCAACCGGGTTGGCGTATGGCGTTTATTCCGACTTTTTGACCTTCCACGATGCCGCCTCCGGCTATTCTCCAACACGGAACGTCCAGTTAACCGTGCTGGAGATCCCAGGCGAAATCAGCGTGACGGACTCGGTATCTCCTGCGAGCGACGCCAGCCTGCCGTTCGGGGAAACGATTGTGGGACTGTCGCAAACTGAAAGCGTGACGGTATCCAACCTTGATCCTGTTCATGGGCTCACCGTGTCCGATATTCATGTGCAAGCGACGTCCTCTTCGGGCCGCATGCGCGTGCCGCCGTTTTCCGGGATAATCGTTAAGAATCTGTCACCCGTCTCGTGCGGCCCAGCGCCCAAGCGGTCTGATCCCGCGGCTGTCAGGTCAGCGGAGGTGGCTGCGCCGTCGGATGTGCCGTGTTTCGGAGTCGAAATGGGAGGGCAGCAGCTCGTTTCTTTCCGCACAAGTGACGCTAGCGCATTAACGCCGATTGCAGACGCGGTGGGCACCCTGATCGTTGGAGTGGAGTTCTTGCGCGGTGATTTCTCGCGAGTGTTTGCGCTGGACTTCTATTCGAGCGATTTCCTCTCTTTCGATACAGCGACGGGTGCAAAAACGGTCATCGGCGTGGCTACGCCTTTTGCCGGGCATACGTGGACGGGTCAGGCGGGGGATCCGAGCGGCGTCTTGTATGCCTGCTCTTCGGATGGCAGCGTCTCCATGCTCTACACGGTCAACACGGAAACGGGCGCTGTCAGTCCCGTGGGCGTCATCACACAAGGGCCGCTTACCATCGATATTGCGATCAACGCGCAAGGCCAGATGTACGGAGTGGACCTTAATGGCGACAACCTGATTCGGATCGACAAGTCGACCGGTGAGGGTACGGTAGTGGGGTCTCTGGGCATTGATGCGAACTATGCGCAGGGCATCGACTTTGACGAAGAGAATAATGTGCTCTACTGGGCGGCGTACTCCACACAAGCCGAGTTGAGAGTGATCGACACTGAGACCGGGAACAGCGCACTGGTGGCGGCGTTCCCAAGCTTCACCGAGTTGAACATCGCGGTCGCCAACGGCGGCGTGGGATGCTTTGAGGTGCTTCACGCGCCCACCCTGCCGTATCGGATACCGCCCAACGGCTCCGTGACGTTTGACGTGGCCTGCCGTCCCGTATCGTTTGGTTCCAATACGGCGTCGTTAGTGATCGCCTGTAACGACGCTGACGAGCCTCAAATTTCAGTGGCGCTTTCGGGCGAAGGCATTCCTGATTACCTGGACATCCAGCCTGCGGCCGGACTGAGCGGCAGCGGTCACCTCGGAGGTCCGTTTGTGCCTGCGGACCGGACGTATGCGGTGAGCAACAGCAGCGCGCTGCCGATCACCTGGTCTTCCGTCGGCTTGCCTGAGTGGGTGACCGCATCCCCGGCTTCAGGAACGCTTGCGGCGGGCTCAGGCACCTCCCTGCTGGTGTCGTTCAACGCCGCGGCTGCGGCGTTGCCGGTGGGCAAGTACAGCGGCGTGTTGCTGTTCAGCAACCTCACGACGACGCTCACGCAGGCGTGGCCCTTGTCGCTGGAGGTGTTCACGACGCCTGAGGTGCGTGTGGCTCCGGCTGTCATCGTGGTGACCAATCGTCTGGGGCAGGCGCGACAGACGCCGCTACAGATCGGCAATGAGCCGTGGGCGGATGCCGCCCTCAAATTCACGCTGAGCGCATCAGAAACGGCGCGTGTCCCCGTGCAGACGGTGCGGGAGCCTGTCGCGCAGGACTTCACCCGTCTTCCCAAGGATGCGGAGTACCGCGCCGGCGAATTGCTGGTGCGCTTCGCTCCAGCCGTCGCGGGCGCAAAGCGGCTTCAGGCGCTGGCGGCTGCGGGCGGCGGCAGCGTCGTCCGCGAGTTCAAACTCGTGCCGGGATTGGCTGTGGTCAAGCTGCCTGAGGGCGCGGCGATGGCTACCGCTTTGGCGCGTTTCAACACGACGGCCGGAATCGTGTACGCGCAACCGAATTACCGGAAGAAGCTGTTGCGTACGCCGAACGACCCCTTGTTCTCCACGCTCTGGGGAATGAACAACACGGGTCAGACGGGGGGTGTCGCGGACCGGGATATCGATGCGCCCGAAGCGTGGGAAAGCGGCGTGGGCGGCGAGTCGGTGACTGTGGCTGTCATTGACACGGGCGTCGACTACACGCATGAGGATCTGGCGGCTAACATGTGGGTCAATCCAGGCGAAGTGCCTGGTAACGGCATCGACGATGACGGAAACGGCTATGTGGATGATATCCACGGGTATGATTTCTACAACCGTGATGCGGATCCGATGGATGACCATAATCATGGCACGCACTGTGCCGGTACGATCGGCGCGGTGGGCGACAACGGCGTCGGCGTGGCCGGCGTCTGCTGGACGGTGAAGATCATGGCGCTGAAATTCATCTCGGCCGATGATCAGGGGTATACGGAGGACGCCATTGGCTGCATCGAGTATGCGGTGCTGATGGGTGCCCGTGTGCTCAGCAACTCGTGGGGTGGCGGGCCATACGAGCAGGCGCTCAAGGATGCCATCGACGCGGCCGGAATGGCAGATGTTCTGTTTGTTGCGGCAGCGGGCAACGACTACGGCAACGATAACGATGACAACCCGTCCTATCCGGCAAGCTACGAGTCGGACAACATCATCTCCGTCATGTCGGTTGCCGCCTCCGGTGCGAGGTCGAGCTTTTCCAATTTCGGGCAGCAGTCGGTCGATCTGGCCGCACCGGGCTCCTCCATCCGGAGCTGCAAGCGGGGGGGCGGTTACATGCTCATGAGCGGCACGTCGATGGCGACGCCGCATGTGTCTGGCGCGTGCGCGCTGCTGCTTTCGCTCAACAGCACGTACTCGCAGCAGCACGTCAAAAACGCGCTGCTTGCGACCACTGATGCGAGCCTGCCGGGGCAATGCGTTGCCGGCGGACTGATGAACCTGCCTGGCGCGATCGCTGTGTCCCCGGCCTGGTTGCGGGTTCTGCCCTTCTCGGGCGCAGATGTGGCGCCCGGCGCCTGGTCGAACATCACGGTCACCCTGGATGCGGGGCTTCTGGCGGCGGGAACCTACGCGGGGGTGATTCGCGTGGGGTGCAATGACCGCGAAACGCCTGTTACCAATGTGCCGGTCAAGATGGTCATCCTTCAGGACAGTTTGAGCGTCCAACCGTCAACGCCCTTCCTGTCCAGCGGCTATACGGGCGGCCCGTTCAGCCCGTCCAACAGGGTCTTTACGCTGACGAATACGGGGGCCTCCGGCCTGGCGTGGACGGCCAGTCGCAGACAGCCGTGGGGCTCGGTGTCGCCGGCTTCGGGAACGCTTGCAGCGGGCCAGACCGCGCAGGTTACGGTGTCACTCAACGCGCAAGCCGGAGGGTTGCCACCAGGGGACTTCGCCGATCTTCTGGTTATCTCCAATGCGACGAGCGCAGCCGTCCACTATCGCGGATTGCATCTGACCGTTATGGAGCGCGTGCTCGACCATTTCGATTGGGCCGCGCTGGCGCCGACGCAGTTTATCGGCGAGGCCTTCGCCGTCGCCATTACGGCTCGGGATGGCGGCAACGGCACGTTGACCAACTTCACGGGTTCTGTCGCGCTCACTGGCGCGTGGGGCGATCTGCTGGCGACGAGCATTCTCGGCGACAAGTCCCCTGCAGGAGCCGCGGACGTCGGAACCAACATCTATACGCTCGGATACTCGTTCACGCCCTCCAGCCAAATGACTGTGACAAGCGTCCGCCACTACTTCGGCACGAAGGTGTCCATCTGGACTGACGCGGGCGTTCTCTTGGCCAGCCAGAATGCCAGCAGTGTTCCGGGCACATGGGTGGAAACGTCTTTGGAAGCGCCGGTTCAGCTGTCTGCCGGACAACGGTATCGCGTGGGAGTCTGCTTCTCTGGCTTCTATTATTTCGGAATGAACATGGCCGACGCGTTCAGCCACGGCATGATCGATGGCAGCTACCAAATCGCTGGGGATGCGTTCCCGACCCAAGCCGACAGCGAACGCTGGTGGTTTGTCGACCTTGGCTATACCATCGGGACGGGCGCTCCGGTGGCCCTGACGCCTACCCTCTCCGGCACCTTCTCCGACGGTGTTTGGGTGGGTTCCGTGACCGTGCGAGAGGGCGTGACGAACATGTTTCTGACTGCCGACGACGGCGAGGGACACCGTGGCGTGAGCCGTGTGTTCGACACGGTCGAGCGCGTGATCGCCATTCCGGAGGCTGTCGATCGCACGACGCTGGTATGGACGTCCAGCGCGCCACAAGGATGGGTCGGGCAGGCCGTCGTTTCCCACGACGGCGTGGACGCCGCGCGGAGCGGAGCCGTCGGAAACCGCCAGTCGACGTGGATGGAGACGCAGGTGACGGGCCCCGGCGACGCGTCGTTCTGGTGGCGCGTCTCGTCCGAGGCCGACTGGGACTGGCTGGAGTTCTACGTGGACGGTGCGCTGGTCGATCGGATCACCGGCGAGACCGGATGGCTGCAAAAGATCGTGACTCTGACGACCGGCGCGCATGCGCTCAGGTGGCGCTATGTGAAGGACGGCGCGGATATCGATCCGGTCGGGCTCGACCGCGGCTGGGTCGACGAATTCATCGGGCCCTCGCAAAGCGTGCTGCCACCGGATTGGCTTATGCTGTACGGTCTGCCGAACGACGGTTCCGCCGACTACGCCGATCCGGATAACGATGGCATGCCGAACTGGGATGAGTGGGTGGCCGGAACGGTGCCGACCAACGGGCTTTCCCTGCTGCAAATGGTGGGGGGCGCTGGAACCGTGACGAACGGATTCCATGTGAGTTGGCAGAGTGTTGCCGGCAAGCGCTATTGGGTGGGGAGTAGCGAGACGCTGGCCTATCCGGTCTTCTTCACGCCGTTCGTGTCGAACGTGCTGGGGCAAGCTGGCAGCACGGATGTGCTGGACACTCGTCCTATGACCACTGGCAAACGGTTCTATCGCGTCGGGGTGCAGCAGGAATAGGTCGCGCGCCCTTGCTGGCGCAGGTCGGTGTGGCGTTGTCTGAGCAGAGACGCGCTTGTCCCCGTATTTCCGGTGCTGCTTTTTGAAAGGGTGCGTATGTCCGTTTCCGTTGGTTTCATTAGTCTTGGGTGCTCGAAAAATCTGGTCGATTCGCAGGTGATGGCAGGCTATCTCAAGGCCGGGAAGATCGCGCTCGCGCCGTCGCCCGAAGAGGCGGATGTGATCTTGGTCAACACCTGTTCGTTCATCGAGGCCGCGCGCGAAGAGGCTGCCGAGGCGATTCTGGGCGCCTGCGCGCACAAGGCAGACGGCAGATGCCGGGCGGTGATTGTCACAGGCTGCCTGGTGCAGCGCTACAGGCAGCGCTTGGAGAAAGCCTTTCCTGACGTCGACGCGTTTCTGGGCATCGATGAGCTGGAGCGGGTCGGCGAGGTCGTGAAACGCGTGGCCGGGGGCACACGCTGCGGCGTGATCGCGGGCGCGGGCGAGGCCGTCAAAGTGTATAATCCGACCTATCCCACGCTGCTGTTCACGGGCGGGCCTTTCGCGTACCTCAAGATTGCCGACGGCTGCGATCACCGCTGCGCCTACTGCGCGATCCCGAACATCCGCGGCCATTTCCGCTCGCGGGCGATGGAGGACATCGTCGCCGAGGCCGCAGGCATGGTGCGGGCCGGCGTCAGGGAGATCAACCTGATCTCGCAGGACTCGCTCCAGTATGGCGCGGACCGTTCGGGCCAGCCGCAAATCGCTGAGCTGATGCGCCGCTTGGACGCGCTGGAGGGCGAGTTTCGTATTCGCCTGCTGTACGGATATCCTGCAGGGGTGACGGACGACGTGCTGGAGGTGCTGAACACGGCGCACCATGTCTGCAAATATCTGGATCTGCCGATCCAGCACAGTCACCCCGCCATCCTGAAAGCAATGAATCGCGCGCCTGCCGTGAAGGCGACCGAAGGGCTGGCGGCGCGCCTGCGGCAAGCGGTGCCAGGCGTGGTGCTGCGCACAACCTGCCTGGTGGGCTTTCCGGGCGAGACCGACGCTCATTTCGAACATCTTCTCGCCACGGTGGCCGAAGCGAGATTCGATCACTTGGGCGTGTTCGCGTTTTCGCCAGAGGAAGATACGCCCGCGTGCGAGATGGAAGACGCCCCTGAGCCGGAAGTCGCCGAAGAGCGGTGCCAGCGCTTGATGGCCGTGCAGAAAACCATCGTGCGGGAGCGTGCGCAAGCGTTGAAAGGCACACTCGATACGGCGCTGTTGCTGCGGCAGGAAGGGCCCGCTGTCTGGTTCGGACGTCTGCCGAGGCAGGCGCCGGAAGTGGACGGCGAAACGCGCGTCAAGGGCCTGCCGCAGACGGCGAAGGTCGGCGATTTCGTGCGGGTCGAGATCACAGGTGGAAAAGGGTACGATTTAGCGGCGCAGGTTGATGTGGGAAATGGAAAAGGAATGCGATGATCATACAGTCATTGAAAGTGGTTTTAGATGAGGCGGAGTTGTCGGCCAAGTTGAAAGACCGCTTGGCCTCGGTCAACCAGCTCAGGGATGCGACGCTCGGCCTGGCGCCTGGCGTCATCAAAATCGGCGGAAAATTTCAGGTCGGGCTTTCCATTCCGTTCGAGACGCAGTGGCGGGTGGATGTGGCGGAGCAGGGGAGCCGGCTTGCTGTGAAACTCGCGGCTGTGTCGGTCGGCTTTTTCGGCATGAGCGCCGCGACCGTGAGCGCACAGGTGATGAGCGCGCTGGCGCAAAAGCTGCAAGGGGTTTCGGGGGTTGCCGTTGAAAACGACACGATTCTGATAGATCCAGCCGTCTTGTTGGCCGCGAACGGCATCCGTCTGGAGGCTTCGGTCAGAAGGGTGGAGGTGCTGCAGGGGCGCGTGGAGATCGACGTCGGCTGACGCACTGACCGGCAACGGTAGCCGCTTATGGATACGAATTCATTTTTTCAGGACTTGGCGGTGATTCTCACGGTCGTGGGCTTCGTGGCAGCCGTATTCACGCGGCTGGGCTGGCCCAAAGTGATCGGCTATATTCTGGCCGGTACGATCATCGGCAAATACACCCTCGGCGGATCGTTCGTGATCAACGAAGGCAGCATCAAGGTGCTGGGGCAGATCGGCGTGGTCTTCCTGATGTTCACGATGGGGCTGGATTTCAGCGTGAGAAAGTTGAGGAAGGTCGGCCATGTGATCTTTCCGACGGCGGTTCTGGACATGGCTG
>CAYMLQ010000117.1:0-14227 GCA_964390795.1 uncultured Lentisphaeraceae bacterium
AGGCCAATGTCCGGCTCTCCTGCCAGGTGAAGGTCAAGCGCGACCTCCGCATCCAGATACCAGCGGCGTTGTTCAGCGTCAAGCAGTACCGGACGCAGGTGGTCGGGCTTTCGGATCTGACGTACGACATCAAGGAGGTGCGGCTCAAACTGATCGAGCCGCCGGCCATCACCTTCACGGCAGGGCAGTATATTCAGATCGAGGTTCCGCCTTATGAACTGACAGACGAGCCCATCTACCGCGCCTATTCGGTCTCTTCCGGCCCGTCGGAAACGGGCGAGATCGAACTGGAGATCCGCTATGTGCCCAACGGTATCTGCACCACCTATGTACACAAGCGACTGAAGGTCGGCGACACGGTGACGATCAACGGGCCGTATGGCGAATTTGGGCTGCGGCCGACGAACAGCGAGATCATCTGCATCGCAGGCGGCTCAGGTATGGCTCCGATTAAAGCGCTGCTCCATGAGATGGAGCGCACCCAGAATCCGCGGCCGTGCCGCTACTTCTTCGGAGCCAAATCAAAACGCGACCTGTTCATGGTGGACCGGATGCGCGAACTCGAGCGAAGCCTGCCGAACTTCCGCTTTATCCCCGCGCTTTCCGCACCGGCGCCCGGGGACAATTGGGACGGCGAGACCGGGCTGATCACCGACGTCGTGAACCGGCAGGTGCAGGACGCGTCCGGCGCTGAGGCCTATCTGTGCGGCAGCCCGCTGATGATCGACGCCTGCATCCCGGTGCTGCGTTCCAAAGGGATGCCGGACTCGAACATCTTTTTCGACAAGTTCTCGTAAAGGGTGGGGGCCGCCTCCCCGAGGCGTCCGCGGACGGTTCGGGGAACCGTCCTTACCGAAGACTGTTCTAGGGTGGGGGTGCTTATGAAGCAGACGGCCAAAGACGACAGTGTTCAGCGCCAGATGCGGCCGGGTGTGATCACCCGCGACGGGTTGCTGGGCGACGACAGCCGCAAGCTGCGCGATATTCTTGAGGCTGATGCTGCCGTTGTCAGCCGCCTCGGACTGACCCATGCCGGCATCGCGGCCCGCCTGCGCGAGTTGCGCGACGCAGGCGCTCGCGGCCTGGGTGAGCCGATCCGCGTGGCCGGGCATTTTGAAGTCCGAGTGGACAGCGTCCGCGGCAAGCTGCCCTGCCCGTTCCAGCACCAGGGGATGTTCCAGAAAGAGTTCATCGACGTCCGCAACCTGAGTAGCGGCGAGCGGCTTGCGTTCACGGAACTGAGCATCCATCTGATCGAGGCGCACGGCTTCTACGAGGGGCTGGGTTCCCCGTATCGCAACGAGCCTGAAAAGCTGGCACGCGTTCTGGAAATCATGTGACCGCGGTGAGGCACGAGGGGCAATCATGTCACTCTACAAACGCCCTGCCCCGAGACCGTACGGCACGCATAATTGCTCCTTGGGGTTGCGGGCGGGGCGGGCGGGGTGTACACTGTGGGGCATGGTCAAGCTGTTGAAAAGGGCGGCCGCCGCCGGGGCGGCCTGTCTGGCGTGCGCGGTGACGCGCGGGGAGGCGGAGGAAATGATGCGCTACAGGGCGAGGCGGATTCCGGCGGTCGCGCTGGAGCAGGCGGATTTCAAGCGGGCGGATGTCGGACGGGTCGGACAGGCCCGTCCGGAGTCTTCCGACCACCGGCCTGAGACCACTTTCCGCGTGTTGCACGACGGCACGCACCTGTACCTGCGCTTCGATGTGATGGACCGGTATGTCCGTTCGGTACAGACCGCATACCAGTCGCCCGTTTGCACCGACAGCTGCGTGGAGTTCTTTGTGCAGCCGAAGGCGGACAAGGGTTATTTCAATTTCGAGGTGAACGCCGGGGGAACGCTGCTGGTCTACTACGTGGAAGACCCCACCCGCACGGAGAAAGGGCTGGCGCGGTTCACGCCGGTGGAGGAGTCGTGGTTCCGGCAGGTGGAGGTCCGCTCCTCCCTGCCGCGGGTGGTGGAGCCGGAACTGACGGAGCCGACCGCGTGGCACGTCAGCGTCAAGGTTCCGCTTGCGTTGCTCGAGCGTTACGCGGGAGCGGTCGGGCGGGAGGGGGCCGTCTGGCGGGCGAACTTCTACAAGTGCGGGGACAAGACCTCACACCCGCACTGGCTGTCCTGGTCGCCGGTGACGGCGCTCAATTTCCATCTGCCGGCCTGTTTCGGCGAACTGGTGTTAGAGGCAGGTGCTGACGAGGGGAAGGGTCGCGCGCCTTGACAGGCGGCAGGGCAGACGCATCTTAAGGTTACCGCAAAAGCCGCCAGTTTGTGCGGTTTCACTCGGATGCCTCACCCGTGGATACACGGACGGCATGCCGGTGAAACCGCCGACTGATAGCAATCGATACGGTTCTGAGCGAATGTTCGTTCCGCCGTCCGTGTATTCACGGGTGAGGCGGACGTAACATTCGCTCGCATGAATGCGGTTTTTGCGCAAATATCCACTTTTTAGCAGAGTGTGAAGAGTATTAGATGCGTCGGCCCTGTGACAGGCGTCGAGCCGGTCAGGTTGCACGGTAGTAGAGCAGTTTGAGAATGAGCGATTTTGCGGTGGCGTACAGGAAGCGGCTGCGCAACAGGATTTCGTCGCTGAGCGAGGCATAGACCGCGGTGGTGTGCGTGATCAGAGCGTCGCTGAACTCGCCAAAGGTGGCCGCTGTTGTGCAGACGACCCAGAGGCCGACGCCGGCGAGGTTGAACAGGAAGATGACCACGTAAGAGAAGAGACGTCCGTACTCTTGAATGTCAGGCTGGGTGACCATCAGGCTCTGGACGGTGAAGGTGATGTGGAAGCCCCAGGTGAGGCCGACAAAGAACAGCCAGGCGAGCGGGAAGGGCACGTCGGCGACAAACAGGCCGGTGACGAAACGCAGCAGGATCACGAAGATGGTGTAGAAGGGGAAGAAGTACGGGGCGAGCGTGATCAGCATGTTGGACTTCGTGAGACGGACACTGCCGCCTTCGGACGTGACCCGCAGGTTGCGAGCGCGCCCGCCGAAGAGCACGGCCCACAGCGCGTGGGTCAGTTCGTGGGCAACCACGTAAGCCCGCACGGGCTGGGGAAGGAAGAACCACATGCCCAGCCACAACGCGTACCCGGTGAGCAGCCAGACCGTTTCCGGCGAGAACAGCGAACCTGAGCCCGGAATGTGACGCAGCACATCAAGCAGCGCCAAGGTCACCGCTACGCAAAGGGGAACCAGCGCAGCGCCTGTCAGAAATCGAAGCAGTCGGAACATGGAGGTGGGCTCCTTCGGCGGGTCCTTTGCTTGCCACACATGTTGTTTGATGCCCGCCGCAACTTCTGCCTTTTCCAGTGAACAGCTCTGTTATATCATACTTTCATTGTTAAGCCAACTGAGTCGAGTGAGGGGAGAGAGATTTTATGGACCGTTTGCAGTGGGGCGCCAGCTTTTGGGTGAGCGTGCTGTCTGTGGGGCTGGGAATGGCGGCTGAGGCAACCTCGAACAGGGCCGTGTGTGTGAACGGCGTATATCCGCATCTGGCCATGTACAACAACGAGGGCGAGTGCGGCACCGGCGCGGTGGTGCCGTGGGCTGACCGCCTGTGGGTCGTCACGTACGCGCCCCACATGCCCAAGGGCTCGAGCGATAAGTTTTACGAGATCACGCCGGAACTGAAGCAGGTCGTACGACCGGAGAGCATCGGCGGTACGCCCGCCAACCGCATGATCCACCGCGAGTCGCAGCAGCTCTTCATCGGACCCTATGCGGTGGACAAGGACCGCAACGTGCGGACGATCCCCTATTCGGCGATGTTCGGACGGCACACCGGCAACGCCCGCCATCTGACCGATCCCGCCGGCAAGATCTTCTACGCCACCATGGAGGAGGGGTTCTACGAGGTGGACGTGAAGACGCTTGCGGTGACCGAGCTGTTCAAGGACGGCAACGCTCAGAAGGGCGACATGGGCGGAAGCCTCCTGCCTGGCTATCACGGTAAAGGGTTCTATTCGGGACAGGGCCGGGCCGTCTACGCCAACAACGGCGAGCGAGGCGCCAAGGCGCTGGTCGATCCCTCCATCCCGTCGGGCGTGCTGGCCGAGTGGGAGGGGCCGGGCAAGGAGTGGCGCGTGGTGCGGCGTAACCAGTTCACCGAGGTCACGGGGCCTGGCGGCATCGAGGGCAACGCGCGGCCCGCGACCGACCCGCTCTGGAGCGTCGGCTGGGACTACCGTTCGCTCATCCTGATGGTGCTCGACGGCGGAAGCTGGCATACGTACCGGCTCCCCAAGGGCAGCCACAGCTACGACGGCGCCCACGGCTGGAACACCGAGTGGCCGCGCATCCGCGAAATCGGCGAGCGCGACCTGCTGATGACTATGCACGGCACCTTCTGGCGGTTCCCGAAAACATTCTCCGTCAAACAGTCGGCGGGGCTCGCTCCGCGCTCGAACTACCTGAAGGTCGTGGGCGATTTCTGCCGCTGGGGCGACAAGGTTGTGCTGGGGTGTGACGACAGCGCCAAGTCCGAGTTTCTGAACAAGCGGCGTGCCAAGGGCACGATCCAGGGGCCGGGCCAGTCGCATTCCAACCTCTGGTTTGTCGATCCCGAGCGGCTGAACGCACTGGGCCCCGTGATCGGTCGCGGCGCCGTGTGGCTGGGCGAGCCGGTCACGAGCAGCGCGGCCAGCGATCCGTTCCTTTTCGAGGGCTACACGCGCCGCAGCCTCGCGCTTGCACACGGCGGCAGCGCGCCCGTTCGCTTCAAGATCGAGGTCGACCGCGCCGGCGACGGCACGTGGTCGGCGCTGCGCGAGGTCGAGGCTGCGTCGGGCAAGCTGACGCTGGTGTCGTTCGCCGAGGGCGAGCGCGGCGCGTGGGTGCGGCTGGTTCCGCAGGCCGCTGCGGCTGGCGTGTACGCCTGCTTCCAATATGCCAACCCGGACGCGCGGCAGCCGGCTGCGGACGCGCGTTTCGCCGGGCTCGCGACGCTGAAGACCGCGGGCGCCCAGGGCGGCATCGTTTACGCGCGAGGCGACAACAAGCGCACGTTGGGACTCGCCGCGATGCAGGCCGGTCCGGACGGCGTCAAGGACGTCGGCTTCTACGAGCTGGACGCGGCGCTTAACCTGAAGAAGGCCGGTGATCCCAACGCGATGGCTTACGCCCGCAAGGGGTATCCGTTCAGCGGCTCGGGGCTTGAGACCGACGCCGCGTCGGCGGTGGTCACGGACGACGCGAAGCGGCGCTGGCGCTTTCCTAAGGCGGACGCGGCATATGATGCGCCTGGGCTGTGGGGCGCGGAGCGGCTCTGCCGCGAGGTCTGCACGGAACGCGATCTGTTGAACGTGTGCGGCACCTTCTATGAGTTGCCGGCCGAGAACGCGGGCGGCTTCGGCAAGGTGCGCGCCGTGGCGACGCACGCGGGCCGCATTCACGATTACTGCTCCTACCGCGGGATGCTGGTGCTCACCGGCGTGGACGCAGCGGCGGGAGCTTCGGAGCACATCATCCGCTCCGAGGACGGCCAGGCGTCCGTGTGGGTCGGCGTGGTCGACGACCTCTGGGCGTTTGGCAAGCCCCGCGGCCAGGGCGGGCCGTGGAAGGACACTGCCGTCAGGGCGGGCGAGCCCTCCGATCCGTACCTGATGACCGGTTTCGACAGGAAGCGTATGACCCTGACGCAGGCGGGGGCCGAGGCCGTCAGCGTCACGCTGGAGCTGGACATCACCGGCACGGGCGCGTGGCAGACGTACGAGACCTTCCGCGTGGAGCCCGGTAAGCCGGTGCAGGTGGCGCTGGATGATGTGCGCGCCTACTGGCTGCGCGTCAAGGCGGACCGCGCCTGCTCGGCGACGGCGTGGCTGGTGTATGAGTAGGGGCGGCCGGCGGGCCGCCTGTTCGAATGCGGACGGGAGGAGGCATATGAGCACGATTTCGAGGCGGGTGTTTCTGTCAGGGCTGGCGGCCGGCGGTGCGGCGGTGTGCGGCTGCGCGACGGCGGCGGGGGCGCGAAACGGGCGGCCCAACATTCTTTTCATCATGTCCGACGACCATGCTGCGCACGCCATCAGCGCGTACTCGGACCGCTTGATCCAGACCCCGAATATCGATCGGCTGGCCAAGGAGGGCTGCCTCTTCACGCGGGTGTATGCGACCAACTCGATCTGCACGCCGAGCCGCGCGTCAATCCTGACCGGCCAGTACAGCCATATCAACGGCGTGCCGGTCTTCAACCAGTTCGACACGCAAAAGGTCACGGTGGCGCACCGGCTGAGTCAGGCCGGCTATTACACGGCGATGATCGGCAAGTGGCATCTGGGCAGCGATCCGCAGGGCTTCGACCACTGGGAGATTCTGGCTGGGCAGGGCGAGTACTTCGACCCCGTGCTGTACACGCGCGAAGGATCGAAAAAGTACGTCGGGGAGTACTGCACGGACACGGTCTCGGATCTTGCGGTCGAGCAGTTGCGGGCGCGGCCGAAGGACCGGCCGTTCTTTATGATGGTGCATCACAAAGCGCCGCACCGGCCGTGGCAGCCTGCGCCGCGCCACAAGGCGATATGGAGCCAGAAGACGATTCCTGAACCGCCGACGCTCTTCGACGACTATGTCGGGAGGGTGGATGCGATCCGCGAGCAGAAGCAGAGCATCGCGCGCGACCTGACGAAGACCGACGTCAAGCAGGAGGTGCCGGACGGGCTGACGGGCCATGACCGCACGCGCTGGCTGTATCAGCGGTACATGCAGGATTACCTCGGGTGCATCCAGGGCATCGACGAGAGCGTGGGGCGCATTCTCGACGAGCTGGAGACGCAGGGCCTCGCCGAGAACACCGTGGTGGTCTACACCAGCGACCAGGGTTTCTTCCTGGGCGACCACGGCCTGTACGACAAGCGCTTCATGTACGAGGAGAGTCTCCAGATGCCCTTCCTGCTGCGCTGGCCCAAAGGGGTGCGTCCCGGAACGCGGCAGGCCGCGATGGCGATTAACTGTGATTTCGCTCCGACCTTCCTGTCGCTGGCCGGGGTCAAGACCCCGCCCGAGATGCAGGGCACGAGCCTGCTGCCGCTGTTTGGTGGCGCGATCCCGCAGGATTGGCGCAAGAGCTTCTACTACCGGTATTATCATGATCCGGGCGACCACAACACCGCCCGCCATTACGGCGTCCGCACCGAGACCCACAAGCTGATCTGCTTCGACAAGAAGGAGCAGTGGGAGTGCTATGACTTGGTGAACGATCCGGAAGAGCTGCGGAACATCTATGGCGACCCGGCGGCTCGGCCGGTCGTCGCGGCGCTCAAGGCCGAGCTCTTCCGGCTGAAGAAGGCGTTGGGGGATCACGACCAATACGCCGACCCCAAGGATTGGCCCAAGGTTTCATCCTACGTGAAGCCGCCGCCTGCTCGGGCAAAGTAGTGCCTCACCTGCGATGAAAGTGAGGAGTTCTGTCATTCGAACGCCAAGCCTATTTGGTTTCTTCCGCGTCGAACACGAACACCAGCTCATTGGGGCGCACACGCTTGTTTTGGCGTGCGATGTGCTCCACGAACGCGGGGTCGCTTGAAAAACGCTGTTGCTTGTTTTTCAGGAGCTCAATCTCGCGGCTTTTGTGCTCGATCTTCCGCATCAGTTCGTTGCGCTGCAGCTCCAGACGGTGCAGTTGGGCGACTTTAGGAGGGAGAATGAACAAGCCGCCTGCCACAACAATGACAAGCGCGATCAGCAGGGTCGTTTGGGTGATGATTTTTAAAAGCACGTTCGCACACCGGATCTGTAAAAGCCAACAAGTCGATCAAAGCGCTTATAATGAACACCTTATTGAGTAAAAAGTCAATCGGATTTTGTAAAAACCGCGATTTTTGTTTTAACCGTGGCACAGGGTGGTTAGAATAGCTGCCTTTAACACCGGAGAGCGAGGTTTGGAATGCGGGATCTGACGGAAAAGACAACGGGCGTAAAGCGGGTTTTCGAGGGACGTGCGCTGACGATCGACGTGGCGGAGATCGAGATGCCGAACGGGCGGCGTTCGACTCGCGAAATCGTGCGCCACCGGGGGGCGGCGGTGATCCTCGGGCAGCGCCCGGACGGCGCGTTCGTTCTCGTCCGCCAGTACCGCCGCTCGATCGAGCAGACGCTTCTGGAGATGGTGGCAGGCTGCATGGAAGAGGGGGAGGCTCCGGAGGCGTGCGCGCGGCGCGAAATGGAGGAGGAGAGCGGATACCGCGTCGAGGCGCTCGAGGCGGTCGGCGTCATCGTTCCCTGTCCCGGCTACTCGGAGGAGCGGCTTTACCTGTTTTACGCCAGGATCTCCCAGCAGCCCGAGGAGCAGCGTCCGGACTTCGACGAGAATCTGGAGCCGGTGGTGATGACGGCCGGGGAGATCGATGCGGCACTCGACTCAGGCGAACTGATCGACGGCAAGAGCATCGCGCTCTGGCTGATGTGGCGGCGGTGCGGGGAGAAAACTCACCTATGAAGCGGATGCGGATTGCGGGTTTGCTGAATGCGGAGCAGCGCGGTATCGACGTGGTTGCGGCCGGCTGGGTGAGGACGCGGCGCGATTCCAAAGGCGGCTTTTCGTTCATCGAGATCAACGACGGGTCCTGTTTGGCGAACCTGCAGGTGATCGCCCCTGCGGCGCTGCCGAACTATGAGGGCGAGATTCTGAAGCTGCACCCCGGCGCGTCGGTGGTGGTGGAAGGCGTGCTTGAGGCTTCCGAGGGCGGCGGGCAGGCGGTCGAGGTGAAAGCCCGCGCGCTCAAGGTGCTGGGATTTTCGCCGCCGATGGATTACCCGCTGGGCAAGCAGAAGATCAATTTCGAGCGGCTGCGCGAGCTGCCGCACCTGCGTGCGCGCACCAACAGCTTCGGCGCCGTTGCGCGCGTGCGGCACCTGCTCGCCCATGAGGTTCACCGCTTCTTTCACGACCGCGGCTTCCTCTACGTGCACACGCCGATCATCACGGCGAACGATTGCGAGGGCGCGGGCGCGATGTTTCAGGTGACCACGCTCGATCCGCACGCGCCGCCGCGGAGCGCGGATGGGAGCGTCGATTACGCCCAGGATTTCTTCGGACGGCGGGCGTCGCTCACGGTGAGCGGCCAGCTCGAAGGCGAGACCTACGCCTGTGCCATGGGCGACATCTACACGTTCGGGCCGACCTTCCGCGCGGAGAACTCCAACACGCGGCGGCATCTCTCCGAATTCTGGATGATCGAGCCGGAGATGGCCTTTGCGGACCTGGACGCCGACGCGGAACTGGCGGAGGAGTTCCTGCGGCACCTGTTTCAGGCGGTGCTGAAGCACTGCGGGGCGGATCTGCGCTTTTTCGACCAGCGCGTGCTGCCGGGTGTGCTGGCGCGGCTGGAGCGGCTGGCGGAGGCGCCGTTCGGACGCGTGACCTACACCGAGGCGATCCGGCTGTTGGAAACATCGGGCAAGGCCTTCGAGTTCGCGCCGTTCTGGGGCATGGACATGCAGTCGGAGCACGAGCGGTATCTGGCGGAAGAGGTGTTCAAGGGGCCGGTGGTGGTCACCGACTACCCCGAGGCGATCAAGGCCTTCTACATGCGCCGCAACGAGGACGGGAAGACGGTGGCGGCCATGGATGTGCTGCTGCCGGAGGTGGGGGAGATCATCGGCGGCAGCCAGCGCGAAGAGCGGCTGGACGTGCTGTCGGCGGCCATGCTTAAGAGCGGGCTGAATCCCGACGACTACGTGCACTACCTCGACCTGCGGCGGTATGGCAGCGTGCCGCACGCCGGGTTCGGTCTCGGTTTTGAACGGCTCGTGCAGTTCTGTACCGGTATGCACAATATCCGGGACGTGATCCCGTATCCCCGTGCCCCGCGGCTGTGCTAGAAGTTTGATCCGCACCCGGGAACGTAAAGACTGAAATTCGGCTTGGTATCCGTACGGTATTTCAATAAAATGATGCCCATGTTGATTATCGTGTGCTTCGAAAATGGGCTGACTTATGCGTAATGAGCGTTTTTCGTGTAGGGTTTTCTAACACAAAGTGAGGAGAAGGTCATGGGTTTCATTGATGTCGCGGTGTTTGTTTTGTTTGTCGCGTCGGTGATCGGTGTGGGGCTCTGGAAAAGCAAGAGCGAGCACAGTGAGGAAGGAAGTGCGGCCGATTACTTTCTGGCGGGGCGCGGGCTAACCTGGTGGCTGATCGGCGTATCTCTGATCGCAGCCAACATCTCGGCCGAGCAGTTCGTGGGCATGTCGGGGCAGGCCGCATCGTATCTCGGGCTGGCGATCGCCAGTTACGAGTGGATGGCGGCGGTGACGCTGGTGGTGGTGGCTTTCGCGTTCCTGCCGTACTTCCTGAAGACCGGCATTTACACGATTCCCGGTTTTCTGGAGCACCGGTACAATCATTACGCACGCTCCATCATGGCTGTTTTCATGATGGTGATTCTCGTCACCGTCTCGCTTGCGGGCGTAATCTATGCGGGCGCGCTGCCCATGAATGAGCTTCTGAGCCAGTTCGGGCTCAACATCGGCATGACGCAGTGCTGCTGGCTCATGGGTCTATTTGCAGCCGCTTATGTGGCCGCAGGCGGTCTTAAGGCGTGCGCGTGGGCGGACCTGATTCAGGGAACCGCGCTCATCATCGGCGGCGCGATCATCACCTATCTGTCCTTCCAGGCGATGGGCGTGGCACCTGCGCAGGAACTGGTCACCGGCGCGGGCGGCGTGGCGGCTGTGGCGGATAGCGCGGGCGGCGTCTCCAAGTTCTTTGCGCTGAACGGCGACAAGCTGCACATGTTTTTGCCGAAGACCGACAAGATCATTCCCTGGACTGCGCTGGTCATCGGCCTGTGGATTCCGAACTTCTATTATTGGGGCCTGAATCAGTATATCACGCAGCGCATTCTTGGCTCCGCCTCGTTGGCCGAAGGCCAGAAGGGGATTGTCTTTGCGGCCGCTCTCAAGCTGATCATCCCGTTCATCATCGTGTTCCCCGGACTGATCGCTTTCAACCTGTACAGCAAGGAGATGGCCGAGCGTGGCGCCAGCGATCCCGCGATCAAGATCGCGAACGCCAAGGTGATTGCCCACTACAACGAGGTTAAGAATGACGCCGCCGTCTTCGCGGTTTTGGACTTCGACAACGGCTGGGCGCAGAACAATGTTGAGCTGGCTGCCGAGCTGACGGCCTATAATGCGGCAGAGCGTGCTGCTGCCAAGATCGCTGGAAAAAGGGTTGTTAGCGAGAGCCTGACGGGCTACAAGTACGATTCAGCCCTTGGGCTGCTGATCGTGAAACTGGTCAAGCCAGGCAATGGCCTTTTGGGCTTTGTTCTGGCTGCGCTGCTGGGCGCGATCGTGTCGTCGCTGGCCGCTGTTCTGAACGCGGCATCCACGATCTTCTCGATCGATATTTATCACGCGTATATCAACAAGAAGGCCACACAGAAGCAGTTGGTGGGCGTCGGACGCATCTGCGTCGGCGTCTTCGTGGTGATCGGCTGCGTGCTCGCGCCGATGCTGGCGAATCCGAATCTGGGCGGCATTTTCACGTACATCCAGATGTTCCAAGGGTTTATCTCTCCCGGCGTGCTGGCGGTCTTCGTGTTTGGCCTGTTGAATCGCACGGCCAACGGCTGGGTGGGTGTTGTCGGCCTGTTGCTCAATCCGCTGCTGTATGGCGCGCTGAACCTTGCGGGCAGGTGGTTTGGCCTCCAAATCGACTTCCTGAACGCCATGGCGATCTGCCTGGTGACCAATTTGGCTGTCATGTTCGTTCTGGGCCAGTTCATGCGGTTGCCTCAGCCAGTCGTCTTCCAGACCGCTACGAACTTGAACCTCGAGACGTCGCAAGGCGCCAAGTGGGCAGGTATCGGCGTCGTTGTCGTGACCGCGATTCTCTACATCATCTTCCGGTAACAGGCAGGACAGGTATGTGGCGGCCTCGGAAGGGGCCGCCTTTCTTTTGAAGTGGGGGGACTATGTCGATAGACGGGGCCAAAAGTGTCGGGGGGCGTCTGCGGACGTTCCGGGAGCGGCTGGGCCTGACGGGCGAGGCGCTGGCGGCAGCAACGGGCGTCGGGGAGTCTGTGATCGTTGCCGTTGAAGCCGGCGAGGTGTATCCCGCGCTCGGCGTGCTGGTGAAGCTGGCGCGCGGGCTGGGCCAGCGGCTGGGCACCTTCATGGACGACCAGTTTACGCCTGATCCGGTGATCAACCGGGTGGGCGAGCGAACGAGAGCGGCGGTTTCACACAAAGAGTGCGTCTCTGAAGGATTCCACTATTTCCCGTTGGGAAGCGGCAAGCATGACCGCCACATGGAGCCCTTCTATATCGAGATCGAGGCGCAGGCGCAGCCGCACCTCTCGTCGCATGAGGGCGAAGAGTTCATCGTGGTTGCCTCCGGCGAAGTGGAACTGGTGTACGGCAGCGCTAAGCATGTGCTCAAGACGGGCGACTCCATGTATTACAACTCGATCGTTCCGCACGCCGTCAAGGCCGCCAACGGGCAGCCGGCGACGATCCAAGCTGTGGTGTTCATGCCGATGTAAGGAGCGAGCGCATGACCGAGACACTTTTCCGTTTGACGGATCCGTGCAATACGGCGCCCTGTAACCCTCCTTACCGCCAAGCGGTGTCGCGCGGGCTGCCGTGGAGTAATCAGCCGGTGACGCGCGATTACACGCTCGGCCAGCTGCTGGATCAGACCATCGCCCGGTGCGGCCCGCAGGACGCGCTGGTGTATGCCGACCGCGGCTATCGGCTGACCTGGTACGAGTTCGGTGCCGAGGTCGACCGTCTGGCGTGCGGCCTGATGGCGATGGGGGTGGGGCGCGGAGAAAAGATCGCGCTCTGGGCGACGAACGTGCCGCACTGGATCCCGCTGATGTTTGCGGCCGCCAAAATCGGCGCCGTGCTGCTCCCGTTGAATACGAGCTACAAGAGCGCAGAGATCGATTTCGCGCTGCGGCAGTCTGAAACGGAAAATCTCTTCCTGATCAACGGCTTCCGCGACACCGATTACGTGCAAACGATCTACGCGCTGATTCCCGAGCTGCGGGAACAGCCGCGCGGTCAGCTGACGTCGGCAACGTATCCCTTCCTGAAGCGCGTGTTTTTCTTGGGCCCCGAGAAGCGCCGCGGCATGTTCTCGATCAGCGAGCTGCTTTCGCTGGCTGTGCAGACTCCGAACGAGGTGTACGAGGCCCGGCAGCGGGAGCTGGGCTGCCACGATGTGGTGAACATGCAGTACACCTCCGGAACGACCGGCTTCCCCAAGGGCGTGCAGCTCACGCACTCGAATATCGCGAATGACGGCTTCTGGATCGGCGCCTGCCAGAATTTGTCTGCGGCGGACCGCGTCTGCATTCCGGTGCCGCTGTTCCATTGTTTCGGCTGCGTGCTGGGTGTGATGGCCTGCATCAATCACGGCGCGACCATGGTTCTGGTCGAGAGGTACGACGCCGTGAACGTGATGATGTCGATCGAAAAGGCGCGTTGTACCGCCGTCTATGGCGTCCCGACGATGTATATCGCGATGCTCGATCATCCGCTCTTCAACAAGTTTGACTTCTCCTCGCTGCGCACCGGCATCATGTCGGGAACGACCTGTCCGGCCAAGCGCATGCAACAGTGTGTGGAGCTGATGCACATGCGCGAGGTGACCATCCCCTATGGACTGACCGAAGCCGGCCCGGTGATGACGCAGACACGCTATTTCGAGACCAGCCTCGAGCGCAAGTGCCTGTCGATCGGCCAGTCGCTTCCGGGTATCGAGGTTGCGATCGTTAACCCCGACTCGGGTGAGATCTGCGAGATCAACGAGCCCGGCGAGATCTGCTGCCGCGGCTACAACACGATGACCGGCTACTTCAAAATGCCTGAGCAGACCGCCGCCTGTATCGATCCGAACGGCTGGCTGCACTCCGGCGATATCGGACGCATGGACGAGCAGGGGTACTACTACATCACCGGGCGCCTGAAGGATCTGATCATCCGCGGGGGGGAGAACATTTCACCCAAGGAGGTTGAGGACTTCATCGGGCACATGCCCGGCGTGCAGGATGTCCAGATCGTCGGCGTGCCCAGCAAGAAGTACGGCGAACAACCGGTCGCCTTCATCATCCGCATGACCGGCGCAGATATCACTGAACAGGATGTCGACGAGTTCTGCCGCAACAAGATCGCCTGGTTCAAAATCCCCAAGCATGTGTGCTTTGTGGACGCCTATCCGATGACCGCGAGCCAGAAGATCCAGAAGTACAAGCTGCGCGA
>CAYMLQ010000118.1:0-14175 GCA_964390795.1 uncultured Lentisphaeraceae bacterium
GGTGTTTCGGCACCGTTGACCCGCAACTCGGCATAATCCGGTGCTCGGCATAATTCCCCTTGTTGAAAAACACCACCTTGCCGCACAAGCGATCATCTCGCCGCAGCCAAGGACAATAAAATATCACGTCTGCGATGCGGAAATGAAGAACGAATACAAAATATGAGGGGTTGCATTATGCGGCGGTTTTTTGCACGATATCGCCTTGCTCACCCGGCAAACCCATCGGGATGACGCGATTTCGTTTAAACACTGACAGAGCTGATGCCACGACCGAAGCCATACCCGACGCGAAACGCGCACCGCGCCCACAAAAAGGGTGCCGCACCGAGAACCCGCGCACTGGTTCTGCTCGACACTGCGGCGATCCGCAAGAGGGTGGCCAGGGAGTGCGAGCAGGCGCGCAAAAAGTACGAGGCCGCCGCAGCCGAATGGGAGCGCTACCAGACGAGCGACACGACCGAGTTCGCGCGGGCGCTGGCCCTGCACGCGGGACCCCTGCGCGAGGAGCTGCGCGTCCTACTGCCGAAGTTCGAGGAGCTGGCCAGCCTGCTCGACGAGATCGACAGCGAGATGGTCTTATCGGGCGATAGCCCCGCCGAGTGCCTGGCGCGGATCGAGGCACTTGACGCGGATATTGATGCGGAGCTTGACGCGCTGGAAGACGAGTTCGAAGACGACGCGTCCTCAGAGGATGCCGACGACGAGCCGGCCGACGACGAGGGCGGCGAATGGGCCGGGGACGAGGCCGAGACGGAAGAGGAGGCGGACTTCGACGATTTCCTGCGCCACATGCTGGGCATGCCGCCGCAGAAGCGGAAGGCGCGGCAAGAGGGATCGGAACGGGCCGACCGGATCAAGGCGCTCTACCGCGAGCTGGTGCGGGAGCTGCATCCGGACGGGGGCGGAAAAGTCACGCCCGAGCGGATGCGCCTGTGGCACGAGGTCCAGGACGCCTACCGCGCGGGCGACCTGGCGCGGCTGGAGTTTCTGCATGCGAAGAACGGACAGATGACCGGGGAGGTCACTGCGGCGACTCCGGTATCACGCCTGAAATCGCTCGCCACGCTGTTCAAGCAGTCCCTGCGCAGCTTGGCGTCCCGCCTGAGCGAGGCCAGGCGCGACCTCGCCTGGGGCTTCTCCACGCTGACGGAGAAGGAGCGGGGCGGGAAGCTGAGGGCGGCCGAGGCCGAGATCCGGGCTGACGTCGATGATGTGAAGGCGAAAGTCCGGCGCATGGAGCAGCAGTTGGAGGAGATCCGCAACCCGAAGAAGCAGGCGAAGCGCGGAAAGGGCGGGAAGCGCAGGTCGCGCGACTCGTTTTTCGATGACGATCTATTTGGGGGTGACATATGGAGTGCAAGGGGATGACGGAACGGTATCAGACGCTGCGGCAGTGCGCGCGGGGCGTCGGCTTTGTGGCGCTGGTCTTCAGTCTGACCGTGGCCGCATTGCTGGCGGCAGACTGGCATCGGTCGGGGCAGGCTGAGACCGTGCGTTCAGAAGTGCTGACGCGGGCGCTGGCGCAGGGGCGATCCGCGCCGCAGGACGCGCAGTCGGTTTTGTTCGCGCGGGAGATGGATCTGCTTGCGCGGCGGGCTTACTTCAACAGTCTGACGTTCCGCCAAGGCGGCATGGCGCTGTTGGTTCTGGGGCTGCTCGTCACGGCGGGATGTTTCGGCGTGGCGTGGCGGATGAGCCTGAACATACCCGATCCGCGCGGCCTAGCCGAGAGCGATCCGGCGCGTACCGACCGGCTGGCGGTGGCGGCGGTGATGGCGGCGGGCGTGGTGCTGCTGCTGGGCGCGGCTGCGTTGGAAGTGAGGCACGGGCGGCGTGCGCCGCCGCCGTCCGATCGCGACCTGCGGGCGCGGCTGACGAACCCGGAACTGAAACCAGGAGAGGTGCATGTCTGCCCCTGCCGCAAAGGCACCAAACCGGAGGCCCTGGAGGGACAGTGGCCCTTCCTGCGCGGCCCTTCGATGTCCGGCCGCGCCTCTTTCACCAACGCGCCTTTGGCGTGGAACGGCGAGACGGGACAAAGCGTCAAGTGGAAGGTGCCGCTCGCAAAGGGGGGGGCGGCCACGCCGGTGGTGTGGGGCAAACGGCTGTTCCTGACGGCAGGCGACGCGGCGGCGCGGACTGTGATGGCTCACGATACGGAGACGGGCGCGTTGCTGTGGAGCACCGATATTCCGGATGGAGCGAAGGCGGGCGAGCCGCTGCCCGAGGTCGGCGAGGAGGTCGGGTTCGCCGCCTCCACGCCCGCGTGCGACGAGACGCGCGTGTATGCGGTTTTCGGAACGGGCGACGTGGCTGCGCTGGACCACGAGGGCAAGCTCGTGTGGCAGGTCTTTCTGGGGCGGCCGCACAACACGTACGGCCACGCGTCGTCGCTGGTCTACTGCGGCGAGATGCTGCTCGTGCAGTGGGACCAGGAGGAGAAGGCGAAGATCCTCGCGCTCGACAAGGGCACAGGCAAGACGCTGTGGGAGACGCCGCGCGAGGTGGGCATGTCGTGGAGCACGCCGCTGGTGATGCCCACGTGCGACAAGCCGCTGCTGCTGGTTCACGCCAGCCAGCAGACGTGGGGACTTGAGATGGCGACCGGAAAGAAGCTGTGGCAGGTGGAGGCGGTGACGGGCGAGGTCGCGCCGTCGCTCGCGTGGGAGGGCGACGTTTGGCTGGCGGCGAACTGCTACTCCAAGATGATCGCGTTCAAGATGACGCCCGAGGGCGAGCCCAAGAAGCTGTGGGAGTGGGAGGACGGCAACCTGCCGGATGTGGCGAGCCCGGTGATCGCCGACGGGCTGGTGTATCTGGTGACCGATGCGGGCGAGGTGCGGTGCCACGGCTTGACGGACGGCAAGGAGGTGTGGCACAAGGAGTTTGCCGACGGGTTCTACGCGTCGCCGGTCGTGGCGGGCGGCAGGCTGTATGTGGTGGACCGCGTGAAAGGCGTGTTCCGCGTTTTTGCGGCGGGGCGCGAGGGCAAGGAGCTGTCGGTGAATCCGCTGGGCGACGCGGTCAGCGCGACGCCCGCGTTTGCAGGGGGGCGGATATACGTGCGCGGCCACAAAAATTTGTGGTGTGTGGAATGACCACCGGCACGTCGTTGGTTTGAGGCGCCCCGGGCGTGCTGCGGCCTTCTGCCACGTAGCTCGCAAGCAGCAGGGTCAGCCGTTCGACGATGTCTGGATTCTCTGCGTGCAGGTTCTTCTGCTCGCCAGCCTCTTGCCCCATGTTGTAGAGCTGGACGGGCGGCAGCCCCGCCTTGCATGCCGCAGCATCGCGCGGCGCGCACCACCCGCCGGAGCCGGGGCAGAGCGCCAGCTTCCAGTGCCCCTGGCGCAGCGCGAAGCGCCCTTCGATCGAGTGGTGTACCACAGCCTCGCGCAGCGGCGCACGGTCTGTGCCGAGGAACGCCGGAAGGAGGCTGACGCTGTCCTCGCCCGCGCTGTCCGGCAGCCGCTCGCCCGCCAGCTCCGCGCAGGTGGCCATCAGGTCAGTGAGGCATACCAGCTGAGCGCTTGTCGTGCCGGCCTTGATTTTTGCGGGCCAGCGGCAGATGAAAGGCACGCGGTGCCCGCCCTCCCAGATGTCCGCCTTGTACCCGCGACACTGCGCGCTCGGATAGTGGCCCTTGGACTCCAACCCTTTCACGTCCGCCGCAGGCGAGCAGCCGTTA
Organism: uncultured Lentisphaeraceae bacterium; assembly: GCA_964390795.1. Taxonomy (GTDB): domain Bacteria; phylum Verrucomicrobiota; class Kiritimatiellia; order RFP12; family UBA1067; genus CAYMLQ01. Next base: position 3,689 of record CAYMLQ010000118.1, read on the forward strand.
TCGCTCGTGAAGACGACCAGCGTGTTCTCTGTCAGCCCCTGCTTCTCCAGCGCGTCCAGAAGCTGTCCCACGCACTGGTCAGTCTGCATCACGAAATCCGCGTAGGGGCTGAGGCCGCTCCGGCCCTGCCACTCCGGCGAAGGCACGATCGGCGTATGTGGCGAGGCCAGGGGCAGGTAGAGGAAGAAGGGCCGGCCGGCCTTGGCCTCGGCCGCGCGCGACGCGACATAGCCGATCGCCCGGCTTGTCAGCTTAGGAAGAACATCCACCGCCTCGAAGCTCGCTCCGGCAGGGCCCTCGCGCAGCCATTTCTTTGTGGCCGTGGGCTGTTCGGTCAAGCGGTCGTTCTCAATCCAGACAAAGGGCGGCATGTCGAGCGAGCCTGCGATCCCGAAGAACGTGTCGAACCCGTGCGTGACAGGGCTGTCCGTCAACGGGCGGGTGTAATCCACATGGCCGCCTTTGAGGCTGCCGTCGTCCGTAGTCTGGCCGGCCCAGCCGAGGCCGAGATGCCATTTGCCGATGCAGGCGGTGTGGTAGCCCGCCGTCTTCAGCAGCCCGGCGACGGTGAGCCGGTCCGGCGCGATGAGCGGTGCGCTGAGTCCGAACAGCACGCCGCTCTGCAGCCGCGTGCGCCAGGCATAACGCCCGGTCAGGATCCCGTAGCGCGTGGGCGTGCAGACTGACGATCCCGAATGCGCATCCGTGAACGTCATGCCCTGTCTGGACAGCCGATCAATGTTGGGCGTGGCGATCTTGCCGCGCGCCGGGTTCAGGGCCTGTACGTCGCCATACCCGAGGTCGTCGCAAAGGATGTAGACGATATTGGGCCGCTCGGCAGCAACGGCCTGCCCGCACCCCGCCGAGGCCAGGACGACGAGACTGAACAGCTTAAGAGAAGAGCATCGCTTCATACGCTTCACCTTCGTATCCGTTATCTCCAATGGAATCGCAGACTCAGTTGAGCGGCACCCACAGCAGTTGCGTGCCGAGCGAATCGATCCACGACGTAGTCGGCGAGGGCAAGAGCCCGTTTACCGTAAAGAAGCCGGAACCCGGAGACTCATAGGTCGTATCGCCGAACGTCCACTGCAGCGGGGTCAGCACCCCTTTGTAGGTGACCTGGCGGGTTACCGTCTTGCCGGAGACCGTGTCGCGCAAGGTGAACGCACCGCTGAAGAGCCCGGTTTGTCCGTTTAGGCTCAACGTTGTGCCGCAGAGGTTCGCCGCGCCAACGGGCGGCAGCCAGATCGTGCTTCCGGACAGCGCAACCGTGAGCGAGGGGTCATATGCGGCTTCGCTGATTGGGTCGAAGCTCAGGTACAGCAGATGGTCGGACTTGCCCAAGCGGGCCTCGGCGGTCACCGCGCCCGTCTGGTAGGTCGCGCCCGTCGCATCCAGATCCAGATCGAACCCGTCGGGATAGAAACGCCACTGCGCCTGAACGCCGGTGTACCACACCAGTCCCTTTCTGCTGCTCGCGTCGGCATCGGAGAAAGTGACGCCCAGGTAGGGGGCGATCATATTGTCCGAGACTCCCGTGCCGTTCGGCGCGATACGCAGGGTGCCCCAGAGCTGCCCCACGCCTTTGTAGAGCGGCGCGAAAACCGGCACGACCAGCCCCTCGCCGTCCGGCGCAACGAACGCGGGTGTCGAGCTGCTCCACGCCGTGCCGTCCGACAACACGCCGGCCAGCGTCGCCGCGCCGGTCGCCTCGAGTTTGACGGTCAGGTAGCCGGTCCCCGTCGGATAGAACTCGGCGCCCCGGGCATCGCCCAGAGGCAGCGCGACGGTGTAGTAGCCCGCGTACTCTGCTAGCGCTGGTTTGTTCTCAAGCCACGCATTTCGCGTCAGCACCAGATCGCGCGCCTCGTCAGCGTTGAAGAGGATACCGCGATACCCCTGTTGCGCCAGAGCCGGGTCCTCGTACGGCCACACCTGAACCGTTGAAATCCGCCCATCCTTGTGTTTGACGGGCGCCTCAAAATAGATGCCCTCGGCGTCGCGCTGGAAGACGCCGCTAAAGCTGAAGGTGCCATCCATCAGACGCAAGCTTCCGCTCAGCGCGCCTGCCACGCTCACGGTCATCTGCACGGCGCCGTGCAATTTCCGAGCCGTATCACCCGTCTCGGCGCCGACGCCCGACAGTCCGGCGAACGATCCGGTCATCGCTGCTGGCAGCGCGTTGACCGTCAGCGTGAAGGCCTCGGACGGGCCCGCACCGAACCCGTTCAGAGCCGCCACCGTCACCGCATAGGCGCCCGCTTTGGACGCCCGCCCGCCGATCACGCCACCCGCCGCCGCCGTCACGCCTGGCGGCAGGCCTTTGACGCTGTAGCCCGTGGCGGCCGGACTTCCCTCGCGAAGCGCGAGCGTCAGGCTGAAGGGTACGCCCAGTGTCGCTGTCTGCGCAGCCGGCGGAGCGACCCGCGCCAGCGCACCCGCAGGAACCTTGAAGGACCACACGACGCCCTTGGTCACTCGCCCCGTCGCGCTCACCGCATCGACCCGCCAATACACGGTAGCGCCCGCCGCCAGCGCCGGCAGCGCCAGCGCCGTTTCGGACGTCTGTCCGAGCAGCTGGGTCTGCACCGCCGAAGAGGAGCCCAGATAGACGTTGTATGTCCCTGCGCCCGCCGCCGCCTGCCACGCCACCTGGCGCGGCTCGCTTGTGAGCAAGCCGCCCGTCGCCGGCGCAGGGCCAATCGGTTTGGCTGCGTCGGGCTGCCACGTCACCTGATCCACCCACGCCGTATCCGCCGCATTCGTCACGGAGGACACTCTGAGAAAGCGCCACTTGAGCGTCTGGTTGCCTGTAGGCACCACAATTCCCTCCACCTGCTGCCAGCCGGAAACGCCCACAAGCTGCGTTTTCACCGTCGAGCCGATCAGGAACTGCAGCGTGTCCTGCGCCTGCGCCGCGCCGCGCCACCAGAAGCCGACTACGCCGGAACCCGTGACCGCAGCCTGCATCCAGGCGTCCTTGCCTTTGGTTACGCCTGCGCTGTAGAGCTGCGCGGCTTCCGCGTTGCCGAGCGCGCTCTCGCCCTGCTGGCCGTACCAGCCGCCGGTCAAACCGGTCGTGAAGCTCCCCGCGCCATAGCCCAAAGCCTGAGGCAGCGACACGGAAGACAGCGCGTCGCGCAGCGTCACCGTGGCCACCGTCCCGCCCGTTGCGCCGGCCGCACCGCCTTTGAGAGCGCCCAGTTGCAGCCTGAATGCCAGGTCCGGCTTAAAGACGCCATCGTTGCGCAGCGCCACGTCAATGATCTGCGGCGCAGCGTCGCCGTGCGCCCAACGCAGCACCGCGTTGGTTGCCACAAAATGGACGCCCGCCTTCGCGGTGCCAGCCACCGTCGCGACGGCCGCCTCCACCGCACCGTCGCTGCCGCCCTCGCGCAGCACGGTCACGCGCGCAACGCCCTCGGACTCGCACACCGACAGGGCGGCGGGAGCGATGCGGATCTTGCCCGGGGCCTTGAGCACCCCGCTGTTCTTGATCGTTATCGTCGCCGCGGCCGGCGCACCCAACACCGCACCCGAGGCGTCCGACAACTCCACGCGAAACGTCTCGTCCTCCTCCCAGACCGCATCTTGCAGCACCGGCACCTGGATGACACGCGGGGTTCCGTCGCCGGCTCCCCACGCCAGCGTGCCTTCGAGTCCGACATAGTCCGCGCCCGCCGTTGCCGAGCCCGCGATGGTTCGGTAATGGACCAGAGCCGCGCCGTCACTGCCCCCCGTGCGCGTCACGCTCAGCGGCACGAAGCCCAGGGTCTCGACCGCGCTTGCGGCGGAGGCGGCGAAGCGCAGGCTTCCCGGCACGCCCATGTCATTGTCCTCAATCGTCACCAGCGTCGCAGACCGCAGCTCGTCAATCACGGCCAGTTTCGCATTGGCGCACTGGACCCAGAACGTCTCGTCGCTTTCCTTGAGCGTGTCGTCGGTGATCGCGAGGGCCACGCTTTTCGGCGTGAGGTCTCCCGCAGCCCATGTCACGGTTTTGACGGCCGGCACCGTGAAATCCTTGCCGGGCACAGCCGTCTCGCCGATGGCCATAATTTCCGCGCTGACCGCCCGTGTGGCAGCGCCCTCACGTGACAGCAGCAGGGTCACCGAGCGCCCCCCTTCCGAAACGGTCACGCCGGAGGACTCCATGCGGATCACGGCGGACTCGCCTGACACCACGATGCTGCCCAGCACCTCGGGATGATAGCTCTGCGGCGTCTGCACCTCGTCGCTCTGCGTATCTGCCACCACCTTGGGCGCCGCGTAGTCGTGAAGTTCTTTAAACGTCTTTCTGCCATCATTGTTGGTGTCTGCCAGCGGCGACTGGGCCGCGTCCAGCACGTAGCCCGCGTAGACGCTGTAGCCCGACGAGCTGGTCCAGGACAGCTCGAACTTGTTGCAGGCGGTCATAAAGGCGACATTCGCACCTAAGGCGGCTTTGGAAACCAGAGCTTCGCCCCGCGGGTCCGCCTGCTTGGCCCGCTGGTAAGAGGCCATCACACGCTCGGCGAATTTTTGAAACCTGAGCTGGTCCGCTGTCACGCCCGCCGCCTTGAACATGCCGCCGGAGTAGCAGGTGTCGAGCATCACCACGATTTTCACGCCGCTGCTGAACAGCGCCAGGTCCTCGCCCAGCTCCCAGTCGCCGTAGTCGTAATCATACAGGCAGAGCATCTCGAAGTATTCGTAGTCGTAGTCCTGCGCGCCATGACCGGAGTACATGAAGAAAAAGACATCCCCGTCCCGGCAGAGCCTCGCCGCCGCGGCAATCTCATCCCTCACGCGCTGGCGCGTCGCCTGGCTGTTTTTAAGCAGCACCGTGTGGGTGTCCAGCCAATACCCGGTCGCCGCGCACAGCACGCTGTCTTTCATGCCCTGGATGTCGTTGACGCTGGTGTTCAGGGGCGCGAGCCCGCCCTCATAGGTGTCGCACCCTGCCAGCACTGCATACCGCGTCTCTGCCAACGCCTCCGCGCCTGCCAGAAAAGCCAGCAAGCCGAGCAGTCGCAACCCCCGTGAACTCGTCATCTTATGCATAGTTGCCTCATTTCCATATAAAGTCACAGTTAATCTTACGCTCTTCCACCCGATCCGGCAAACGAATCCCGCCACAAACGCGAACAAACGCAGCAATTCTAATTTTGACTGGTCCGTTCCCAAACAGGCGGGAAATCATGCGCAGGGCGCGTCCGGAGGGCGCGCGCCACCCCTTGTAGCGGCAAGGGCGCACGCGCACAGCCCTGCGGACGCCTGCGGGGAGGCGTCCCTACCGAAGGGCGCCGTGTCCCGAAGGCGCGTCGTGGCGTCCGGTAGGGCGCGGTTCCCCGAACCCGCCGCCGGCCCCTGTAGTCCCGAAGAGCTGCCCGGTTTAGTCGTTCGCAGGAGAACTACAGGATCTGAATAAGCGTGCCGCGCTGGGTACAGAAGTAGATGATCGTGCGGTCGTCGCTGTATTTGAGGCTGGTCTTGTTCGCACCTGTGACTGTCCAGCCGGAGAGGTCGTCCGGGCCGCTGATGGCTTGAGCGGAGGTGAAGAAGGCCGCGCGGGTCGGAGATTGGGCGCCCGCAGGGAGGGCCGCGGCCTGCACCACGCCGTTGGCCGGGAACGTCAGCAAGCCCCCGACCGTGAACAGGTCGCTGGCTGTGGCGCCGAAGCGGTAGGCGAGCAGAACGCCCTGAGCCAAGGTGAGCGAGCCGCCGATTTGCAGCGTGCCGCAGGCTGTTGCCGTGCCCGCCCTGAGCCAGGCGTTGCTGCTGACCGTGACGTCGCCGCCGATGCGGCCGTCGCCGAAGAGGGTCGCGCCTGCGGCCACGCTCACGGGCCCCAAGGTCGCGCAGCCGCCCTCCGTTACTCCGAAGGTGCCCGCGCCGACGCTGAGCGGGCCGGTGGCGGTGCTCTCGCCGGTGACGGTGAGCGTGGCCGCGCCGGTCTTGACCCAGCCGCCCGCGCCCGTGATCGGGCCGCTGAGAACGCTGTCCGTGGCGATGTCGACCGTGACCGGCACGTACGTCGCGTCTGACGTCTCCTCGTTGCTGAGGCCGTAGATATGATAGGTCTGATTGCTGGTCGCCGACTGGACCGCGATATTCAAAGCCGACGACGAGGCGGTGTAGCGGTAGGCGACGAAGTTGGGGTCCAGCGAGTCGGGGTTGAAGGTGATCGCCTCGCTGACCGGCCCCTCGCCGTCGGGGTCGAAAGTCAGCGTCTGCGTCCGGCTGCCGCCCCAGCCCCAGGAGCGGTTGTAGAACCGGACCTCGTAACGCTTTCCGGGAGTCAGGCCGGTCAGTTGCATTGTGGCCGAGCCGGGAAACTGCAGGCCGTAGTCCATGTCGTACAGCAAGTTGTAGATGCCGCTGTTAGTCGAAACGCCATGAGCGCCTTCCGGGGAGCTGCCGTAATGGGTAAGCGGCGGGAAATTGGACCAGCCGAACCCGTTGAGCGTGCCGCTGACGGTACTCACTTTGTCGAACGTCACGCCGTTGATCACCGTGGCCGGCGCCGTTCGGGTTCCGAAGTCGATCTTGTGCGTATAGACTTTGGCGGACGAGATGCCCGTTCCGTCGTCGTTGGTGAAAGACGCGGACTGGTAGATGAGATTGGTGGCCGGGTACGGCGTGTTGCCCGCCAGGCTGAAGGTGCCCGCGCCTTCGAGGCCGCCGAGCCGGACGTTGCCGTTGGGCGCCGCAACCGTGGCGCCCGCGCGCACGACCACGCCGGAGGGCACGGCGGCGCCGGGTTCGAAGGCGAGCGTGCCGGCCTGCACATCGACCGGCGCGGCGAGGCGGCAGGCCCCGCCGAACGTCTGCGTGCCGGATCCCAGTTTGGTCAGCGTGCCGTAGCCGGTGAGCGGGCCGGAGAAGCGGGCCTGGCTGCCAGCGGGGGTGTTGAGCGTCAGCCGGGGCTGCCCGTTGACCTCCTCGTTGGACAAGCCGTAGAAATGACACGTGTTGCCGCTGTTGGGAGAGACCACGCGGATTGCGAGGGTTCCGGAGGCGTCTGCGGTATAGCGGCACTCGACGCGGCTCCGCACCCAGGTGTCAATGTCGTGGGTGACAGCGCCAATGAGGTTGGCACCTGCCGTAAACGTGAAGATCACGTCGCGGAGCGTATCAGTCCCAGCGCCGCCGAAGCTGCGGCAGTAGATACGCGTCTCGTAGACCTGTCCGGGATGCAGGCCTGAGAGGGTCAGCGTAAAGTCGGTTGAGCCGTAATAGAAGTCGTAGAGCAAGTTCTCGACTCCGGCTCCACGGTTATCGCCCCACAAGCCGGTCGGTGTGGTGCCTGTTGTGGCCCACGCGTAGCCGTCGGCGCTACCGCTCATGGCGGCGGCCGTGAATGTAACGCCGTTGACAATAGCGGCGGGGGTGTAGGTCGGGAAGTCCAGTTTGTGCGTGTAGGTCTTGGCGGTCGAAATGCCGGAGTCGGCGTCATTCGTGAAGACGAGCGCCCGGGGCCACGTTGTCGGGGGCACGACCGGGGCCGGAGTGGGCGGAGCAGTTTCCTCGTTTGACAAGCCGTAGAGGTGGCAGGTGTTGCCGCTGCTGTGCGAGATCACGCGGACCGAGAGCGAACCGGCGTCATCGGCCGTGTAGCGGCAGCTGACCCAGCTCCGCGTGTACGTGTCGGGATTGTAGTAAACCGCGCCAACGAAGGCCGCGCCGGCCGTGAAGGAGAAGGTCACTTTGCGGGGGGAGTTGGGGTTGGCCCCGCCGAAGCTGCGGAAGTAGAGGCGCGTCTCGTAGGTCTGGCCGGGACGCAGGCCCGCAAGGGTCAGCGTGTAGTCGGTGGAGCCGTAAACGAAATCCCAGAGCAGCCGGTCGAAGCCTGAGCGCACACTGTCGTTGCCGATGCCCTGCGCGTCGTTCCACGAGCTGGGCGGCGGATTGACGGTGCTCCAGGAGTAGCCGTTGGCGCTGCCGCTCATGCCGGCCGAGAGGAAGGTCACGCCGTTGGTCGAGGCGGGGTTGCCGTTGTCCGGGAAATCCAGCAGATGCGTGTAGGTCTTGTTCGTCGAGAGGCCGGAGTCGGCTTCGGTGTTGAAGGGGGAAACAAAGACGCAGGAGCCGCCGCCGAGCGTGACGGTGCCTGCGCCAGAGAGCGAGCCGAGCGTCTCATCCGCGGCCAGCCTCAGGCACGCGTCGCCCGCGATAGCGACGGCCGAGGCATTGCCGATCCGCTCGCCCGTCGCGAGGGCCAGCACGCCGCCCTGCACGGCCACGTCGCCCTCAAAGGCGTTGGAGACGGCAGAGGCGGAGGTGAGGGTCAGTGTGCCTGCGCCGCTTTTGGTGAAGAGCGAGCCCGCAGGTCCGGTCAGCGCACCGCTGAAGGTCGTCGAGGTTTTCTGGGCCGCGTTGAACGACGAGCCGCTCGCCGAGAGGGAGGCGGCGCCGTTGCCGCTGAGCGCGCCGACCGACGTGTAGGGCGTGAGCCAGGCGTTGGGCAGCGGCGCGAAGGATCCGTAGAGCGCTTTGATCTGAACCTGCATCGCGCTGGGTCCGGTTCCCTGATAGAGACCGAGAATCATATCGTGCGGTCCCGCATCCAGGTAGACCGTGCCGTCGGTGACGACGTTCGCCAAGCGGCTCACGACCATATTTCCGTCCATTGCCAGCAGGATGCCGTCGTCATGTGTGATTCGGAACGTGTAGAACGCGCTTGCCGGCACCGTGAGTGTGCCGCGCCAGACGGCCTCGAAGTTGTTGGTGCGGCTGCCGCCCAAGCCATAGGGCTGCGGGAAGAGCGCGCCGGTGCTGCCGAAGTCGAAGGACGCGCCCACTAGGCTGCTCGGAGCGACGAGGTCGGGCATCAGCGTCTGGAAGTGGGCCTCCATAGCGGCGAGCGAGGTGAAATTGGCGCTGTTGGGCGTCACGTTGTAATAGAAGCCCATCAGGCCGCCGCCAACGGTCGGCAGGGCAGCGACCGCGCCCGGCGAAGCGACGGACAGAGCGCCGGGAATGGCGACGGACTGAAGCGCAAGGGTGCCTTGAGCAACCGCGGCCGTGTTGGTGAAGCTCGCGCTGGGGCCGCTCAGGGTGAGCGTGCCCGCGCCGGTCTTGGTCAGACCGCCGGCAGAAGAGAGATTGGCGGCGATGCTGTTGGCGGACTCGACCGCCGAGGTGAGCGAGCCTTCGACCGTGAGGCGTCCTGCGCCGAGCAGCGTGTACCCGCTGCCGGTGAAGAGGATGTTTGTCGCGCGCACATCCTCTTCGATCTGAACGGCGCCCCCCGCGCCTGAGAACGCCGCCTGGGCTCCCGGCTGCCACGCCACGGGCTGATCCGTCGCGTCGAGCCAGTTGGTTTCAGCCGCGTTCCACGCATTCGTACCGGCGGCATCATTCCACAGAAGCACAGGCGCAGCTCCGAAACAGAGCGGCGAAGAACCCAGCACGCCGGTCGCGAGACCGAGCACGAGAAGCGTGGACATCGACTTCATAACGATTCCTTTCACTCCCAAGACCGAATGCGAAGCAGGCTGCCGCTATTTGCAAGCAGGAATACAAAACCACTTAACAGATACCTTATACGCGGAGATGCGGGCGAGTCAATCGCAAAATTAAGCTCTGTAACGGCCCGGGTACAAGAGGTTACAAGAGGTCAAGAATTGACAGGTCGAGGTCAATTCTTGCTATTCCAAAAAAAATCAGGTCAGCGTATACTAACCCTCAATCAAGGAGATTTCTTATGAGCAAAACGATCTGGTGTGACAACGGGTTTCCCAAAGTGGGCATCCGCCCGGTAATAGACGGCCGTCGCAAAGGTGTGCGCGAGTCGCTTGAAGTGCAGACGATGAACATGGCCAAAAGCGCGGCCAAGGTGATTTCCGAGAACCTGAAATATCCGGACGGTACGCCGGTGCAGTGCGTGATCTCCGACACCAACATCGGCGGCTGCGCCGAGGCTTCGGCCTGCGCGGCCAAGTTCGAGCGCGAGAACGTCGGCGTCTCGCTGACCGTCACGCCCTGTTGGTGTTACGGCACGGAAACCATGGACACCAGCCCGTATCTGCCCAAGGCGGTCTGGGGCTTCAACGGCACCGAGCGACCCGGCGCGGTCTATCTGGCTGCCGTGCTGGCCGGCTGCGCGCAGAAGGGCTTCCCGGCATTCGGCATTTACGGGCAAGAGGTGCAGGACCGCACCGACACGTCCATCCCAGCGGATGTGAGCGCAAAGCTCCTGAGCTTTGTGAAAGGCGGGCTGGCTGTGGCGATGATGCGCGGCAAGTCGTACCTCTCGGTCGGCACCTCTTCGATGGGCATCGCGGGCTCGTTCGTGAGCCCCGACTTCTTCCAGGACTATCTGGGCATGCGCACCGAGAACGTCGACATGTGCGAGGTGGACCGCCGCATCGGCGAAGGCATCTACGACCAGGCCGAGTACGAGAAGGCGCTGGCGTGGACTAAGAAATTCTGCAAAGAAGCCAAAGACCTGAACAAGAAGGCGCTGCAGAAGTCCCGCGCCGCCAAGGACGCCGACTGGG
>CAYMLQ010000119.1:0-14085 GCA_964390795.1 uncultured Lentisphaeraceae bacterium
ATCTGCGCCTTGGAGAGCGGCGCGGAGAAGATCTTCAGCTCGTCGATCAGCCCGTCGGCCTGCTTGCCCTCGCGCGAACACCCGACATGGAAAGAGGTGAAGGCCCGCCTGCGGTCGTAGACTCGTCCCGCACCTTTCGGCGGCGTGTCAGGCTCCAGCAGGGCCGCCTTAAAGGGATTGTCGCTGTCGCGCTTGCGCAGATACGATTTGCCGTCGACAAAGAGCGCCGAACCCTCTCCATCCCAGGTGAAGGCGATGTGCTGCCAGATGCCCTGCTCGTGCGGACGGCGCACCGTCACAAAGCTGTCCGCCTTGTCCGACGTGTCGCCCCGCAGCGCAGCTCCGAGATACCAGACGCAGACGGTACCGGAGCCGGGACGCGCCGCGTCCCACGGCGCGGTGAAGCCGAAGAGCTGCCGCCTGCGCTCGCCCGGCTCGTCCGCCCACTCGGGCTTGTACCAGAACGCGACGGTTCCGCGCAGCGGCTCCACATTCTTGTCGAAGGCGTACTCCAGCCGCGCTTTGGCTGCGGCGGTCAAACGAACGGCCTGCCCCGCCACGCCCTCGCCGAACACAAGGTTGCCGGCAGCGAGCGGCTTTGCCGCGCCTTGCGCCAATGCAGCCTCAGCCGTGCCGTCGAACGGCGCGTGGAAAAGCAGCTCCGGCGCTGGCTGGGCTCTCGCCAGTAAGGGAATAAGACTAACGAATAAAACACTTATGCGCATTTCCAGATGCAGCCTTACCGTTCGGAACGGTCTGTTGTACCGCCTTCAGGCGGCCCGGGTCCTTTATTGCGTTGCCGGCCGGTATAACGTGCGCGCCGTCACCTCAACCTAAGCATCGTCCCCCTGTTCACCTGCAGAAGCAATTCGTTTCCTACGCGCACCACCTGTGCACGATACGGTATGCCGGTGATCGTCCAGCCGCTCAGGTCCGTCGCGCCTGCAAACGCCCCGGCGGAAAAGAGCGTTTGGCCCGAGAATAGAAAGCCCGAACCGCTCACATCAAGCGTCAAGGAGGCGGGCAGGGTCATCGTGCCGGTCACCGCGATCCGCCCCGCCGTTCCGGCGTTGCCGTCATAGGTCCAGACCAGCCTTGCCTCTTCGGCCAGAGTCAGCGAGGCGACCCTCGACAGCGTCGCGTCCGCCGTGCCAAATGCCGCGCCCGCTGACGCCGTGACCGCCGAGTTACTGATGCCGCCGCCGCTGACCAGCAGCGTGCCGTTGCTGACCGCGGTCGCGCCGCTGTAGGCATTGGTTCCGCCGGTTAGGACCATCGTCCCCGCGCCGGTCTTGGTCAGCCCCGCGCTGTTGCCGGTGTGCGAGCTGTCCAGAAGGTTGGCTGAGACGGTCAGGTCGGCATCCGCGCTGCCTGTCACGTCTTCGACGCGGAAGGCACGCCGGACACCGGCCGCGGAGTTGAACGCCAGGTGGACGCCGTTAAACGTTCCCGCCTCCGCCCGGATCACCGACGGCGCGGCTCCGGTCACGACGACATTGCCGTTGAGCGCGAACGCCTGATACGGCCCGCCCGAACCGGGGCCGGTCGCAAGCGCGCCCCCGTTCAGCGTGAGCGGCCCGAGGCACTGAAAACCGCCACCGGCCTTGAGCGTTCCGCCGTTCAAGTGATACGTAGCGGCGTCACTCATCGCGTCCCGCGCCGTGATGATCGTCCCTCCGCTGTTGACGGTAAACGAAGAAGCGTTGGAAAGCCCCCGCCGCTGGGTCGCCGTCCCTGAGCCTTGCAGCAGCGTGCCGGCGTCCACCACCACGGACCCGTTAAAGGTGTTGGTGACACCGGAACCCGCGATCACCGCCGTTGTTCCCGCGCCGGAGTGCCTGAACGTCCCCGAACCCGTGATCGCATTCGTCAGCAGGGTATACCCGCCGCAGGCGAAATCCAACGTGCCCGCGCTGATGGTGTTCGTGCCCGCATAGGCGACCGTGCCTGTGAGCCGCAGCGTACCCGCGCCCGCCTTGACCAGCCCGCCCGCGCCCGCCACATTGCCGAACGTCAGCAGCGTATCTGCGCCCCGCGGCGTCACGGTGACGGCCGACGCGGCGCCCGTCAGCACGACGTTGCTGACCGTCTGAGCGCTGGTGAACGTCGCCGCGCCGAACGAGATCGTCTGTCCAGTCTGATCCACCATGCCGGTGGGCATGTGGCTCAGTCCGATCTGAGTCGCGCTGTTAAGGGTGCGGATATAGGTTCCAGCAGGCAGGAAGGCGTTGGACACGGACTGGCCGACCACAAGTCCTGCGGTCGAGGGCAGCGTCACGTTGTAGTTTCCGCTCCACGGAGTGGCGGCACCGACGGAAATGGCCACGCCGCTGAAGCTGCTGTTGGTCGCGTTGTTCCGCCCAGACAGCTCGAAGCCGCCGCCGCTGAGGACCAGTCTGGAGCGGGGGCTGTAAGCGTCGCGCAGGGCGATGCCGCCCTGCGCACCCCCGATCACGCTGTAGTCCACCTTCACGGTTCCCTGGCTCACGGTCGTGTCGCCCGTCCAGTCGTTGGTCGCCGCGAGCCCGTTGCCGGTGAAGAGCAGCGTGCCCGGCCCGGCCTTGGTCAGGGCGCCCGCCTCCCCCGCCTTGTCCGTCAGCCGTGCGGAGGGCGAAAAAACGATCTGGTTGTTGGCGTGCGTGGCATTGAACGTGTGCGTGCCGCTCTGCGACAGCCGGACGGTCACCGGCTTGCTGGTATTGCGCTGCGCATCGGGAACAGGAAAGGAGGTTCCGTTGTAGGCCTCCATCGCACTGCCGTTCTCAAACCACACAGACAGGGTGTCCGCGCGGGTGGCGATCGTGCCGTTTTTGAAATCCAGCACCCCGGTGCCCGCGTAGCGGTAGTAGGGAGCGATGTTGCTGCCGTTGCCGTTGGCCACGCCGACACGCTCCGCCTTGAGCGTGCCGCCGTCGAGGATGTAGGTCTGCGTGCCGGCGGTCGGACGGGCGTAGGCCTCCAACAGGCACAGGCCATAGCCCTGGCCCGCGATGTTCATCGTGCCGGCTGTTTGGCGGTACGTGATGTCCGTGTTGACGGTGCCGACGCCCAATTGCAGCTGAGACGAAAGCGTGACGTCGAAGCCCGTCGTCAAGTAGGCGGAGGCATTCAGCCCCAGGGTGGTCAGCGCTGCCGACGTTGCCGTCAGGACGCTCGCGGCGCTGACGGGGTTGGTGTTGCCGATGGCAAGGGTCGCGCTGCCCGCGCCGACATCGGTGATCGCGCCGCTCACCGCGAGGCTGCCTCCGTTCGCGATAGACAAGGTGGCGTTCTTGCCGCTCGCGTTGTCGAACGCGAGCGAGGCCGCCGCGGCTGCGGTGCCGCTTTGAATCGTCAGGGTGGCGGTCGCAGAATTACTGAGCGAGACGGACTCGGCGCTGACCGGCATGCCCGTCGGCGTCCAGGTGGTTGCGGTTTCCCAGTTGGCGCTCACGCCGCCGAGCCACGCCTTGACCGTCGTGTTCGTCTCATTGGTTGTCGCCGTCTCCATCCTGGCAACCAGACGGTCGGACATCATGGCGAAGCCGGAATCATTGGGGTGTACGAGCACGGGGTCGAAGTACGCGATGCTGGGGTCGATCAACTCCGGCCCCTCGATCACGCTCAGCTTCGGATCGCTCCTTGCCGCAGCCACAGCGCGGGCCACCTGCCGGTACGACTCCAGAGGGGCGATATCCGAGGCCGGGTTCCATGAGGCGTCCACCCACAAGGGGGTCAGCAGATAGACCGGAACCGTTGGCTGCAGAACCCGCAGATTCGCGAGGAACGCGTCCAGCCGGTTGCTGTACGTCGCCAGCGCCACGCCGCCCTGCCAATCGTTGACACCGATCAGCACCGAGATCACGTCCGCACCGAGCGACCCCACCGTCGTTCCGTCGCTAGCCGTGGTGGCCCGTCCGGCCAGCCCCAAGTTGACGAGTTGCCACCCTTTTTTACAGGCGACCAAATAGGTGTAGCTCTTGCCCACCTCGCTGGCCGTGAAGCCCTGCGTGATGGAGTCCCCATAGGCCAGGTACCGTGTTGCCGGGCGTGCGGCAGGCGTCTGGAACTGCGCGTTCGTATTGACCTGCAGCCCTTGGAAGTCGACCGAGTCGCCGTAGGGCAGCACCAGTTCGTAGTCGTGAAACCCGCCGCCGGGCGGGACGGTCAGCGACACGGCCACCTGCTCTTGCGTGCGGACGGTCGCGACCTGTACCGTCTGATACGTCCACGCGGCGTTGGTTTGCCCATCGACCCGATAAAAGCCCTTGCTGTTGCGGGCGCTCGTGGAGCAGTGATTGGTGCTGTAATAGAGCGTCGCCTGCGCATTCGTGGCGTCGGTGCGGAAGCGGATGCGCGTTCCGGGGTTGTCCCACTCGTAGCCCTTTCCGGCGATCGGAAGGAGGCGGTCGAAACGCGCCAGCGTGACGGCGGCGTCAAACGGCGCCGCCACGAAGGAACGCCGGACATAGTCGGAATAGGCGATGCGGGAATCCTCCGGAGTCACGAGGCCGGGCGTAGTCGGCAAGGGCACCTGATTGACAAGGAGTTCATCAGCGGAAAGGGCGCGTGTGGTCAGGCGCACCTCATCGAGCAGACCGTCCCAGCCGTTGCCGCGGTCATACCGGTTGCCGACAGCGAAGGCGGTTGACGCATTCGTGATCGAGGTCTGCGTGTGCGTGCGGCTCGAAGCCTGCAGCGCGCCACCAACGTTCAGATCCTTGAAGTAGAACGTGATGCCGGCGGCGCTCGTGTTTGTCGGCGTGAACGCGGCAGCCACATAGTAATCCACATTCGTCTGCAGCTCGAAGCCGGAGTTGATCGTCTCGAGCGCGCCCGCGGCAGAGCCGAAGAACTGCAAGACCAGGCGGCGCGCCAACTGCGTCGAGCCTTCGCCCGTGACGACGAGCTGCCAACTGAGCGTGTCGGCGGCGGACCCCGTGCCGTGAGCGGCGATCGTGCGGAACTGCACGCCCGGGCCGCCGGACGCCAGATTGACAAACGCCTCCACGGTGAACGGCGTCGTGCCTGACGGCAGCAGCGGGCTGTCGGGGCAGGTGAACACGGTGCCGTTGGCCGCCGTAAACCGCGCGGCATGCGCGTTCTGACCGTACTCGATAATGAATTGCCGCGGGAAGGCCGCCCCTGCGCCAGAGGCCCCGAGCGCCACCTGCTGAGGCCCGGTGCCGGTCGTTGCGTTGGTGGTAAGATTCAGGAGGTCGTAGTGATCCGCCTGCAGCCCGGGGGAGCGCTCGAACCGGTACAGGCTCGTTCCCTGCGCGTGCTCGCTGGCGGCGACCACCGTGCGCAAGGCCGACGTTTTATTTCCGAGGGCGTCCGTGGCCACCGCCGTGAGCGTGTGGATGCCGCGGTTGGTCAGCGTGTGCGGCAGACTCCAGCCCTGGGTGCCAGGCGCGTTCTGGACCCCTAGCAGATGGCTGCCGTCATAATACGCCAGAGACTGAATCGGTGCCGAGACCGCCTCAATCACCGAAAGCCGGACGTCATCAAGCGCCGCGCCATTGACGTAGGAGTAGAACTGTACGCTGCTGAAACCGCTGAAGGCTGGGTTTGTCGGGTTGCGGAAGTGAGCGAGCGTGCCCGTGTTGAACAGCGTGCCGCCCACCGGGCCATAGCTGATCGAATAGGTGTTGCTGTCCGGGAAGTAGTTCAGAGCGAACTCGTACTTCACGGGGCCCGACGTGAAGGCGCCAGCCTGGAAATCGTAGGCGGAGCCTGTGACGCTCGGGCCGGACACAGTCACGCCGCCGCTGTTATTGGTGAACGCGGTAAGGGCAAAGGGTCCTGTGGAAACATTGGAGGCCGTGAGCCGAACCGTGAGCCACGGAGAGCCGGGATTCACGGCCTGGTTGGCCTGGAAAAGATCCAGAATGAGCGGCTGGTTCCACGAGTTGCTGCCGAGGGTCAGGTTGACCGTGAAGGTGAAGCGGAGCTGGAAGTTCGCCGTCACAGGCGTGAACGACTGCGACAGACTCGCGGTCTCGCGGATCAGCGCGGAGGCCCCGGCAGAGCCGAGGTCCGGTCCTTGGCTGAGTCCCGCCGTATTCCCGGCCGACCACGCGTCCGGTTTGCCGGCGGTCCACTGCGAAAACGTCCCGTTGGCGATGAGATTCGGGGTGGCGAGCGTCACCGCAGAGGCTCCAAAGCCGCGCGGGTCCACGGCGATATCAAAGGCCGAGCCCACCGGCAAGACCGCCATCTGCGGCGGATTGACCTGCCCCGGCTGAATCGCCGTGTCCGGCTTGGCCGCGCCGACGATGGCCAGCGAGCCCTGAAGCGGAATCTCTGTGCGGCTCGACACGCCGTCGTACGAGGTCAAGGCCTGATAGGCGCGGGCCGCCGCTTCATTGGGCAGCCAGGAGGCCGTGCCGACCGTTCCCGAATAGCTGGCGAAAGGCGCAATGGACACATATGCGCTGCGGTCCGCGCCGGTGGTCGAAGTGACATAGGGACGCTGTCCCAGCCAGCCCGTCTCCAAGGGGATCGGTTTCAGGGCGACTGTGCCGCCCGCGTCGAGGCCCGGCAGAACGCCCTCGGGATAGCGCAGCGCAAGGGTCTCCGCGATCCAGCTCCACGCCATCGACCAGCCTTGATTGACAAACGTGTCATGCGGCGTCCGCCAATCGACCGCATAGCCGGCGTGACCGTCATTCGAGCGCCAGTTCGAGAAGTTCGCAGAGGTCACGTTCGGCTCTGTCAGCCCGTTGCTGTCCTCCGACCCCGGCATGAAGAGCACCGGAACCTTGCGGGTTTCTGCCGGCTGGCTGGAGTTGAGGACGCTGCTTCCTCTCTGCGCAACGGCGGTGATCACTCGGCCGCGAACGTGGTTCGCCATTTCGGTAGAAACATAGCCGCCGAGAGAGAAGCCCGTGAAGACCGCAGGCGCGTTGATGAGTTCCGCGCGCCCGGTGGCGGCGGCCGCCGCCGCGAGAATCGCCGTGAGCGAGGACTGCGCGTCGGCCTCCGAGATGCTCATATACCCGGCATTGGAGCCCGCTCCGACGAGGGCAAAGCCCAAGGAGCGCGCCGCCTCCTGCCAGACCGTGTCATCCGCGCGCAAGCGCCAGTCTCCGCCGCTGCCCGGATAAAGAAAGATCACCCCGCGTACGCGCGGCACATCGATGGCGGGAGGGGTATAGATGCGGTAATCGGCTGTTTGCGTCCCCCCGAGCGCTCTCGCCCAGGTAGCCTGAAAACTGCGCGTTCCTCCATAAGCGGCCGTGATCGGCACCATGCCAAGTGCCAGGCAAGCACAGGCCTGCGCTAGTAACGTCTTCCACATCATTCCGCCTTGTCTCCTGTCTTCTATACGCGCCTCCATAAGCCGGCGCATTTTGGAGCGGAACGCCTTCGCGTTCCGGCCGGCGCGGGAAGCCGCGCCGCTCCCGCACTTAATGCACCGAGAACAGTGTTCCCTTCGCGGGCGAAAGGATGCTGCCTGTGCCAGAAACGAACTCCGGATGCGTTGTCGCGTCGATGACGCCAGCAACGACGTGTCCGGCGTACCGCACGTCTTTCACCGTGATCTGTCCCTCGAAGTCCAACGCCAGCGCCGCACCTGCCGCAATGTCCAGCGCCGTGGTCTCGGGGAAGCGGCCGGCCAGTGCCTTGCGCGGACGCGGCGGATGCGCGGGCACAAGCTCGATTTGGTCAAACATCGACACCGACGGAACCGAATAGCTCTGGAGCCCTTGGAACTTGAGCACATAGGGCAACCCCGCTTCGACCGGCGGCAGCGGCAGTTCATACCTCCGCATGTCACCGCCTACGTTGAACACGCTTCCCAAGCTCTGTCCCCCGAACAGCACCTCGAAATCGTGGAATTGCTGCACTGGATATGACGACCGCGTTTTCGTCAGGAAGCGCAGCGCGTACGCCCCACTCTCCGCGAAGATCACGGCCTGCGAGAACGAATGCGTCATAGACATGTAGCCCAGATAGTTTCCGTAGGGCACGGTCTCGCCCCAGGCGTTGACATTGGAGTACACGCCCGCCAGCGAGCTGCATGCCCAGTTGGTTGTTACCAGCGGATTGATCGTGGTGACTTGTTCGAACCCGCCGTTTTGGAGCGCGTCCACGGACTCGTCCGCGCCGATCCGCTCAATCAATACATCGTCGATCAACGACGCCTGATTGGTCGCACCCGTGCCCACGAAGGCCACCTCCAACTCGGCATCAGTCGCCACCGGCGGTAGCGTCAGCTCATAGCGCCGGAGCGCCGTGTCGGTCGTCTGGAACGGGCGCACCAGTTTGCCGTCAAACAGCACATTGAACGTGTGATTCACCAGCCCGACGCGCGCGGCCGCCGCGAAACTCAGCCGGTAGACGCCCGAGGTCGGGAAGGTCACGACCTGCCGAACGCTGCCGGTCACCGGCAGGACGGCGGCGGCGATGCCTTCTGGCATGCGCTGCGGCATGGAACGCGCGTTGTTTAGTGACTGAATGCGCCCGATTCCCGCCAGTCCGCCGAACGTCCAGCCGGTTCCAGCCGGCTCATTGGTCACGACCGCAGCCTCGAACAGCTCGACGGGACCCTCGAAGCTCGCGTTTGTCACCGTCGCAAGGACAGGCGCCTCTTCGCAAGGGCGCTCCGAGCTGATTCTGATGTCATCGACAAAGGCGACGCGGGCGAAATCCGTGGACGTTAACCCGACCCCCTCGAAGCCGATGGTATGCGTGCCAGCCGTCAGGTACGGCAGGCGTATCACTTGTTTCCAGAACTCGGTCGACAGCGTAATGACCTTTCGGATCGTTACGCCGTCAAGCCGAATCTCGACATGCCGGTTCAAGTTGCCGGCGCGTGCGGCTGCTTCAAAGGAGAGACGATAAAAACCGGCCCCAGGCACAGAGAAACTTGTTTCCACCCGGCCGCGGTTGATGTACAGCACTGCGTGCCCATCCGGAGCCAAGTCCGTTGTAATCACTTGACCCGAGCGCGGGTAATCGAATGCCACGCCAACAAGAAAATTGCCGCTTGAATATGCCGAACGGTTAAAGGTCCATCCGTTGGTGGTAAAAGGCGGTTGAGACGCGTTCGCTGTGAAGTTGACGTAAGCGGCGGTCGTCCCGTTGGTGAACGCCTCCAGGCTCGGCTCGTTCACAGCGGCATTCGATACCGGCACGGCAGCAGCCACGCGCGGTGTGGCCAAGCGCAGCGTACCTTCCGCCACCGCGATCTTCGTTACCGCATCTGCCACAGAGGCTACGGCAAGCGCATTGCTGCCTGTCTTGAGCACCTCACCTGCGCTCCCCCCCATTGTCCGGTTAACACTCAGGCCTTGCGAGTTTATCGTCTGACCGCCCTCTGCCAACGCGAACAGGAACGGTTCTCCAGCGACGACCAGGTTTCCCTCTTGCAACCGCACCGTGCCATCGAACGTGTCCGTGCCGCCATTCTTGAGCACCAGCGTCCCCGTCCCGCTCTTGCTGATAACGCCGTCTCCCGACACCGCTACCTGCGCATCATTTGTGCCTAGCGCGAGATCCAACGTGCTGGCGTTGGCCAAGCGGAGCGCGCCGAGCGACGACTCGCCGCTCCGGCTGAACCACTTGTGCCACAGATAATCCTGAACCTGCAAGCGCTCGGCTTCGGTCAGCTCGGCCGTGAAGAACAAGCCCTCGCAAATCCGCGACCCTCCGGAATAACCGGGATAAGAGCGATCATTGGCGAAATTGCTGGCCTTGGCGGTCTGAAGCGTGAAGGTCTCGATCAGATGATAGGCCTTGTCAAAGATCTGAATATTCCGCCCATCACGCATCTGCCTGTCCAGATAGTTGATGCCGTCATCCGCAGTCACATTACTGTTGTTGTCTGGCGAAAGCCATAAACTTGCTAATCCTCCGGCGAAGGGTGCGCTCGGCGTAGGCAGTCTGGCCGCATTCTGGATCAAGGTGATTCTTCCACCGGCTGAGCCGTTGTGCGAGCCGAAAACGATGAACACCGCACGGAGATCCAGCGTTTTCGCCACCCCGTTCGTGCCCGCCCAGAAAAGCCAGCGCGAGTTCTCGTTGGTGAGATGATTCGCCCCCCAGGAACCGAAGTCCAGATACTTCTGGCCGCCCAGTCCCGCGTCGGCGACGACCGCCGGCTGGCGCGCGGTCTCGGCGTTCGTCGCCATCATATAGCTGTAGGGTCCGTCCACAGAAGCCTCGCGCGCATCATGCCAGCGCGACACAATCCCGCCTCCGTCCGCAACCACGTTGGTATTGGCGTCCACCCAGAAGGCCGCCTTCTGCCGCAGCGCGGCTGGGAGCGCGGACGGCACGAACGCGTTGGTCAGCGAGACCGCCACACCGCCCTCCAACACCACCAGTTCCGCCCGCGTCATGCGCGGGTTCTGAAGCGTCAGCGTGCCCGCGCCGGTCTTGCGCACGACGTTGTCGATGAGCGGACGCTCGAACACGGAGGCATTCGTCACCGACTGATAGAAGTCGTCCTGCGACACCGTGAAAAACGGCGTCTGCGCCCGCACGGACACCGCCATGCAGAATATTGCTCCATAAAGGAACAGAATCGAACGAACGTTCATCGCTTACTCTCCTGTACGGGTTGCGCTTCAATGGAATCGAGTGACCCGAATGATTCGAGCGAATCGATATCAAGCGGCAGGCGTGACAACGACCGCCTCGATGCCGAGCACTTTGGCGATTTTTACGAGGCTGTCGGCATGGTGCCCCACGCCCAGCGCGAAGTGGTGCGTCGGGCCCTGCTCGACCCACTTCAGCAGAAAGGTGCGCACATCCGGCTTGAACTTGCCATGCGTGTTGGTGTTACCCGTCGGCGGGATCGGCCCGGCCATGGATTCGCCCTCGGCGATCACGAACTTCATCTTGCCGTCGGCCTTGACGCCGATCGAGAGCATCGTGATCGGCCCCTCCTTGATGTTGAACTCCACGCCCGCTCCTTTGCCGGGCTTGCCATGGTACGTCTTGAGCGAGCGCAGGACAGGCTTGCGCGAGGCGATGTTCAGGTGATGCGGCCCGTCGTGGCCGACGAGCACCGAGTCACGCTCGAAATCCACCGGGTGGAACTCCGCGAAGCTGCCGCCGATGTCCAGCCGGTCCAGGATCATCATCGCGACGCAGTTCTTGAGGTCGTACTCCCCGCACATCGGGAAGCCCGCGCCGGTCAGCAGCGAGTTGCCCACGATCAGGTTCGTCACCAGCTCGCGCATCGGCGTCTCGGGCAGCGCCTCGTAATAGTAGGCCAGCCCGTCCAAATTGCGCGCGACGGTAAACTTATCGAGCGCAACAGCCGCCTTGGCGGCGATCTCGAGATCGTGGTCCGTCAGCTTGGTTGTCAGCGGGTCCGAGACCGGGTCGGGCGTGTCGAAGAAGCCGAGGATCACCTTTTTCTTGGCCTCGACCGCTGCCTTGTCCTCCTGCTGGTAGAACTTCAGGATCTCGTCCGGCTCGCACAGCGCCACGTGGCAGCCGAACGCCGCCGTAACGGCTGTCGGGTCGACGTGCATGTCGTACATCGACTCCAGCACGTGCCCCATCAGTCCGATGCGTGCGCGGCGCAGGTCATGCAGCACCTTGGCGATCTGGCACCAGCGCGCCAGCTCCTTGTCCGCGACCGAATCGCCTTCGCGCACGCCGAGGATCACGTCAGCCACGGGCTTGCCCATGCGGATCGCCACGCCGGTGAACTCGGGGACGGAGCAGAAATCGTCGTTGCACAACTGCGTGTAGGTCTTGGCGGTCGCATACGGCATCGCCTTGAGCGGCTGCAGCGCAACCAGCACGATGGGCACGTTCAGTTCGCGCGCGATCACGCCGAAGGTCGACGAGGTCGCGTACGTCACCATGTCGATGAAGAGCACGTCGAGATCGGCGGCCTTCATTTTCGGCAGCGCGTCATAGGCGTCCTGTGCCTTGTCGAGGATGCCGAAGGTCACGGTCTCTACGCCGTTGGACTGCACCTTCTTGTCGAGCTGGGCCATCTTGCCCTTCAGTTCGTCCAGCAGGCCGTCAAACTGCCCCCAGTAGGTATGATGCCCGACGCCCACGATGCCGACTTTCGCAGTCAGCGGTTTTCTTCTTTCAATGCGCACGATGTGTTTTCCTTAGGTTGATGAGGACGCCCGACTCCCGGCGCTAGACGCCGGAATATCGGTATGATTCAAGAAGAGACCGCGCCGCTGTGCCGGAGTGGGCGGCGGGAAGAACCCGCTCGCCAGCCGGCCGACCAGCAGCGTCGGCGTAAAAGCGAAGGCCCCGCTCCACCACGCGGGAATGGAGGGGCTGGCCATCACGAACGCGATGCCCGCCGCGCCGGCCAACAGCCCGCAGACGGCGCCGCCGGTGTTGGCGCGGGCGAAGGCCATGCCGAGCACGTAGACGCCCAGCAGCAGCCCGAGGAAGGTGCTGGCCACCGCCGTGATCTGGTCGATGAAATTCTTGCCGATGTAAGGGGCGAGCAGCGCCGCGCCGATCACGCCCAGGCCGATCACGCAGGTCAGCAGGCGGTTAGTCCACGCGGAGGTCTGGCGACGACCGAGCAGGTCAAAGGTCAACACCGAGGCGATGCTGTTCATGCCGCCCTCCAGCGTGCTCACGGCGGCAGCCAGCAGGCCGATACACATCAGTCCGACGATGCCGGGAACGTGTAGGTCATGCACAATGAAGTGCGGCAGGATCTGGTCCTGACTGGCCATGACGGGCATTGCTCCAGTCTTCTGCGTGTAGTAGACGAACATGACCGTGCCGGTCAGCATGAAGAGGAAGTAGACGGCGGTCGCGACAACCGCGTTGAGCGTCAGCGCGCGGTGCAGCTCCTTAGGGCCGGACATGCTGAGATAGCGCTGCACGGTCACCTGCGAGGTGGTGTAGCCAGGCAGGTAGACGAAGAGCGTGAGCGCGAGCACCCACCAGATGCTGGTCTGCCCCTTCCAGCCAGCCGACAAGTCCGCGAGGTTGAACTTGGCGTGGGCCCGGCCCGTCTCGATGACGGCCGCAAGGCCGCCGTCGACGCGGCTGATCGCCAGCAGCAGGATCACGATCACGCAGCCGCCGAGCGTGATTGCTTGGAGCACGTCGAGCCAGATGATGCCCTTGAGACCGCCCGAGCCGGCGTAGAGAATTGAAACCGCGCCGATACCCACCAGCGTGAGCACGAACTGGGGCTGGCTCAGGCCGATGATGGCGTCGAGGATCAGAACCAGAGTATACAGCATGCTGCCCAGCCAGCCGAAGGCGTAACCGAAAAAGAGAAGCGCCCCCAGGCGGCGCAGCCCTGGATGGAAGCGGATCGACAGGTATTCGTAGACGCTGCGCAAGCCGAGCCTCGTGTAGAGCGGCACGAAGACGAACCAGAGCAGCGGCGTGATGAAAAGCGGGATCAGCAGCAGAACCGACAGCAGGCCCCAGTTGCGGTACGCGCCTTCGCGCGGCAGCATCACGAACGCGGCGGCGCTGAAAGCCGCCGCAAAGATCGAGAGCCCCACCGCGAAACCGTTCATCTCATTGCCGCCGGTGAAATAGTCATCGGCGTTCTTCTGCCGCCGCGCCGCCACCCAAGCCAGCACAGCCGTAAGCGCCACATAGACCGCCACGATCACCCAATCCGTCAGACCGATTCCTGTCATTGTGAATATAACTCCCATGGTTGATGGTTGCCCCAACGCACTTATCTTAGAGGCGTCAGCCCATCCTGTCGATAGGTGTTTTGCGTATCTTTTTTCGACTTTTTGCGCAAACAACTTTGGGGGATGTCGGCGACAGAATTATTCGCTACAATGCAACACCGTGTGAAGCCATAAAGATCGGCGGCGAAGCGAAGCAACGCCGTGGCGCTCACGGAAAAAATGAAGGAAGCGATGCGATGAAAAAACAGTTGGTTCTTGGTTGTTGGTTACTGGTCGCCGTTCTGACGTTCGCCGGGGAGCGGGTCGCGCTGTGGCCGGAAGGAAAGATCCCGGATTTCCAGACCCCTCAGATCGCGGCGACCACCCAGGAGGCGAAAGCGCCGGGCTTCAAGGCGGCTGAACATGCGATGCCGTATCTCGACTGGTACGAGGCACCGGCGGCGAAAAACGGCGGCTGCATGTTGCTCATTTCCGGCGGCGGTTATCAGAGTTGCTG
>CAYMLQ010000120.1:0-14019 GCA_964390795.1 uncultured Lentisphaeraceae bacterium
TCCGGCTTCATGGACAGGCCGAACAGCAGCGGCAAAGCTGCGGCATCGGCTTCGCTTACGGCCGCATGGATGCCTGTCAGCCGCGTCCATTCCGCCTCGTCCCGCAGCAGCTCAAGCGTTCGCGACACGGGCCTTGCTGGAAGGGGATCAAGCGCCGCCAGCCCGAGCCCAGCAGCCGCCTGCTGTGCGGCCGTGCCCTTCTCGCGACAGGCCGCGTAGAGCGTGCGGGCACGTGCCGTATCCTTCGCCTCCCGGCGCGCTGCCGCGCAACGCAGCAAGCCGTTCGCCAGCGTCGCCGGCGAGCCGCTCGCCCACGCTTTCAGCAGCGCCTCCGCCGCCTTCTCAGTGCCGATCTCGCCCAGCGCTTCCGCAGCCGCGTAGGCGACCACAGGGTCGGCGTCCAGCGAGGCTTTCGCCAGCGCGTCCACGGCGCCCTCGTCTTTCGCCGCGCCCAGCGTCTGGGCCAGCGCAGCCTTTTCCTGCGGCGTGCCGCTCTGCAGCACGGCAGTGCCTGCGCCCACGGCGGTTAAGCCGACCAGCATCAAACCCAAAAACAGTGTTTTCATAATCTACCTCTATGCAAGATACGGGTATCTCGCGATTTTTCGTCCCATCATGCGGACGGCCTCCTCATCGCCGACAATCGTCTGCTTCTCGGCATTCCACGCGATCTTGCGTCCGGTCTTGATCGCGATCAGCGAGAGGTGCGAGATGTTGTCCGAGTGGTAGGCGGCCTCGATCGGGCTGCACGGCGCCTCGCGCGTCTTGATGCACTGCGCGAAGTCGGCGGTGTGATGAAAGCCCGTGGTGTTGGCGCGCAGCGGCTCGCGTCGCGGCGGCAGCGGCTCGCGAAGAAGGCCGACCGGGTCGGCTTTGAGGTAGCCGCGGGCGATGCTGATCGAACCGCGCTCACCTATGAAGGTCGTGCGGTTATCACCCGGCTTAAACATGAATTCCGTTCCGTTCGCAAAGCGGCCCTTCACGTCCCATGTGGCGCAGGTGTCGTACAGCCCCTTGCCGAAAACGCCCGTGCCCTCGAACGATACGGGCACGGAGTCCGGCCCGTCCCCGAGCGCCCACGTCATCACGTCCAGCGGATGCGCGCCCCAGCCCGCGATGAAGCCGATGGAGCAGTCCGAACTGAAATAGGAGCCGCTGCTGGAGCAGCGCTCTCTGGTGTAGGGACGGTCGCGCGACGGCCCCAGCCAACGGTCGTAGTCCAGCCCTTCCGGAACGGGCGCGGGCTCCAGGCTTCCGCCTCCCGCGCTTCCGGCGGGCGCATCCACTTCGATGCGGCTGATCTTGCCGAGCACGCCAGCCCGCACCAGTTCGCAGCCGATGCGGACATGCGAACCCGAGCGCTGCTGCGTGCCGTACTGGAAGACCCGGCCGTAGCGGCGCGCAGTATCGAGCAGGTCCTTGTTATCGTTGATGCTGAGCGTGAGCGGCTTTTCGCAATATACGTCCTTGCCGGCCTGCATCGAAAGCACGGTGACACCATGGTGCCAGTGGTCCGGCGTAGAGCAAACCACACCGTCCACGTCCGGCCGCGTCAGAATCTCGCGGAAGTCCTGATACGGCGTGCAGACATTTGCCCCATACTTCTCATTGGCCTGTTTGGCACGGGTCTCGCGACGCTCCTTGAAGCAGTCTGCCACGGCGACCACGCGGATCCAATCGGGCTGAAGCAGTGTGCCGAAGTTTCCGCTGCCCTGGCTGCCCACGCCGATGCTGGCGAGATTGACACGGTTTGACGGAGCGGTCGCTCCGTACAATACGCCGGACGGAATCACCAGCGGCGCGGTGCCTGCGGCCAGCACGCCCTTTAAAAAACAACGTCTACCCATCTCGCTTCGTGTCATCTGTCTCCCTACTAAGTTATGAGTTCAGCGTTCGATGCTCGGCGTTTGGGCGTTCGAGGCTGCACTCTGCCTACTGCCCACTGCCTACTGCTTACCGCGTCCACGCCTTCAAGCGCCTGGCGGATTCTTTCACCGCTTCCAGCCCCGCGATCTCCAGCGTTGTAGCCACGTCGATCTTGGCCTTCTTGAGCGCCTTCACGATGCCTTCGATTCCAATGACCCCGTCGCCCAGCGCAATCAGCGCCATGCCGCAGCCGAACACCTTGCCGCGCTGCTTCTCCATGGCCGGCGGCATGTCCTTCCAATGCACATGGCCGATGCGCATGCCGAACGCCTTGACATAATCCAGCGGTTCGCCGCCGCCCAGCCAGCAGTTGCCTGTGTCGAGACACACGCCGACGGTCTCTTCATGACCGAGAGACTCCAGCAGATCGCCCATGAGCCCGAGGTTGTCAGTGACCGGGCCGTGCGTTTCCAGCAGCAGCTTCACGCCAAGCTCCTCGGCCCACTCGATGGGCGCCTGCAACTTTTCGCGCAGGAGCAGCAGTCGTTCAGCAGGCTTCAGCGACAGGCCGAAGGCGGTGTGTGGCTCGCCGTCGCAGGTGATGACCTCTTTGATGCCGAGCAGCTTCGCCAGACGGATCGCCTTGATGATCTGCGCCGTGCCGTACGTGTCGGGCGAGGTGGGATCCAACAGATTCGCATGGCAGCAGAACGCGCTCAACTTGATGCCCGCCCCGCGGGCCAAGGCCCGGATTTTCTCAGGATGCGCGTCCAGGCTCACAGTCGGGGCGAACCCGAACTCCTCGCCCAGCGCCGCGCCGTCATGGTTGTCCGTGACGTCGGCAAAAGAAAAACCCATCTCCTTGATGGCCGCGAATTGGCGGGCCATGGGTGCAAACGGTTCAACGCAAGCAAAACATCCAATTTTCATCTTATGCCCCTTCTGTTTCATTTGTTCGTACTTTAGCAAAATTCATTCAGGCAAAAACATGAAAGACTTTCAGTGAACAAAATCATAATTCGCATTCACCAGAATAACCGACGCACCTGATCTGAGCCCCTTTTTGCCCGCCTCTGAATTGGCGCTCATAGAGCCGATGG
This sequence comes from uncultured Lentisphaeraceae bacterium, assembly GCA_964390795.1. Taxonomy (GTDB): domain Bacteria; phylum Verrucomicrobiota; class Kiritimatiellia; order RFP12; family UBA1067; genus CAYMLQ01. Next base: position 2,967 of record CAYMLQ010000120.1, read on the forward strand.
CGAATGGTAACGTCGTCCTGAAAACCAACGAAGTCACCAACAAGCCGACAGCCATCCGGTTGGCGTAAACAACAACTGAAACTTGTGATTCACGCCCAAGCCGCTGACTAAATATAAAGTTGAACTTAACTTTGGGCCAACCACCGGCGTGCCGGTTTCATATGCTCCCTATTTCGCCGCCACCAGCCGCGTGACGAACGGCGTCGTGCTCCAGCCGTCTTCGTAGCTCAGCTTGCGAAAATGGAGAGAGATCTCTCCCGTTGCGCTGTCCTCCGGCCGCACCCGCAAAGCCGCCCATTTGCCTGCCCCTGTGTGGTCGCCGGCCATGACCGCGCCGCCCAGTCCGTAGACGTAGCCGTCACGCTTCCCGCTGTTTTCGGGATCTTGAAAATGCAGAAAGACCGTGCCCGCGAAGCCCTTCGGGCACGTCACAAACAGCGTACACCGGTTCAGCGACCACGCCCGTACCTTCTCGCCTTTGTGAACAACCAGGTCACCGGGCGGGTTAACTCCCCAGCGCGTGTCCGTCTTTTCAAAGCGGTAGCCGAAACCCGCCTGGCACACCTCGACTGCATCCGCTTCAGGCTTCCACGCCTTAAAACCCTCTTCCTTCGCGTTTCCGGCCGCCACCACGTCCAGCATGACCTTGCCTTTCGGTTCCGCGACGACCCCGAAACGCGGATTGTCGAAGAGCTCGGACGCCTCCTTGCGTGTCACCATGCGATCGTCGCCAAACCCGCCCCGCGCCAGATAATTGACCAGACTCTGCCGCAACTGCCGCGCCTCGGGCCGCCGCTCCAGATGCTCGCGCAAATTGAGTGATGTAGCCACCAGCGCGCCTTCCCCCAGCCGCAAGGCCACCACCGTCGCCAGCCGGTAGTTCCGCATCACCGAGGGCGAATCGACGGCCTGGATGACCGGCTTCACCTGCGGCAGGTCGTTCAGGATGAAAGCCCGCCCCGGACGCAGGAAGCCGTGCCACTGGAAGTCACTGTGCGAAGCCGTCGGAAATTCCGCCAGCGTGCCGTGCGTCTCCTGAATCAGCAGCCCCGTGGTCTCGATGTTGTTCTGGGGCGTCCAGACGGGATTCGTGAAGTAGACCGGCACCTGACAGTCCAACCGATCCGCAAGCACCAGCGCCCGTCCGCCTTTCTCCACAAAATCGAGGAGTTCCTCATCCACCTTCTCGGCAACGCGTACCAGCTCTGCTCCCTGCGCAACGGAAGGTGCCTTGGGATACGTCCACACGTGCCAGCGGTTGCGGATCTCCGTCCCCGCCACCCGCGCCTCCAGCGTCACCTGCTCGGCCGCCCCCGCCGACACAGTCAGAGCTGCGACACCGACCGCGGTGTTGCCGCCCTGAGCGACCGTCATGGCGGGCGTCTGTCCTTTGGCCAGCACACGGCCTTTCGGTGTGGTGAACGACCACTCGATCACCGCGTTCGCGAGATCTTTCAGCGTATAGTGGCACACCTCCAGCGGCACGCGAAGGGTCTCGCCCTCTTCCCAAACCTGCTTGGGCACACGCGCCAGCACCACCGTGGGTGCGCAGAAGGCACGGAATGCCTCGGGCGTCACAAAGCCTTTGGAGTCCCAAAAAGCATCCAGCAGACCGACCAGCGCCGTGCCCTGCCCGGAATAGTCGTGCAGGTCGAGCAACTGGAACCCGCCCAGCGCTGGCGTGCGCAATTCGCGCTCGATGTCCTCCTTGTACAGTTCCACTGCCAGCCGACCGGATGCCAGCCGCAGCGCCTCGTTCTGCTCCAGCATGCCGGAGGCCTTCACGCTGTCGCGGAAAGCCTCCAAGTTTTTAGCTCGCAACGCGCCCGTGTACTTGCCGATCTCCTTGAAATCGGGATAGGTCCACCACTGCCCCAACTCGTGCGCGATCACCGGGACCTTGAAGCCCTCCAGAATATCCCGATAGTCCAGATCCAACCGAAAGTCCTCGTTGCCCGGCGTCATGCGCTCCATGTAGCGGATGCGCGGACGGTCGCCGCTCTTTTCAGCCCCGTACATGATCACCGCGAAATCGTCGTTCGGGTTCGCAGGAACCCCTCGCTCACCCGGCCGGATGTACTCGTTGCTCGCTGCCGCGTAACGCCGCGTCGGGTCGAGACGCTTGGCCCGCTCCACCATGCGCCCCAGAAAGTCCCAGTCGCCCGCGTGCTCATTGCCCATGCTGAACAGGCAGAAGCTCGGGCTGTTGCCGTAAAACTCCAGGATGCGCTCTAGCTCGCGCTGGAGGAAAGCCTGCCCGGCCCAATCCTCTTTGATGCTCGCCCACACCGGCAGCTCGGGCTGCAGGATCACGCCCTCTTCGTCCGCCGCGCTGAACGCCGGCGAGTTCGGGCAGATCGAATGGTACCGCACGTGGTTCAGGCCGTACTCCTTGCAGATGCGGAAGACGCGCCGCCAGCTTTCGACATCGCCTGCCGGATGCCCCAGCAGAGGGAACCCCACGCCGTCGTGCGTGCCGCGCAGAAAGACCGTGCGCCCGTTGAGCGTGAATTGCGTGCCCTTCTGCCCCAGCTCGCGCATGCCGAAACGGATCGTGCTGACGTCCTGGCCCTTCACCCCATCGGCTTCCGCGCGCACCGTCGCAGTGAGCTCATACAACGCGGGATCGAACTCGTCCCACACCCGCCAGTTCTTGTCGAGCGCCACCGTCAGCTCCATCAGCGACTCCGCTCCCGCGATTTTGAAGTAACCGCGCTTCGTGCCCACGACGTCTGACGAACCGCGCAGGCGAGCCTCCAGCAGCACGTCGCCCTCAGCCGTCACGCCCGTGGCGTTCGCAAGCTTCACCAAGACGCGTACGCGCTTATTGGCCATGTCCGGGATCGTCCGTACCGAAGACACAGAGACCGGATCACGAGCGATCAGCTCCATGCGGCCGACCACGCCGTTCCACTTGATCTGGATGTCGTCCCCGTACCCGTGGCAGTTCGCACCGGGACGGCCGCTGTTGTCGATGCGCAAGGTCAGCGTGTGCTTGCCCGGCCTGAGCCGCGCGCCTAACTCGTACACGTGCGGCGTACAGAGGCTGTCCTCGCTGCCGACCAGTTCGCCGTCAACATACAGGCGGCTCTCCCACATCACGCGGTCGAGCCACAGTTGAACCTGCTTACCCTTCCACGTCTCCGGGATCTCAACCTCGCGCTGATACCACGCCATGCCGATGTATTCGTGCGTGCGGGTCAGCACATGCAGCGAGGGCTTTGCCGGCTCGCCGATGCCCGCAACATCCAGCGTGCCCGGCAAGGTCATGGCCCGGTCGCCCGGCACCTGTTTGGGCCAGCCCGCCTGAACGCCTCTCCTATCCGGGTCAAGCGTCATGCGCCACGGCCCCCCCAGAGGATAGCCGAGCCGGTTGCCGCCCTTCTTGACGCCGCCCAGCCTGATCCCGACTGATGCATCCACGTCGTAGGCGCCGAACTCCGCCCCGAGATGGTTGAACCCCATTTTATTGGCGCTGTTCTCGGCCTGAGACCAAACCCCGTTAACCAGCATGCAAGCCAGCACGAACCAGCGAATAGCACAGCCCCGTCCATTCATTTTATAGCCTCCACTTCATTGATGCAATGATGATATCAAGAGCCCTTTTGCTTGAATATGCCGCTGCGTGCATTTCGCTTGCGGTTGCGTGCACCGTCATTTCCAAAGTGAACCGATCGCGATAGCGATTTCGATTTCGACTGCACCACCTTGCTCATTATTGCTGTATCCCGATTTGAATCTTTGACCGCGTCGTTCCAACGCGCTACACTTATTATTCAAGTCGTTAATGACTCAATCAGGTTGGCCCAGTATACTGCACAGAGGTGACAGAGAACTGCACTAGCCGAACAGATCACTGTGAGAACCTGTGCGTGTCAGGGTCAGCACCAGTTGTCCATTGTCAACCATATAAACCAGCAGCCAGTCGGTGGCCAGTCGGTGGTGATGTGGCATTCGCGAAAACCGGAGAACTTGCCGGAAAGCGCATGGTCGCGGTGTTTCTCAGCGAGCGTTTTACCTTCCGACAATATAACGACAATGGATTTCAACAAGCCAATGTCACAGCCCCTTTTGGCAGCGCGTTTCAACTCCCGCTTGAAGTGGGAAGTCTGGAGAACGGTGTATTTCATTTCAGGGCATCGGAGAAAAGTTCGTCGATGTTGCCATAACGTTTGGCTTTCGGGTCTGCGGTCAGGCGTTTTGCCTCTTTCATGGCGGCAAGCATCTCCCGTTCTTTCGTATCGCGCCGACGGATTGAGAACGGGATGCCTTGGTACGAAAGCGCCTCAGTGATAAAGAGGTTGATGGCAGCGGACATTCCAAGTCCGAGTTCGTCAAACAGTTCCTCAGCGGCCTTCTTCTTCTTCCGATCCATGCGCATGGTGAATGTGGTGGTCATGGTTATCCTCTCACTTGGTGACGAACAATGTAACACTTCTGTTCGACGATGTAAATACACGTCGTAATCGGTTGGTAAAGTTCCGAAGAAAGTTCCGAAGGTGTGTGTGTCAGGAAAGTGATAGATTAAAGGTAAAGATAAGGGTGAAAGATGAGGGTTGCCTTGCCCTTAATCGATCTCCCTTATCTTTAACCCTAATCTCTCCTGCCTAGGCGTCCCTGCCTAGCTTCGCGCGCAAGCTACGGCGTGACCGTGCACACGACCGCAGGAAAGGCGCCCAGCGGCACGCGGAAGGCATTGGCGGCGGCCTTCTGTGCGTCTGCGGCCTGTGGCCGGGAACCAGACGCGGCGATGATCAGGTTGCCGCTCTGCCCCGCTTTCACTTTCGACGCGTCGGCCTGTAGCACGAGCCCGTCTTTCGTCATTTCTTTGATGCTGATCCCTTCGGGCGCGTTGACCAGTTCGTACCTGATATCGCTTAAGAAACCGCCGGTCGGCAGGAACAGGTCGACGCGCGCCGTTCCGCCCGCGGCGATGCGGATCGGAGACGGCGTCCTCACACTCGGCTCGCTGCGATAGCGGATGCGTCCGACCGCGACGGACGTCAGCTCCCGCGCCAGCACAAGATGCCGATAGGCGAACGCCTGCATCATGTCGTCCGCCGGCAACGCCGGGCGGACGACCGGGCTGCCGAGAACGGACGAGCGCCCCTCCACATGCAGCGCCACAGGCTCGTCGGGAGCGGTCAGCGGCGCGGTAAGCGTAAACGTCACCTGGTCCTGATTGGCTGGAATCACTGCGCAATCCAGGCGGTAGCCGGCCGGAACATCCTTCAGCGCCAGCGAGATCGCATTCGTAAAGCCGTCTTTGCGAAGCGCGTAAGCCGTGAGCGGCACGCTCGCGCCCGCACGGACGTTCAGGCACGACGGCGTCACGCGCAGTTCGAAGTCCGGCCGCGGCGCGCTCAGCCGTAACCGGTAGCTGTAGGCCGGGCCGCCGCCACGCTGGGTATCGCCGAGGTAGACCGTGTACACGCCATCGGAAAGCAGTTTGACCGCAAGATAGGAATCCGCATGATGCGTGTTCAGCCCCGACCCCTTGTCGTCGCGATCATCGTTGCAAGCAACCTGCCGGCCTGCCGGATCGATCAGGCGCAGCACGGAGTCCACCGGAGAGTCGAGGCGCCGCGCGAACACCTCGGCCACGAGCTGCTGGCCGGCCTGCCCCTCAAAACGGAACACGTCCCAGTCGCCGGGCTGGTCGACATGCCCGTTGACGATCAGAGGAAGGATCACGACGTTGGCGTTTGTTTTCGCGCCGTTGGGCTCGGTCTCGAAACGCTCTGGAAGCGTGTCCAGCAACAGCGGCACCGGGTTCGCCAACCGACTCACTTGAAACGGATAGATGCCCGGCTGTTTGTCCCTGAAATCCAGTTCGGCTTGCCGGAAGGGCAGGTTCCAGCCGCTGACGCCGACCGTCGTTTTTGTGCCGATCCGACCGCCCGACGGAAAGACGCCGGTTACGAATGGCTCTTCGCCGACGGTCATGCGGTAGACGAAATCTTCACGTCCGCGGAAAAGCGAGTCGTGGATCTTAAGCGAATAGTCGCCCGCTTTCGGTATCGTGTAGAAAATCACCGGGTCGGGCCGGAATTTGTAGTCGTCGGCAAACGCGACCTCGTTGCTCTGCGCGTCATACAGGCCCACCGTGGCCTGCACCCAGCCGGGAACGGCGTCCGCCAGATACGGAATCAGCTCCCGCGCGCTGACGGACACGACCAGACGCTGGCCCGCACGCACGCTGAACCGGTACGTGTCGACGCCGCCGGGCGGAAGCTGCCCGTTCAGCGTGGCCGGCACCTGGATGTCGATAGCTGTCGGCGTGGGATCGCTCTTCGGCTCCATGCTGAACTTCGCCTTGGGCACGTTCTTCCAGTCCGTCTTGCTGTACTCCGGCAATTGACCCACCACGAACGTTCGAGGATTCGACAGCCCCCCCCGCGAAAGCAGGCGGAGTTCGCGGGAGCCCGGCACCGCGTTGGTTGCCACCGTGATCTTGATCGTGACGAATTCGCCGAGCGACGGATTGGCCAGGCGACGCCCGAACGCGGTCAGCTTGTCTTTGGCCTCGGTCGCCATCTTCAGATCCTCAAGGCTCATCCGCTCGCCCTGCATCCGCTTCTGCTTGAGCTTGCCGAGCTGCTCCTTCAGCTCCTGCTGCTCCTTCGGAGTCACCTGCCGCTCCTGTTTGGAGATCACCGCGCTGACGCCAGTGCCGGACACCGTCACCTCCGTGGCTTCACCGAGACCCGCGCCGCCGATCACCGCCTCGAACGTCGTCCCCTGACGCCCGCCCGCAGGGTACACATAGCCGATGTGCGCCTCGCGCTGATTTTGCTGCGCGAACGATGCGGTCGCGAGTGCGAAAACCGCGGCTGCCGAGAGAAGCGTCTTTATCATCACATGATCTCCTTCAGAAGGCTGACAGCTTGCAAGGCGGGCAGGGGCGGGTTCCCATCGCCTGGCGGCTGCAGCTTGCCCACTTGAGCGTCAATGCCGAGCAGCGCATACATGCTCGCGATGACGTCGTTCGGGCTCACCGGCCGCGCCTTCACCTCTTCGCCGCGCGCGTCCGTCGCGCCGACTACCTGTCCGCCCCTGAAGCCGCCACCTGCCACCAGGGTGCTGAACGCCTTGCCCCAGTGCCCGCGCCCGCCGTTCCACGGCGCTGAAAAATCTGCTTTGGGCGTGCGGCCGAACTCGCCGCCGCACCACACGATCGTGCCGTCCAGCAGCCCGCGCTCGGATAGATCCTGCAGCAGCGTCGCCAGCCCCTTGTCCAGTTCAGGCAATTTGCGGCGCAGCGTGGCGAAGTTGTCCTTGTGGGTGTCCCAGCCGTTGTAGTTGATGGTGACATAAGGTACGCCTTTTTCGACCAGCCGGCGCGCCATCAGGCAGGACTGACCGAATTTGCTGCGGCCGTAGCGCTCGCGCAAATCGTCTTTCTCGGTGGCGAGGTCAAAGACCTTCGCGCCGTCTCCGAGAATCATGTCGTACGCCTGTTCCTCTGCCCGCGCCAAGGCCTTAAGCGCCGGGTTCTGCGGCAGCGCCCGCGGCAGCGCGTTGAGTTTGTTCAGCAGCTCGCGCCGGTCGCGCTGCTGCTGGTCCGAAATGCCTTGCGCCGCAATGCCCTCCACCAGAAACTTAGGCTGCGACGGATCGCCTCCGGTGGCGAACGGCTTGTAGCGCGCGCCGAGGAACCCCGCCTCGTCAAAACGCCCCAGCGGCTCCGTCAGCGCGATGTACGGGGGAAGCTGGCCCGCGTAGCCGCCCTCGGCGCCGCAGAAGCGCGACACGACCGCGCCGGTGCCAGGATAAATCACGCGTTCGCCTGCCTTATGTCCGGTCTGCACCATGTAGGTCGCGGTCTCATGCGCGTTGCTATCGTGCGTCATGCTGCGGATGATCGAATAGTTGCCGGCCTGCTTGGCCAGCAGCGGCAGGAGTTCGCAAATCCGGATGCCGGACACGTTGGTTTCAATGGCCTTGAACGGCCCGGCATAGTCGCTGCCAGCCTCGGGCTTCGGGTCAAACGTGTCGAGATGCGGCGCTCCGCCCCACAGCCAGATCTGAATAACCGACTTGGCCTTGCCGCCGCCCTTGGCCGGCGGCATCGCAGCATGGGTGCGTAGCGGCAGCCCGCTGGCCAGCCAGAGGCCAGTCGCGCCGAGCATCGTCCGCCGGATGGTCTCCCGCCGTGTCAGGTGTGCGTTCATAGGTGTCAGTGCCTGTATTGGAATTCCGCAGTGTTGATCAGCGCCCAAGCGATATCCAGCGCCACACGCTGGCCCTCCGGATGCTCCTGCCGGTACGCGGTCAGCACCGCCAGTTCCTCGACTGTCGGATAGCGCGAAAGAAGGGTCAGGTAGAGCGCATCGACCTGCTCGCGGGGGCGCTTCCCTACGGGCCGGAACAGCGCCTGAACCTTGCTGCCCTGCTCCAGTTTCCGTTGAATGTGGCTCGAGTTTAGCAGATGCAAACGCTGGGAGGCGGTGGGCTCATGGTTGCGCTCGGTCTCCAACCCGGTGTCGCGCGCCGATCGCCCGTACAGGCTGAGGAACGGGCTGCTGATGCTGCCGTCCGCCAGCGTGATCGTGCGCTGGTTCTCGGGGATGAAGGAGAAGGGCTCCGGGATGTTGCTCGTGTACTTCTCGGTCGAACCGGTGATCTGGTTCAGCGCGTCGATCAGCACCTCGGCTTCCAGCCTGCGCACCGGATAAAAGGCGAAGGCCTTCTCGCCTGCGGGATTGGAGGTCTTGGGAATACTGGATAACTGATAGGTCTTCGACTTGAGGATCATCTGAAAGATCCGTTTCAGGTCATACCGACCGGAGATCAGTTCGCGCTCCAGATAGGACAGCAGCTCGGGATTAACGGGAGGATTGTCAGGACGGATGTCGTCGGGCTCGTCGATGATGCCGTGCCCCATAAACCACGACCAGGCCCGGTTCACGGCGCAGCGCGCGAACCACGGGTTGCGGGGGTTCACCAGCCAGGCGGCAAAGACCTCGCGCGGATCCTGGTCGGGCGTAAAATCAACCGCTGTGCCATCCGGAAAAACAGCGGACATCTGCGCGTTGGAGGACGCCGGATCGAAGTAGATGATCTCCTCCTTCCACTCCGCCGTGGACTTGTAGCCCACTTGCGAGAAGAACGCCGCCAGTCCCGTCAGACGCGCCTCGGGCCACTTCTCCGCACGCGTGCCCATGAAGGTCAGCGCCGCCGCCTGCGCCAGCGTTCCGGGCGTTTTGCTCTGCACCGCGCGGTAGAAGTTCACCTGCGGTTTTCGGAAGTTGCTCCCGCTGGCCGTGAGCAGCTCGCGCGCAAACCGGTCATAGGGCAGGTTCTCCTTCACGCTCGTGCGTATCCAGCGGTGATACGCCTGCACCGCGTTGGGCCACAGGTTGATGGGGAACTCCGATTTGACCCGCAGCAGGTCGCACCACTTCAGCGCCCAGAAGTCTGCGAACTCGTCCCGCGCCAGCAGACGGTCGATCAGCGCGTCGCGTTTTCCAGGGCTTCGGTCATCCAGAAAAACACGCACCTCCTCAGCGGTCGGAAGCGTTCCGATCACATCCAGAAAAACGCGCCGGACAAAGACCTCGTCCGAGCAGCCCTCCGACGGCTCAATGCCCAATTGCTGCAGCTTGCCGAACACAAAGCCGTCGATCTGCGCTTGCGGCGCGAGAGACGACGGGGGCAAGCCGCAGGCCGTCATTGAGGCAAAAGCGATCACGGCAGCCGCAAACAGGGTTCGGCAGAGATGGCCCATCACGGGATTGGAGCATGTGACGTTCATAACTGGTAGGATGAACGTATACCCCTGCGCATTTATTGTTCCCGAAAGAAAGTTTCGCTCTCGCGCCTTATCCGTTGAGGCCCTGAAGCGTACGAAACGAATCGAGCAACAGTTCGAACTGAGGCCGAAACATGGGCCAGTTCCGCCAAATGAAAAATACAGGCCCAACGTTGACGACAATCACGAGCAGGCTGATCGCCAGTTTCCAAAACAGGCTTGTGCTCGGCCGGAACCAGAGGAGCGGAAGCGCGAACGGACCCACACTCGCAAGCATGATCACAATGAAGGTCGTCCGGTAAAACCACGGCAGATCCTGGTCGGACGTCACCGGTGGTGCGGACACCGGCGGAGGTCGCTGAAAACCGTTCAGAAATTCGCCGCAGTGTTTACATTTGACCGCAGCGTCCTGAATCTCTTCCGCGCAAAATGGGCATCTCTTCATTTTTCTCGCTTTGCATCACATCCGTAGGGCCAGTAGTATAGCCCTATCCCGGCTTCGATAACAAGCCGCAGGTTTTGGGTGTGGAAAAAGGGCGGCGGATAAAGCCTGTTGTCGCCCAGCAATTCATTTTGTGGCTTCTGAGCCACGGGAATGCAGGCTAAAGCCTGTACTACGAACGGTTTCTTACACGGAAAGAAGCGTTTGTAGTTCAGCCTTCAGGCTGTCTCAAGCCAAAATTAGAATTGCTGGTTGTCGCCGACAGTCCATTGTATTAAAGTAAACGGAAAGCGTCGTATCCGTTACACACTCAAGGAGCACCGTCATGACAGCCCTTTTGCTCGCAGCCGCGCTCGCAGCGCAGGCCGACCTGCCTGTCCGCACTGAAAAAGTTTTCCTGCCCCGCCGCGCCCTTCCCGGCGACACCAACATGCGCCCGCTCGAGCCGATCGACACCGCCGCATGGGTCTGGCACCCGGAGTCCAACGGCGACGCCGCCCGCATCGCGGCCGGCCGCTCCGCCAACCGCGGCGTCAACGTTCAGGCTTTCCCCGTCGCCTGGACGCACCCCGTGTTCCTGCGTTTCCGCAAACGCTTTGCCGTCACTGACGCGAGCCGGCCGGTGCGCGTCCACCTGAGCGCCGACGAGCGCTTCGAACTCCAGTGCGACGGCACGCGCGTCGCACGCGGCCCCGACCGCGGCGACCCGAACCACTGGAGCTTCGCCACCTACGACCTGAAGCTCACTGCCGGTGACCATACGCTCGAGGCGGTCGTCTGCTGGCTCGGCCCCTACTCCCCATGGGCGCAGACCAGTTGGCGCGGCGGCTTCATCCTCAAGGCCGAAGGCCCCTACG
>CAYMLQ010000121.1:0-14006 GCA_964390795.1 uncultured Lentisphaeraceae bacterium
ACCCGTCCTTGGGGTCGCTGACCACGTTCTGAATGTACTCGCGCGTCATGAAGAAACGCTGGTCCGAGGCATTGCGGTTCTTGGGCACCAGCCACTTCGTCAGGTAGAGCACCAGCACAGTGAGCGGCGTGAGCAGCTTTTCAACGACATAGAACGCGCGCGCCACCAGCAGCGTGCGGCGGAGCGGGCGCGTCGTGAAGAAAAGCTTCGGCAGGTACTCGCTGAAGAACAGCACCATGAACGCCATAGCGGTGCCCCAGACCGCCTGAAGGACGTTGTTGCCGGGGAACCAGGTCTGCGCCAGCCCGGCAGACAGCGTGGAGAGCACAACGGCCATCAGATTGCTTCCCACAAGAATCGTCGCCAAGAAACGCTGCATGTCAGACACGTACTCGCTTAGGAGGATAGCCGCCTTTGAGCCGAGTCGTACGAGATGCATCAGCCGGGCGTGATTGATGGATACGACGCCAGACTCCATTCCCTCAAAGAAGGCAACGGCCAGGAAACAGAGCGGAAGCAGCAGGATATTGAGTTCAACGCTCATGACAACTCGTCTTCCTCCGCACTCTCATAGCCGGCGTCATCGCCCTCGTGCATGGATTCCGACGTGCTCTTCACCCTTTCGAGTATCTCGAGTTGGATGGCGTCGACACGCCGCTTGCGCATCCTCCGCACCGTGGCACGACACCCTTGAGCCTCTATTGAATGCCCAGCTTGAGGCAGCCTGCCCGCGTGAAACGTGATCCACCCGGCGATCCGGTCCGAATCGTCGGCCTCCAGCGAAAGGTCAAGCTGACGGTTGATCTCATCCAGGCTGACCGTGCCGTCGATCAGCCACACCTCCTCGCCGAGTTTGCGAATCTCGGGTCTATCCTCGGCGCCGCGCTTCGCCACCGGTGCCGCGATCAGATCCAGAATGTCGCCGCGCGTGATGAGCCCCGCTGTGCCGCCGTATTCGTCGAGCACGCAGGCGATGTGCTTGCCGCTGCGCTGGAAGGTGATCAGCAGGTCGTCCAGCGAGACGTTCTCGGGCACGAACAGCGCGGGCGAGGTCGCCTTGCGGGCGTCGCGCGCGGCCCCCAGCAGAAACTGCGCGGTGTTCACAAAACCCTCGATCGCATCGGGCGTCCGGACGTAGACCGGCAGATAGCGGAAGCGCGACTTGCGCGCGACCTCGAGCTGGCTCGCCAGCGGCGTGTCGAGATCCAGTCCCACCATGTCAACGCGCGGCGTCATCTCGTCGCTCGCCTTCAGTTCGGAGAGCCGCATGATGCCGTCCACCATCGAGGCCTCCTCCGCATCGAGCACGCCCTGCTCCTCGCCGACCTCGACGACGGTGCGCAGCTCGTCGTTGGAAAGCGCGCGGCGCTCGCGGCGCAGCGCCTTCTTGAACACGCGCGAGCCGGAGGTCAGCACCAGGTTAAACGGACGGAGCAGCCAAAGCCAGAAAAGCAACAGCCAACTGCACACGGGCGCAAGCTTCTCGGCATGGTAGATCGCCACGCGCTTGGGCGTCACATCGCCGAACAACAGCAGCAACAGCGTCATGACCGGGATGGCGAGCGCCTCACCCCACGAGGGAACCAGCGCGTCGATCAACAAATACCCGAGGCTGGCGATCGCAAAGTTGAGGAGCGTGTTGCCGACCAGAATCGTGGAGAGGATCATGGACGGGTCGCTGAGCAGCGTCTCCAACCGGGCGCCAGCGACCGGGTTACGGTTTCGGATTCGCTGCATTTGGATCGGCGAAAGTGAAAAAAGAACCGTTTCGCTCCCCGAAAAGAAAGCCGAGAGCGTAATCAAAACCAAGAGCAGCAATCCCTCTAATGCAAGAAGCAAAGGGTTCATGGCGCGGTCGCTTCATCCACGAACAGCCGGGTCCGATGCCCGCTGTTCATGGTCTCGATCTCCATGTCGCGGATCATCCACCGGTCTTCGATCTTTTTCACCCGCTGCACCCACATTTTGCGGACTGGGTCGCCCTGAGGCCCCAACTGCTCCGCCTGCATCACGCAGCGCAACTGGCGGTCCACCCAGACGCGCACGGCGGAGCAGCCCGGAATCGGACCCGGCGGCACAGCCACAAGAATGTCGCAGTCCCTGCCCGTGAGGCTGTCGCCGCGCGGCGTGTCATCGAACCGCGCGTCCTTCCACCACAGAAAGTCTAACGTCAGATCCAACCACGTCATGTCCGTCCCGAGGACTCGCGCCGAATAGGACGGCGTCTCCTCCGGCTTTTGCTCCGGGCCGCTGTACAGCTTGATCTGGGCCTGTTTGCCCGTTGGCCGCGTCATGACCGCACGCTGCACCAGCGAGGTGCCTGCCGGATCCAGCAGGAGGCACTCGGCCGTCGGCGGATTGGCGCCCCAGTCCATCAGAAGCTTGTAAGGATACTCGGCCAGCGGGATCCCTCGCACCTTAAACACCGAAAGCGTCCCCTTGAGCAACAGCCGCTCGGTGGGGATGATTTTCGTGCAGGCGCTGAGAATCTGCGCGGCGGTCAGATTCTCTTCGGTTGCGGCCTGCTGCGTCACAGGCCTCTTGTCGTCCGCCGCCCATGCGGAAAACACGGTTAAAACACTGATAGCCGCGAAAAAAAAAGGAATGTTTTTCAAAATGACCTCTGAGCGCCCTGTCCGTCAATACAAGCGCGTGTCATCATTATATAGCAAATATCAAGCGTCCCCGCAAGAAGCGGCTCCGCCGGGGTGCGATTCAACTTTGTTGAATCCGCGCCCGAGTTAGGAGTTAGCAGTTAGGAGTTAGCAGTTAGGAGTTAGCAGTTAGGAGTTAGCAGTTAGGAGTTAGCAGTTAGCAGTTAGGAGTTAGCAGTTAGCAGTTGCAATACCTTTTAGTCTAACTACTAACTGCTAACTGCTAACTACTCCTTTGGTAAGGACGTACTCCCGCGCCTCTTCGAGCGAGGCCACCCGTCCCTCCAGCTGCGCGTCGTACAGCTCGTTCAGGAGCCGGCCCATGTCGGGCCCGGGCGCAATCCCCCACGCCACCAAATCCCGCCCGCGCACCAGCGGCTCAGGCAGCACCGGCTCGCTCCTGAACGCTTCGAACGACTCTTTCAGAAACTGCCAGGTCGCGAAATCGCCGTTGCTGTACAGGATATCCAGGCGCATCAGCTCCAGCATGCGCGGAAAGATGCCCGCCCCCAAGAACCGGCGAAGTTTCGCCCGCCGCATCTGGGTCGCCTCCACGAACTGCATGTGCCCCGCCACCAGCTCCTTGACCTCTCCCACCCGCGCCGCCGGCTGCCGCAGCCGCAGCAGAAGCTCCTCGGCCAGCGCCGCGCCGACCGGCGCGTGGCACGGAAAGCGGATGCGCGTCGTGCCCGGCTCCGCCCCCGGCTGCTCGCAGTACGTCACCGGCTTGCCGATGTCGTGCAGCAAGACGGCCAGCGCCAGCTCCGGCGCGCGCGGAGCCGCCAGTTCGTCCAGCATGAGACAGGTGTGCGTCCAAACGTCGCCCTCGGGATGGAACTGCGGCGGCTGGGCCGTCCCGTACAGCGCCGCCACCTCCGGCAGAAACTGTTCCAGCAGCCCGGTCTCCCGCAGCAGGTTCAGCCCCACCGACGGACGAGGCGACTCGCAGAGCAAACGGACAAACTCCGACGCGATCCGCTCCGCGCTGACCGTCTTGATCCACGCCGCATGCGCCGTCACGGCCTGAAGCGTCGCAGCCTCGATACGGAAACCCAGCACGGACGCGAAGCGCACGGCCCGCAGCATCCGCAGATGATCCTCGCGAAAGCGCGCCTCCGGCTCGCCGATGGCCCGGATCACATGCGCCTCAAGATCCCGCAGCCCGTCCACGTAGTCCGTCACCTCGCCGCTCTGCGGATCGCAAAAGAGGCCGTTCACCGTAAAGTCCCGTCGCTGCGCGTCCCCCTCCGCCGTGGCGAAGGACACGCTCTCGGGATGCCGCCCATCCGCGTACGCGCCGTCCGTGCGAAAGGTCGCCACATCGAACTGAAACCCGCCTCGCAGCACCAGCACCACGCCGAACGCCTTGCCCACCGCCACGGTCTGACCCGCGAACAGCGCCTCCACCTGATCCGGCGTCGCCGAGGTCGCGATGTCGATGTCCTTGAGCGGCCGCCCCAGCAGCGCGTCCCTCACGCACCCGCCCGCGAACAGAGCCTGATGCCCGGCGCGTGCCAGCTCGCTCGCCACGCCGCGCGCCGCCGCCATCGCCTCGTCCTGCCCCTCCCCGGGAGCGGGGACACTCCTGTCCCCGGCATTCTGGGAGCAAGGACACTCCTGTCCTTGGCCCTCCCTGGGAGCGGGGACACTCCTGTCCCCGTCATTCTGGGAGCAAGGACACTCCTGTCCTTGGCCCTCCCTAGGAGCGGGGACACTCCTGTCCCCGTCATTCTGTTTACACCTGTTCATCCCTACTTCTGCGGCGCCACGACCTGTAGAGGCGCGACCTTCAGCACGTCCGGCGGCGGCAGCGCCGGGAAGGGCGCGTGCGGCTCGGTCTGATACCAGTAGGCCACCGAAGCGATGTCGTCGTTCAGCGGCAGGTAGCGGCCCGACTTGTCGGCCATCCATCCCAGCGTCTGGATCGTCACCTTCAGATCGTGCGTGAAGCGCACCGGATCGGTCAGATGCCAGCGGTACAGCCCGAAACGCTGCCCCGGCTGGTAGATGACGTCCGGCGGCAACACCTGCGCCAGCCCCGAGTGCGGCGTGCTGAAGGTCTGATAGCGCTTCGTCTCTGGGTTCTCGAAATTGTACGAGCCGCAGAAATAGTCCTCCGTGCCCGTGCCGCAAATCGTCGGGAACTTCTCGTCGCCGTCCATGAAGAACTTGATCTCGCCCTCGCCCCACCAGCCGGGGCTGCGCACTTCCCACGCCAGGTACGTGCCCACATACTGGCCGCGGCCGCGCACGTTGTCGAGCAGCGTGACCTCGGGCGTCTCCCCGACGCGCGGCATGCGGCGGAACTGCGCGTGGAACATCGCCGCGTCCGCGGGCACCTCCGTCTGCGTGTAGTTGATCTGGTAGTAGAGCCTCATCGGCTTCTCGTCCAGATTCTCGAGCGTGACCTTCGCGCCCTTGCGGAACGGCATGATCCAGTAGCAGTTGAACGCGCTGCCGGGGTTGACGCACACCGGCATGGAGTTGACCTGGCTGTACTTGCCCCAGCCGCACGCGAAGAAGTCCCCCAGCGGCACCTCCACCGAGGGCGCGGCCTCGCCGTCCCAGTAGAAGCGCAGGATATTGAGCCGCGTCTTGTCGAGCGGCGCGGGCGTCATCCAAATCTGCTGAATCGCACCGGAGCCGCTGATGTCCGCCAGCGTGACCGTGCCCCTGGCCGGCACGTTCATGAAAGGCGACACTTTCCAGCCCTGCCCCAAGTCGCGCGCCGCGCGCCACGCCGGGCCGTTGGTGGACATGCCGGCCATGCCCTTCTCGCCCGTAACGTTCTCCGGGCTGATCGACCGCGTCTGCGCATCCGAGAGCCTGCTGAGGTTCCCGAGATTCAGGTCGAGCCCGTTGAAGCTGCCGACCTTCGGAGCGGTACACGCCGTCACCAACGCCAGCGCCAACAGGGCATACGCAGGAAATGTCTTCATGTTCGTCCTTTCTGGAGAGCACCCCGATCCTTTGAAACCCGACATTGAGCAGCCTCGATGACGCTCTCTCGTGTGTCAAATCCGCTTCTTACCATGGCCCTTACTGTATGCGTAAACTCCGTGCATGGCAATGCCAAAACCGTACGCAGGCGATGCAACTCACTTCTATTTCAACGTCCGCGCCGAGGCCTCGACCGCCTGTCGGGCGCGCTGAACCAGCGCGTCGAGCACGGCCGTGTCGCTCGTCTCGGCAGCCTTGAAATCGAAGAGCGGCAAGACCGCTTTCAGCTCTTGCCCCACGGCACCCTTATCGCGCAGCAGCCGGATCTTCTCCGCCTCCTCGATACACTTGTAATCATTGACGATGGATACTCATTCGAAATTGTAGAGACCTTAGGGTGTAACTGCCTGTATAAGAGCAAGATGGTGATTACATTCTAGCCAGAGCGCCTTGGCAACGGCTACGCCGTGCCAAGCGCTAAACGTTGGGAGAGAGAAAAGAATCACGAAAGGTAGGCAGGGTTTCTAGACCGACAGAGGCTTGCGAAAGCGTATCCACATATCATGATAAGTGGATGAAACGGCAGAACCGCAGACGGATGGTCACGGAGTGGATTGGTTCACGCCAAGACCCGAAGACCCCAAGATGAGAAAGCACCTCTTCTTACCGTTGGGTCTCCGGGTCTTAGCGTGAGACCTCTTCCACACGGCGCGAGGTGTGACTATGGACGGTGAGAATTGCGCAGCACTAGACTGACCGATTGGGCTGACCCGAACCCCCTCGACAAACCGGATGAAAAGAGAGAGGCTATTTCCCAACAACGGCGACACACCGAACCCTCGCTCGCCTGCGGCTCATGGGTTCGGTGGTCGCTGACGTTCGCAATGAATTGACAACGATGACAAGTGCCACTATAGTATCACCATGAAAACCGAACTCGTTACGACCCTTAAGCGTCAGGCTACGCGGCTCATCGCGGAGATTCAGGAAGATCGAAAACCGGTCTTGATCACCGAGCATGGTCGGCCGGCTGTCTATCTCATTGACGTACAGACCTTTGACGATCAACAGGACAGAATTCGGATTCTTGAGGGTATTGCGCGTGGGGAGCGCGCAGTGCAGGAGAAGCGCATCGTTACACACGCTCAGGCCAAGAGAAGGATGAAGCGATGGATCGCCTGATCTGGACCGAGCCCGCACTTAGTGACCTGGAAGCGATTGCCGAATACATCGCGCTCGATAAGCCTGATGCTGCACGACGGTACGTGCAGCGAGTATTTGAAGCTGTTGAACGACTCACTCACTTTCCGAAATCGGGGTCGATCCCTCCAGAGATACCTCACTTGCCCTATCGACAGGTCGTTGTCCCGCCTTGTCGAGTGTTCTATCGAACGGAGGGGCAGGATATTCTGATCGTCTTCGTGATGCGATCCGAACGAAGACTTCGCGAGGATGATCTGCTTGAGAGAAACTGAGGCGATCGGGATAGGGACGCCCCTTGCGGAGCGCCCCTCCCACACCACTGATCGTACGGATCGCGTAACCACCGTTCGAATGGGATTCTGCCAAGGATAGCTTGAAACCAAGCCTTTGCGTTCTATGCGTTCTATGCGTTCTTGGCGGCGCGCAGCGCGGCGCACTCTTTTTCGAGGCGCTTGCTGCGCCAGAGGAAGGGGAAACCCTTGCACTGCGCGGGCTTGACCGGCTGGATGCGGCAGGTGTTGTCGTCCCGCAGGAAGATGCAGCGACCATCCTCGGCCTCGATGAGCGAGAGATCCTTGCGGTTGAAGGTCAACGCGGTGTACTGCTCCGTAAAGGCGTAGACGTCAAGGCCCAGGAACGCCGCGATGGCTTCGGGCTCGCCGGCCGCAAGCGCCACGTAGCCGGGCACGCGGCAGCAGGCGCCGCAGCGAGCGCACCTGAAGGTCGCGGGATCGATCATCACGCCCCCGCGATCGCGGCCTTGACGATCGCGGCGACGACCGACCCGTCCGCAGGCACGACGTCCATGCGGGTGGGCAGCCCCGACAGCGCGTCGAGGAGCGGGTGGTGCGCCAGATCCTGCCCCGTCGCGCGCACGATGGCGTCGCCGAATTTGGCGGGGTGCGCGGTGGCGAGGCAGATCATCGGCGCGGAGGCGTCGAGGAACTCCGAGCCGACGGCGACACCGACCGCGGTGTGGGGATCAAGCAAGTAGTGATAGCGATCCCAATACTCACGGATCGTGGCGAGCGTCGCGGCCGTGTCGCCGCGGCCTGCCGCAAAGCAGTCGTGCGACGCGCCGGGCGTCTCCAGCGAACCGTTGGCTTTGAACTCGGCCATCCAGCGCTTCAGAACGGACGCGTCCTCGCCCGCGAGATAGTAGAGATAGCGCTCGAAGTTGCTCGCGACCTGGATGTCCATCGACGGGCTCAGCGTCGGCGCGACATCGCCGAGGCTGTAGACGCCGGTGTTCAGATAGCGCGAGAGAATATCGTTCTCGTTGGTCGCCAGCACCAGCCGGTCGATGGGCAGCCCCATCTTCCAAGCCATGTAGCCCGCGAAGATGTCGCCGAAATTTCCGGTGGGCACCGCGAAGCGGACTTTTGACGCGCCGGTCGAGTCCTGCACGCGGAAGGCGGCATAGAAGTAATAGACGATCTGCGCCAGCACGCGCGCCCAGTTGATCGAGTTCACCGCGCCCAGCTTGCAGGCGTCTCGGAAGGCGAGGTCGTTGAAGAGATCCTTGACGATGTTCTGGCAGTCGTCGAAGGTTCCCTCCACGGCGAGGTTGCGCACGTTCGCGTCCAGCACGGTGGTCATCTGGCGCTCCTGCACGGGGCTGACGCGGCCGTGCGGGTGCATGACGAAGATGCGGATGCGCTCGCGGCCGCGCACGCCGTAGATGGCCGCGCTGCCGGTGTCGCCGCTGGTGGCCGCGACGATGTTCATCTCGCCGCCTGTCTCGCCGAGCACGTACTCGAAAAGATTGCCGAGAAACTGCAGCGCCACGTCTTTGAACGCGAGCGTGGGACCGTGGAACAGCTCCAGCACATGGACCGGACCGACCTGCACCACGGGCGTGACCTCGGCGTGCCGGAAGGCGCTGTAGCTCCGGTGTACGATATCGCGCAGCGCGGCTTCGGGAATGTCGTCCGCGAAGAGGCGGATGATTTCGAACGCGAGAGCGGGGTAGGAGAGCGAATGCCACGCCGCCAGTTGACCGCGCACGTCCGGAACCGACTCCGGCAGAAAGAGCCCGCCATCGCGCGCCAGCCCGGTGAGAATGGTGTCCTTAAAGTGGAGTGGCTCGCCGCCACCCCGGGTGCTGATATACCGCATACTCATTCCTTGAAGAACGCCGGCAGCAACTGCTTGATGCTATCCGCGTCAGCTTCGAAATCCAGCGCGGCTTTAGCGGCAAGCTGCTTGGCTTTCTCTTGAGCCGAGGGCATGTCCTTGTAGAACAGCGCCAGGCAGAGCGACGCGTTGGTCATCAGCCTCGTCTTCTGGCGCAACCCCAAGCCCTTGATTGCCTTCTCATCCATTACCAGCCCATTGATCAGTTCGGCCACAATATCGAGGCGCGTGGCATAGACGTCCACCCACTGAATCTTCTTGCCGGCCACTGACAGATTATCCTTATCCGCGCTCTCGATCGACCAGCCGCGGGAGGACTTGAAGCCTGGCACCTTCTCGACCAGATAGGCGTGGAACTCCTTCACGCGGTTGACGCGCTCCTCGGCCAAGGCCAGCTCGTCCAGCCCGCCTTTGGTCTCCAGGCCATCGGTCAGATCCTTGAGGGCGCGAGCCGCTTCGCGGAACTGGAGCTGCTTCAGCAGAGCGACATTCTCGACTTCGACGGCGGCCACACGCGCCATCTCGTTCTGCGCCTTCTCTTTGAGCGCCTCTTGCTCGAGACGCCGCTTTTCCGCAGCCTCGTCCGCTTTAGCCCGCTTCGCTTTCTCCACCGCCTCCTGCCGCTTCAGCTCAACGAGCGACGCCGCATCCGTCTTGACGCTCTCCAGCGTCTTCTTGAGCTGCGAGACCCGGCGCGGCACCTCGGAGATCTCGCGTGTATAAGCCAGCGTCTTGACCTTCTCCACGAGCGCGTTCGCCGCTTTGATGAGCGCGTCGAGCTGCCCGGCACTGGTCAGCGCTTCGGCGGCCTTGGCCTGCGCTTCGACCTCAGCTGCGAGGGCCTCCGCCAAAAGGGAGGCACCTTTGACCGCATAGGCGTCCTCATACATGCTGCGCACGATCGCGACCACCGGGTGCTGCTCCTTGCCCTGCTCCGCCGGTTCGGCGACGGGCGCAGCCTCCGGCGCCGGAGCGACAGCCTGCAGCGGCACCTCATTCGATGCGCCCGCGCTCGCCACCACGTTCGATGAGCCCGCACTCGCCACCGCATTCGAACCTGCGGGAGCGGGAGCGGTCGCCGCAGGTTGCGCCTTTGGCACAGCGTACTCGGGCTCCGGCGGAACCATGGCCGTGCGCACGCCCTCGCCCAGCACCCCGACCACCACTTCGGCGGCGGCCTTGGCATAATCCAGCGCCTCGGGAACAAAAGCCTTGACCTGCGCCACCCTTTTGCCGGCCTCGCTCACCGAGTTTGCGATCGACGCCCTCGCTTTCTCCTGGCTTTTCCCGATCTGCGCCTGTTCGGCCCTCTGCTTCGTGACCTTGACGTGGTGCATACCACCGAAAATGGCACCGCCCACCAACAGCAAGAGCAGCACCACGCCGGCACCCATCAGAGCGAACATCTTGCGCGCGCGCTGACCGGCAGCCTCTTCGCTCTCACTCTCTTCGGAAATCTCGCCGACCGGCACCATCCCGCTCGGCATCTCGCTGACCGTACCGGTCGTCGTCAGCGTGCCGGTCATGGACATCGCACCGGTGGTGTCCTTGGGGCGCTTGCCCTTGATCATGATTTTCTTGCTGCTTCCGCCCATCTGGATCGGCCCCGCCTTGGAGAGATAGCGCCGCATGTCGCCCAGCAGCGAACCGTAGGTGGGAAAGCGCATCTGGGGCTCCACTTCGAGCATGCGCGCGATCATCGACTCCACTTCATCAGGCACGTTGCCGCGAATGTCGCGCAACGCTTTCGGCGGCCCGTCGAACCGCGCCTTGACCACGGCTGTGGCATCCTGCCCGTCGAAGGGCGGAACGCCCGCGATCGCGTGGTACAGCGTAGCGCCGAGGCTGTAGATATCCGAGCGGTAATCGGCTTTCTGACGGCGCACTTTTTCGGGCGCGATGTAGAAGGGGGTTCCCCACACGTCATTGCCCGGACCGCTCTGCATGGCGGCCAAGCCGAAGTCGACCAGTTTGGCATTCTTGTCGAGGTCGAACAGGATGTTTTCGGGCTTCACGTCGCCATGCACCAGACCGGCCTCGGCCGCTTCGCGCAGCCCCTCTGCGATCTGCACGCCGATGTGCATGACCACGGCCGGATCCATCGGCCCCTGCGCAGTCATCATCTTGTCGAGGCTGCCGCCGGAGATCAGCTCCATCACGATGTAGGGCTGGCCATAAAACTGGCCGAACGAATAGATCTGCGCAATATGCGGGTGGTTCAGCTTGGCGGCGGCCTGAGCCTCGCGCTGAAAGGTTTCGTTGAAATTCTGGTCTTCGCCGAGGCTCTGCAACATGACCTTGATCGCCACTTCGCGATTCAGCCCCTCGTCACGTGCGCGGTACACACCGCCCATGCCGCCGGCGCCCAGCAGCTGCAACAGCAGGAACGAACCGAAACGCGCCGGCACCTGAAACTCGAATTCGCAGGTCGGACACTGCACCGCAGTAAACGCCAGCAGTTCCTTCACCTCAAGCATCGCGCCGCACTTCGGGCACGCCGCCGACGCCACCGGTTCTGTCAGAATGTGAGACTCGCTGCTCATCGCTATCCACCACCCTCTTGAATTGAGCTTGCTAAACCAACAACTCTTACTGTAAAAAGACACGCTAATGATGCCGTATTCCCGAGGTTTTGTCTATGCTCAATTGCTGGTTTGCGGCTTGACTTCGCATAGCGGTTTATTTGACAATGGGCACATTCACACTTCAGTCTATTAAAGGAACAAAGCATGTACAAAGCAGTTGCATGGGCATTGGCGGCGGCTACGGCCGTCATGGTTTCAGGATGCGCGATCGTCGGCAGGCACTCGATCCCGATCGAGGGTGGCCAGAAAACGACCGTCGGCCTGCTCGCAATCGAGTCCGTTGGTGACGGGTATCCGATGCTCCCCCTCTACACCAGTTTCGACTTCGGCAAGAAATAGGTGCGGGGCCTTCCTTTGCTTCAAACCCCGTGTCGTGCGGGGTTTGTTTTTTGGGAGTGATCAGACACGTGTCTCGGATTTTCACTCGTCGCGGAACCCTGGGCTCGCTCACGGCCGCAGGTGTCGGTTTGGCTGCGGTACTCTGCGTCGCAGCAGGGATCGCGGACTCTGTCACCGTGCCGGCCGGCCCCAACAGCTGGGCCTTCGACGTGTCCGGGGCCTGTGTCCCCTCGCGGATCACTGCGAGTGACGGGATCAAGAATTGGTCGGCCCCGGAGCAGCGGATTCGCACGTTTTTCTGGGTCGGCGCGGCTGGCCCGCTGGACGTGCGCCTGAACGCCTCCGTCGCCTCCGGGGCCTCCCGCCTGCGGTGCGCGCTGGGCAAAGAGGCGCGGGAGGTGACCCTGACCAACACGGTGCCGGGCACCGTCACCGTCGGGTCTTTCACGGTCGCGCAGCCGGGATATCACTACGTGGAGATACAGGGGCGGTCGAAGTCCGCTGCCACGTTCGCGGAGATCACCGGCCTGGAGCTGTCGGGTCCGCCCTGCGCCGGCGAGACGCATTTCATCAGGGACGATGTCTATTTCGGCCGTCGCGGCCCCTCCGTTCATCTCGGCTACCGCCTGCCCAAGGAGGCGCGGGACCTCTGCTGGTACTACAACGAGGTGCGCGTCCCCGTCGGGCAGGACGCCCTCGGCACCTACTGCATGGCCAACGGATTCGGCGAGGGCTACTGCGGCATGCAGGTCAACTCGGCCAAGGAGCGGCGCATCCTCTTCTCGGTGTGGAGCCCGTTTCACACGGACAACCCGAAGGCGATCCCCGAGGCCGAGCGCGTCGTCCTGCTGCGGAAGGGCAAGGACGTACACGCCCAGGCCTTCGGAGGGGAGGGTTCCGGCGGACAGAGCTACCTGGTCTATCCCTGGAAGGCGGGATCTGTGTACCGGTTCCTTCTGCACGGGGAGCCGGCTGGCGACGGCACCACCGTTTACACCGCGTATTTCTATCCGCCCGAGGCGGGGCGGTGGCTGCTGCTGGCCAGCTTCAAGCGGCCCAAGACCCACACGTACCTGACCCGCTGGCACTCGTTTCTGGAAAACTTCTCGCCGGATGCCGGAGCCGTCACGCGGGAGGGACATTTCGGCAACCCGTGGGCCTGCGACAAGGCGGGCCGCTGGTTCGAGGCCACGGAGGCGGGCTTCACCGCCGACGCCACGGCCCACAAGGGGGCGCGCATGGACTACACCGGCGGCACGACGGCGGACGGCCGTTTCTACCTGCGTAACTGCGGCTTCTTCAGCGACCGCCGCGCCCCCGGCACGGCCATCACCCGCCCGCCCTCGGGCCAGTCCCCGCCCGTCATCCACTTTGCTAACCTGCCCGAAGAGTGAGGATGTGATCATGAGTTCGTCGGTTCGGTTGGCAAGGTGGCCTTTCTTTCGGCGGGCACGGTTCGCCATGGGTGTGGGATGCGTCTGCTTTGCCGCGACAGCCGCCGACCGCGCGACGTTCAAGCCGGCGGGCACGCCCATCGTCAAGGGCGGGGAGATGGCCCGGCTGCTGGTCGCCGATGTCAGCGGCGTCAAAGACCTCTATCTGGTCGCGACGATCGGCGGCGACACGTATAACCATGACCAGGCGATCTGGGCCGAACCGAAATTGTTCGACCCGGAGGGGCGCGCTGTCGACCTGACCACGCTCAAGCCGGCCGACACCGCCGTGGGCTGGGGCTCGTTCCAGATCAACAAAGCGCACAGCGGCGGACCGCTCAGCATCGGCGGCGTCGCTGTCGCCAAAGGCTTCTACGCGCACGCGCCATCCTCATTGCATTTCAGAATCGACGGGCGCTACACCCGTTTCGAGGCCTCGGTGGGCATCGCGACCGCGTCGGGCAAGAACGGGAGCGCCGAATTCGTGGTCACCAACGCCGCGCCGAGCCTGCCGAAGCAGAACCCGAAGGCTCAGCCGGCGGCGGTGACGCAGAATCTGTCGTCCGCCGACAAGGCACCGCGCCAGTTCAGCGCGGCCGCGGCGAAGCGGCTGTTAGCGCTGGGCGTCGAGAAGCTGCTGTTCGTGCGCCGCTTCACGCTGACCAACAGTCACATCTACACGGAGCACATCGACAGCCGCTGGACGCCCGGCGGGG
>CAYMLQ010000122.1:0-9004 GCA_964390795.1 uncultured Lentisphaeraceae bacterium
ACCTCTACCTCAACCCCGAGTTTGCCCACGCGCTGATCGAAAAGATCACGGACGTGCTGATCGAGATGCACCGCTTCGCGCTCGCGCCGCTCGCCCCCTACCTCGGCTGGGTCGAGTTCTCGAGCGACCACGGCATGCAGGACCGCCTCCTGTGCAGCCCGGAGATCTACCGCGAATTCTTCAAAGGCCCCTACGCGCGCCTTTTCGCAGAAGTCCGCAAGGTCGCCCCGCAGGCCAAGATCTGGATGCACTCCTGCGGGGCCGTGCGGGACCTCATTCCCGATTTCATCGACATGGGGGTCGACATCCTCAACTCCCTCCAGCCGCGCGCGGCGGGCATGGAGCACGCCGCCCTGAAGCGCGATTTCGGACGCGACATCGTGCTGCACGGCGGCCTCGACATGCAGGGAGCGCTGAGCGGCACGCCCGCCGAGGCCGCCGCCGAGGCGCGCCGCTGCCTCGACGCCCTCGCCGAGGGCGGCGGCTACATCTTCGCGCCCTCCAACCACTTCATGCAGGACATCCCCCTCGCGAATTTCTACGCGGTCTACGAGGAAGCCCGCAAATACCGCTGACGCGCTTTATTCAACCTCATAACAGGTATCAACCCAGGAGACGCTCACATGCAGAATTTCACCTTCTACAATCCGGTCAAAGTCATCTTCGGCGCGGGCGAACTCAAGCAGCTCGGCACGGAGGCCAAGGCGCTCGGCAAACGCGCGCTGGTGGTCTCGTACCGCGAGCACGCCTTCATGCTCGGCGTGCTGGAAGACGCCTGCGCGCGCCTCAAGGAGCAGGGCGTCGAGGCCGTGCCCTTCTACGAGGCCGTCGCCAACCCCACGCTGAGCGAAGTGGAGGCGGGGACGCGCCTGGCCCGCGCTGAGCAGGTCGACCTGGTGATCGGCATCGGCGGCGGCAGCGTCATGGACACCGCGAAGCTCGTCGCCGCGGGCGTACACTACACGGGCGACCTCTGGGGCATGATCTACAGCCGCCACGACCGCTGCGCCACCGTGCCGCCCGAAACCGCGCTGCCGCTGCTGATGGTCCCCACCCTGCCCGCGACCTCGAGCGAGATGAACTGCGGGGCCGTGGTTACCAACCCGCAGACGCACGAGAAGTCCTACCTCTTCCACCCGTGCATCTACCCGAAGGTGTCGATCCTTGACCCGGCCCTCACGTGCAGCCTACCCGCCTACCAGACCGCCTGCGGCGGCGCCGACGCGATCTCGCACGTGCTGGAGGTCTATTTCAACGGCGACCCCGACACGCCCATGCAGGACCGTCTGATGGAAGGCATCGTCGCGTCGCTCATGGAGCACGTGCCCGCCGTCTTAAAGAATCCCTCGGACGTCAGGCTCCGCAGCCACATCATGTGGGAGTCGTGCCTCGCCTGGAACGGCTGGATCCTGCCCGGCACCGCCGCCTCGACGCCCATGCACATGATCGCGCACGGCCTCTCCGCGCGCTTCGGCATCACCCACGGCGCCACGCTGGCCATGATCATGCCGGCCTGGATGCGCCACACCTGCGGCCAGAACCTTTCCCGCTACAACCAGTTCGCCAAACGCGTACTCGGCCTCTCCCCCGAAGACTTCGCGCCCGCGGACGCGGCCCGCGAGGCGATCAACCGCTTCCAGAATTTCCTCTCCGCAATCGGCGTCCAAACGTGTATGGCCAAATGCGGCGTCCAGGAGTCGGACATCGACATGCTGGTCGAGGATGTCGTGCGCGTCTACTTCAACGCGGACGGTCTGCTGACCGCGCGCGTGCCCATGACCCGCGAGGACGTGCGCGCCGTGCTGGAGCTGGCGCTGTGAGCGAGACGACCCATATTCCTGAACACGCGCAAGAAGAGCAGCCGCCGCTGAACGTGCTGCTCGACATCTACCTTAAGATGGCGCAGACGCGCTGTTTCGAGGAGACCGCCGCACGCCTCTTTTCGCAAGGCAAGGTCCACGGCACCGCCCACTTCTGCATCGGCGAGGAGGCCGCCGGCATCGGCGTCACTGCGGCCCTACAGCCCCAGGATCTGATCTACGCCACCCACCGCGGGCACGGACAGAGCATCGGCAAAGGCATGGAGATCCGCCGCATGATGGCGGAGTTCCTGGGCAAGGCCACCGGCGTCTGCAAGGGCAAGGGCGGCTGCATGCACATCGCGGACCTCTCGGCGGGCAACCTCGGCGCGAACGGCATCGTCGGCGCGCAGCTCCCCATCGCCGTGGGCGCGGCACTCTCCACGCGGCTGCAGAAGCTCGACCGCGTGGTCATCTGCTTCTTCGGCGACGGCGCCTCCAACGAAGGCGCTTTCCACGAGGCGCTCAACCTCGCCTCCATCTGGAAGCTTCCCGTGGTCTTCCTCTGCGTCAACAACCAGTACGGCATGTCCATGCACGTAGGCGACCACGTCAACGTGCCCGACCTCTCCGTTCGCGCGGCCTCCTACGGCATCCCCGGCTGGTCCGTGGACGGCAACGACGCGGTCGCGGTGTGGCGCGAGGCCCGCAAGGCGCGCGAGCACGCCCGCACGCAGGGGCCCTGCCTGCTCGTGGCCAACACCTTCCGCATCATGGGACACTCCAAGAGCGACAACAACGCCTACCGCGACAAGGCGCTGACCGAGCGCTGGAAGGCCCGCTGCCCCATCAAGGGCCTGCGCCACTGGCTGCTGGAGCGCGGCCTCGCAACCGCTGGCGAACTCGACAGGCTTGACGCCCGCGCCGAGCAGGACATCCTAGACGCGCTCGCCTTCGCCGAGGCCAGCCCCGATCCGGACCTCTCTTCAGCCCTGGAGGACGTGTATGCCTAACGCGACCCGAGAAATCACCTACGCACAAGCAATCCGCGAGGCCATGGCTGAGGAGCTGCGCCGCGATCCGTCCGTTTTCTTTATGGGTGAAGATGTCGGCGCCTACGGCGGCGCTTTCGGCGTCTCCGCCGGAATGTTGGCCGAATTCGGCGCTGACCGCATCCGCGACACACCGATCTCGGAGGCCGCCATAATGGGCGCGGCGGTCGGCGCCGCCATGACCGGCATGCGCCCGGTCATCGAGATCATGTTCTCCGACTTCGTCTCCTGCTGCTTCGACGGCCTCTGTAACCAGGCCGCCAAGACGCGCTACATGTTCGGCGGCCAGACCGCGATGCCCCTCGTGGTGCGCGCGCCCGCCGGCTCGGGCACCGGCGCCGCCGGACAGCACTCCCAGAGCCCCGAGGCCTGGATCTGCAACGTGCCGGGCCTCAAGGTCGTCGTGCCTTCCACGCCTTACGACGCCAAAGGCCTGCTCAAGTCCGCGATCCGCGACGACAACGCCGTGGTCTTCCTCGAGCAGAAGCTACTCTACCGCACCAAGGGGGAGGTGCCCGAAGCCGACTACCTCGTGCCGCTCGGGAAAGCCGCCTGCCGCCGCGAGGGACGTCACGTGTCGGTCCTCACCTACGGCCGCATGGTCGCGCGCTGCCTCGAGGCCGCCGAGCGGCTCTCCGCCGAGGGTGTCGAGGCCGAGGTGCTCGACCTGCGCACGCTCGTGCCGCTCGACCGCGAGGCGGTCATCGCGACCGCCCGCAAGACCGGGCGCGTGCTGATCGTCCACGAGGCGTGCCAGACCGGCGGCTTCGGCGGCGAACTAGCCGCGGTCATCGCCGGCTCCGACGCCTTCTTCTATCTCGACGCGCCGGTGCGCCGCCTCTGCGGCGCGGATGTCCCCATTCCCTACAACCCCAAACTCGAGGCGAGCGTCGTGCCGACCGTCGACACGATCGTTTCAGCTCTGCGCGCCCTGCTGGCCTAACCCTATGCCCACACCTGTCATCATGCCTAAAGCCGGAATGGCGATGGAGAGCGGCGTCATCCACCGCTGGCACAAGCGGCCCGGCGACTCGGTCGGCAAGGGCGACCTGCTGCTTGAGATCGAGACCGACAAGGTGACCATGGAGGTCGAGGCCGAAACGTCCGGCGTCCTGCTCGCCACGCTCTATCCCGAGGGCGCGACCGTCGCCGTCATCGAGACCATCGCCTGGATCGGCGTACCCGGCGAGGAGGTTCCCGCTGCCGCGACCGCAGCCGGCGTGACTGCGCCCGCGCCGGTAACTTCAGAGTTCGGAGTTCGGAGTTCAGCGTTCGGCGTTCGAGTTACCCCCTCGTTTGTTCCCGCTCCGCGGGCGGTTGCCTTACCTGCGTCTTCCATCACGCCGACAGCCGCCGCCGCCGCCCGACAGCCGCATCCCGAGGGCCGCCCGCCGGCGACGCCCGCGGCCAAGCGCCTGGCCCGCGAGCGCGAGATCGACCTGTGCTGCGTCGCGGGCTCCGGCCCCAACGGAGAGATCCGCCTGCGCGACATCGAGGCCATCGCCGCGCGCCGCGCCTCGCCGCTGGCCCGCAAGCTCGCGGCCCAGAAGGGCGTGGCGCTGGACACGCTGACCGGCTCCGGCTCGGCCGGCAAGATCATGGCCTCGGACGTCGAGCAGGCTGCCGCCGAGCGCCCGCGGCGCGTGCCCCTCACCGGCATGCGCAGGCTGATCGCCCAGCGCATGACGCAGAGCCGCGCGGAGATCCCCGACGCCACGCTGAAGCTGAGCGCGGATGTGACCGACCTCTTCGCGTATCGCGCGCAGCTCAAGCAGCAGGGCCTCGCGATCACCGTCAACGACTTCCTGCTGCGTGCGACGGCACTCGCCCTCGGCGAGTTTCCCTTCCTCAACGCCACCTTCGAGGGCGGCGAGATCCTGTGCTGGCCGGACGTCAACCTCGGCGTGGCGGTCTCCGTCGAGAACGGGCTGGTGGTCCCTGTCTTGCACCGCGTCCAGCAGACCCCGCTCGCGGCGCTCGCGGCGCTCGCCCGCGACACCTTCGAGAAGGCCCGCGCCGGCAAGCTCCTGCCCGACGCTTTTCTGAAGGGCACGTTCACGGTCACCAACCTCGGCATGCTGGGCATCGAGCACTTCACGCCGCTTATCAACCCTCCCCAGACCGCCATCCTCGGAGTCTGCGCAGCCGAGGAGCGGCCCGCGCGCGGCGAAGACGGTCAGCTCGTCTGGCGCAAATTAATGGGCCTCTGCCTCACGCACGACCACCGCGTCATCGACGGCGCGCTCGGCGCCGCCTTCCTCAACCGCATCAAGGAGCTGCTTGAAAACCCGTCTAACCTTGTCGAGAGCGAATTATGATAAAGCACAACCGTTGCGTGTCGCCAGGGTAGGGCGGGTTCCCCGAACCCGCCGCGGACGCCTCGGGGAGGCGTCCCTACCATAACGGCTACACCTTTAACAAAACCGCTCTCGCCTTTCAGACATAGGAGAACACCATGACCCGAGAAGAACGTGCCTTACGCGTGATCACCGGACAGCCGGTCGACTACCTTCCCAGCCAGATCACGATCGCCGACAGGACCAAGGACGAACAGCTCGCCCACTCGCTCGGCCTCGCCGGCGCCGGCCTGCTCGACGGGTTTCTGGACAACCACATCTGCTTCTCCCTGACCCTCTGCGAGACGCCCCTCTTCTACCGCAACGATGTCGCCAAGATGGAGGAGCTGGAGGCCAAGGGGTACGTCAAGGTTGACCGGAAGAACGGGATCGTTTACGACCGCTGGGGTATGGGCATCAAGATCGGCGAGGACGGCTTCTTCGCCTGCTACCATCCGCTGCAGGGCGACAAGGCCATGAACGCGCAGGCCGAGCCCTTCCTGCCCGACGCCTTCGACCGCGCGCTCTTGGACATGGATCCCATCGAGGCCGTCCGCCGCTACCAGCCGCCGGATCCGCTCAGCCCCGACAATTTCTCGGATATGGAGCGCGACCTCAAGGCGCATGCCGGGGGCGACCTGCTGGTCGTGCCTTCGGGATACCTCGGGATCTATGAGCGGACCTACTGCCTGATGGGCTTCGAGGAGTTCATGATGGCCTCGATCACCGACACCGAGGCGGTCGAGAGCCTGATGGACAAGGTCACCGACTACAAGATCGCCCAGGCCCGTAAGAAGATCGCGCTGGGGTTCAAGGCCGGGCATCACGGCGATGACCTCGGCTGCCAGAGCGGCCCGCTCGTCTCGCCCGACCAGTTCCACGCCCTGATCCTGCCGCGCCTCACGCGCCTGTTCCGGGTGTTCAAAGACGCCGGGCTGCCGATGATCATGCACTCGTGCGGCGACATCACGCCTTTCATTCCAGCCCTGCTCGAGATCGGCCTCGACATGCTCGAGCCGGTCCAGCCCTGCATGGATCTCGAAGCCCTGAAGCGCGACTTCGGCGACCGCCTCTCCTTCTGGGGCGGCATTGATACGCAGCGGCTGCTACCCTACGGCACGCCCGACGAGGTCAAGGCCGAGGCGCGGCGCGTCATCCGCACGCTCGGCAAAGGCGGCCGCTACATGATCGCGCCCTCGCAGGAGATCATGGCCGACGTGCCGGTCGCCAACATCGTCGCGCTCCTACAAACCATCGCCGAAGAGCGAGGTTCCGTATGACCGTCCCGATCCCATCCAACACCCACACCTGATCGGCGTTCACGTCCTTGGGATCGGGCTAAGATTCCTCAGCCCTTACGAGCACTCTTCAGGCGTGTTTCAAATGCCGCCCGCAGACTCTTACGACCCCGGATGCACAAACGGCTGCCTCGCCGCGCACATCGGGCACACCGCCGGCTCCCAGACCTCGGGCGCCATCCGCAGCAGCGAGAGCGTGGGATAGTCGAACTTCGCCAGGCCCGCGCTGCGGTCCACCAGCACGAGCACGGCCACGACCTCGGCGCCTGCGGCCTTGACCAGGTCGATCGTCTCCTGCACGCGGCCGCCGCGCGTGATCACGTCCTCGGCCACGACGTAGCGCTCGCCAGGCTTCATGGCGAAGCGCCTCATCACCAGCTTGTCGTCCTTCTTCTCGGCGAAGATGCAGCGCACGTCCATGGCGCGCGCCACCTCGTGCCCCACCAGGATGCCGCCCAGCGCGGGCGAGATCACGCCGTCCACCTGGCCGACGTCCTGCGCCGCCTTCAGGCGCGACACCAGCTCATCGCAGAGCCGCCCCGCGATGCGCGGATAGCGCAGCACGTTCGCGCACTGGAAAAAGCGGTTGCTGTGCAGGCCCGAACGCAGCTCGAAGTGTCCGTTCAACAGTGCGCCCGTCTCTTCCAACACCTTCAGAATATCACTCTCGTTCATCGTCGTTTCCTTCCAATCCTTTTCGCCCTTTGGTAGGGACACCTCCCCGAGGCGTCCGCGGACGGTTCGGGGAACCGTCCCTACCCGTTTATTCTTCCGTCGCAAAGCTCAACTCTGCGTCCCATTCTCTCGGCGCACGCCGCCGCGTGCGTCACCACGATCAGCGTCGTGCGCTCCTCGCGGTTGAGTTCCAAAAGCAAGTCGATGAGCGCGTGCGCCGCCTTCTGGTCCAGCGCGCCGGTGGGCTCGTCGGCCAAAATCAGACACGGCGACATCACCAGCGCCCGCGCCAGCGCCACACGCTGCCGCTCGCCACCGGAAAGCTGCCCCGGAAAATGGCTCGTGCGGTCACTCAGCCCCACCCGCTCCAGCAGATGCCGCGCGCGTTCCGACACCGCTTCGGTCACCGTCCCAGCCCACGCCGGCACCAGCACATTCTCCAGCGCCGTGAGTTGCGGCAGCAGATGATGCGCCTGAAAAACAAAACCGATCTCGCGATTCCGGAACAGTGCGCGCGCCACCTCGTCCAGCCCGCCCAGCTCGCGCCCGTTGACACGCACCTCGCCCGCGTCCGGCCGGTCCATCGCGCCGATGAGCTGTAGAAGCGACGTCTTGCCAGAGCCGGAGGGACCCGTTACCGCCAGCGACTCGCCGGCACACACATGCAGCGTGACGCCGCGCAACACTTCGACCGGCTCGCCGCCGCCCGGAGCGGCAAAGGCACGAACCACATTCTCCACAACCACATCCGCGCCTTCGCTCATCGCACGCCCCCTTTCACGCACACCAGCGCGCCGTCGGCCACGCACACCACCTCGCCAGACGCGTTCACGGCCAGCCCGCCGACCTCATCACCCAGCGCGATCTTGCCGGTCTCCCTGCTCTGATCAAAGCAAAACAGCGTCCCCCCGGCCAAGGCAAACAACCGCTCCTTCGCCGACTCCAGGCTCTTGACCGCCGCGCCCGTCGCGAAGCGGACGGACGGACTCCCCCATTCCTTCGCGCCGAGGAACCACAGCGTGACGGCACCTTCCTCCGACCCCATCGCGACCTGACTCATGAAACACGCGGCCGGCGTTACGAACGCTTCGCTCTCAGACACCTTGACCGACGCCACGCAGGTCAGCGCCTCGGGATCGACCAGCACCAGTTTCCCCGACCGCGTGCCGGTCGCCAGACGCCCGTCGGCCAGCACACAAATCCCGCCGGCCATCTGATCCTCCGCGCCCACCTCCACCTTGCCCAGAAGCTTGCCGTCGAAGGCGTCGAACACGTACACCGCGCCGTCGCAGTTCCCGTAGGCGATACGGCCAGGCCAGGCGGCAGGCTCGCCGTCGCAGCGGTTCGTCGCCTCGGCCGTCCATACGACCGTGCCGTCAGACGCGCGCAGGCAGAAGAGCCGCCCGTCCTCCTGCGACACCAGCCACAGCACAGACTCCGCGCCGCGCCGCCCCACGAGCGGCGCATGCTGGAACCGCGCGTCGGCCGCGCGCAGCCACAGCTCCGCGCCCGTCGCACCGTCAAGGCCAAACACACGCCCGGTCTCGGAGGCCACGGCCACTCGGCCGCCCGCCATCTCGCTCGCGCCGGCGAACGCCTCATTCGAGAAGGACACCCGCCACAGCACGCGGCCCTCCGCAGAGATTTTGGCCACACCGCCCGCGGCGTCCGCCACGACCCAGCCGTTGGTTGCCTCGCACGGCCGGCCCGCACGTGCGCCCACCGGCACGCGCCAGGCCACGGCCAGCGGCCGCACGGTGGCCTGGGCGTCCCGCCCATGAAGCCCGGTGGCATGGGCGTCCCGCCCATGAAGCCCGGTGGCATGGGCGTCCCGCCCATGAAGC
>CAYMLQ010000122.1:9104-13953 GCA_964390795.1 uncultured Lentisphaeraceae bacterium
GAACACCGCCGTAAGCGCCACGCCACAGGCGACGGCAAAGACAGCGGCGAGCAGACGTATGGTGTTCACCTGTTTCATCATTTAGGAAAAGACCAGGTCAGTTCCACGAAACCGCGGGCCGCGCCCGAGGCGTGCCCCCTCAGCAGCAGGCGTTCGAAAACCGACGCGCCCAGCGACCTCGCAGTCAGCAGCAGCACATGCTCCACCGCGCCATCCGCGCCGGTTTCAAGATAAAAGCGGCAGAACCCGGAGCGCTCTGGCGGTGCGTCCGCCTCCGCTGGAAAAGTAAAGCGGGCCGCTTCAAGCTCCTTCGCGAGCACCGTGCGCACGCCGGGCAGAAGCTCGGGCTGGCGTAGCGCTTCCGGTGCCTTCCCTTCGGACGGCAGCCGCAGATCGTCGGGCAAACGCTGCGCCAGCGGCTCGACGGCGGCGGGCTGCCACACGCCGGGATAGCGAGCGCCCTGCTCCAGATATTCGGGCGGCTGCAAGGCGCTCCCAAGATCCATCCCGCCGATATCCAATCCGGGAGCAAGCTTGTCCCCCGTGCCGCTGAGCGTCCAGTCCGTGAGCGATTTCTTGAAGGCCTGCGCGGCATAGGCGGGATCCAACGTCACATACGCGGCATGCGCCTCCGGCAGCGGCGGAATCACGCGGGCCTCGAACAGGACGGCCGTCAGCGGAAGCTGGCTCCAGAGCAACAGCACCACCCCGAGCAAGAGAAACGCCTGCCACCAGAACAAGACCGGCCGGCGCGCCGCCTTGGCCCGATACCGTCTTACGCCTGGCTCGTCGACTCCCATGGCCCGACTCCCGAAACCCGTATTCAAGCGTCTCATTCCGGCTTTTCCGCCACATTCACCCGCTGCACGCCCGCCTCGCGCACCGCGTTTACAAACCGCACCACATCGCCATGCGGCACCCGCTTGTCGGCCAGCAGCAGCATGTCGCGCCGCACGCCCAAGGCCACGCGGCTCTTCACCCGCTCGGACAGCACCGACATCTGCTCCGCGTCCTGCGTCAAATAGCGGTCGTCGTCAAAGAAAACCAGCGTCTCGTCAGCGCCCGGCAGATCCCTTGCCACGGAAATCATCAGCGCGGTCAGCCCCGCATGCATGCCCTCTCGCAGCTGCGCGCGGGGCAGATCGAAAAGAACGCCCGGGCTGACGACCATGCGCTGGTTCACCGCCAGCAGCAAAACCACAACGATGAGCGCGTCGATCCAAGGCACAGACGCCAGCAGCGCCTGCGCCCAGACCCCGCCGAACCGATAGATGCTGCGGTGGCGGCGGATCAGCCGGCTCCAGCTCTCTCTCTGCTCCATTATCATGCGTCAGCCCTCATAGCATGGAGGTGTCCTGTTTGGTCAGGTAGGCCACAATCTCCGAAGCTGACGCCTCCATGTCCAGCACGATCCGTTCGACGCGCACCATCAGCATCGCGTACATCACGTGACAGGGCACCGCGACCATCAGCCCCGCAACCGTCGTCACAACCGCCTGCATCAGACCATACGTGAGGTTGGTGTTCTGAACCACGGGAGCCTGCTCGTTGACCACGAGGATCACTTGAATCACGCCGAGCAGCGTCCCCAGCAATCCCAGCAGCGGCGCGATCTGACACGTGATCGCCAGCGAGGCGAGCCGGCGCTCCAGACGCGAAATCTCGGCACGGCCCGTGTTGTCCACCGCCTCGCGGATCGCCTCGCGCGTCCCCTGCCGATGCCGAACCGCCGTCAGCACCACGGCCGCCACCGGGCCGGGCGTGTCCTCGCAGATCATCATCGCCTCGTCGAGGTTGCCATTCTCAAGCACATTGCAGACCCCCTTCAGAAAATCGCCGTAGTCGATCTGCGCGCGCCTCAGATGCAGCAGGCGCTCAAAAAAAACAAACACCGCCGCCACGCCCAGAAAAACGATGAGCCAGAACACCGGCCCGCCTTGCATCATCATCGACATGACCTCCGCCTTTCCCAAAAAAGCCCGCACGCCTTCGGCCTCACGTCCGCTTCTTACGCAGCCGATCCACTCTCTGCCGCGCCTCGTCCTCTCCGGGCACACCCACCTGGATCACCCGCTGCAGCACGCGCACCGCCTGCTCGGGCTGCCCCTTCTGCTCATAAAGCTCCGCGACGTTGAAGGCCGCACGCACAAACAGGCTTGTGCCGGCCTCGTCGTACCACACACCGCGCGCGCGCTCGTTCTGGTAACGGATCAGCACTTCCGAGTAGTACTGGTCGATCGCCTCATCGATGCGCTTCATCTTTTCGAGGCAGCGGCCTGCTTTGTAGTGGAGCTGGAGCGTCAGAACGGGCGTCAGCGACGGCTGCTGCAACAAGTCGCGATAGGCGGCGAGCGCCTCCTGATAGCGCAGCCCGTTATCCGCTCCCAGCGCAAACAGGCAGTCGCCTTTTCGCAGCCGCGCCAGGCCCGCCCACGCGCTATCGGGCGCCTGCACGATCACCTGCTCAAGCAGCAGCACCGCCTCGTCAAACCGCGCCAGCTCCATCAGCGCGTCCGCCTGCACGAGCCGGGCCTCAGCCAACCGCAGGCTCTGCGGATACTCGCGCACGAGCCGCGTCACCTGCTCGACCGCGCCGGTGAAATCCGCTTCGCCAAACGCGGCGCGCGCCGCCCACACCTCGGCCGCGTCGGCCCACGCGCTGCCGGGCCACCTCGACGCGTATTCCAAGAAGAAGCGCCGCGCGTCCGCGAACTTGCCGCGGTTGAAATCGAACTTGCCCAGCCACAGCACCATGTCGGGCAGGCGCG
The DNA here is from genome assembly GCA_964390795.1 of uncultured Lentisphaeraceae bacterium. Lineage (GTDB taxonomy): Bacteria > Verrucomicrobiota > Kiritimatiellia > RFP12 > UBA1067 > CAYMLQ01. Next base: position 11,873 of record CAYMLQ010000122.1, read on the forward strand.
GCGACTCTGGAAAGTCCAACAGAAACGAGGCCCCGGCCGCACGGGCCTCCCTATCGCGCCCAAGCCCGTACAGGCAGAGGGTCAGCAGAAAACGCGCCTCGTCCCGGCGTGCGGGGTCGCTCTCCGCAACCGTTGCGAAGTCCTGCATGGCGGCGTCGAACTTGAAGGTGCGGTAATGCACTTTCCCGCGCCCCATCAGCGCGTCGCCATGAACGGCCTTCTGGCTGAACGACGCCAACAGCGACGTGTAGGTCCGCACCGCCGCGTCGAACTCGCTCGCCTCGGTTTGCAGAGCCGCGAGCCGAAGCAGCGCCTTCGGCGCGACATCGCGAGTCGGATAGGTGTCGGCCACCTTCCGGTAGCGTTTGCCGGCTTCCGCACGCAGCCCGGCCCGGTCCAGACACTCTGCGCTCTGATACAGCGCACGGTCGGCGAGAGCCGCCTGCGGCGCCTCCTCGGCGAGCTGCGCGTAGACCTGCGCGGCATCGGCATACCGCGTGTCCGCCAGCAGCGCGTCGCCCTGTTTGAACAGGCACTCGGCCTTCGCCGCCACATTCGTCGCGACCTCCGCCGCACGCTGGAACACGCCGCTCGCCTCGGCGTAACGCCCCAGTTGGAAAAGCGCCCATCCGCGCCCCTGAAGCACCCGCGCGTCAAGCGACGACGACGGGTAGGTCTCCAAAAAAATCCGGTACTCTGCCGCCGCGCGTTCGGCGCGCCTGGCCTGCAACAGCGAGTCGGCCAGCTTTAACTGCGCCTGCATCGAGGCGGGATGCTCCGGAAACTCGCGCACCAAGGTCTTGACCAGCGCCTCGCCCTCGTCGATCGTCGCCCCGTCAGACGACAGCAGGTCGCCCAGCCTGAAGCCCGCCAACCGGCGCGTCTCGGGCGTCTGGGCGCGCTCATACGCGGACCGTCCGTACGCGACCGCCTCGTTGGTCTTGCCGCTGTTGAACGTGTAGACGCTCATCTCCACCAGCGCCTGCACGCGCGCCGCCTCGCTCGCGCGCTCGCTCATCGCCAGCTTGTTGAACACCATGGTCGCCTCGGCCGCCTTGCCCAGCCGCATCAGAATCCGGCCGCGCATCAGCGCGCCGTCGTTCGCGGCGACGCACGGAGAGCCCAGCTCAGCCTGCATCTTCAGCACGTCAAGCGCCGCATCGGAGCGGCCGGACTGCTCCAGCGCCATCGCCCACTCCAGCGCATTCGCCGCACGCGCCGCCACATTCGACGTGGCGCTGTCCGCGCGTGCAAACAGCGCCAGCGCCCCCTGAAGATCCCCGCCGGCCAGTCGCGCTCTCGCCGCAACCCGCCGCAGCGCATCCGCCTCCGGCGACGCGCCACCCTGAACCGACTCGGCCACCTGCGCGGCCTCCAAAGGACGCCCCGTGTTCAGCAGCGCCAAGGCCCGCCAGTACGCGAACGCTTCGAGCGGGCGCGCCTGCCGCACCTCGGCCTCGAACGCGTCGAGCCGCAGCAGGAGGTTCGCGTAGCGCCCCTGCCCGGCCAAGGCCTCCAGCAGCACCAGCATGGCCTCACCCGGCTCGTCCGAACGGTCTTTCAGCGCGTTCTCGGCATGCGTCTGTGCGATCGGGAAGAGACGATCCTCCAGCGCGGCGCGCGCCGTTACCAGCTCGCCCGCCTGCGCCGCGCACGCCAGCCCAGCAGCCAGCATCGCCCGTGTCACTTGCCGTCCGATCATCACCTTCGCACCCTCTCTCCCGGTTCCAGACACAGTCCGGAACCTTGCCGTCAAAATAGCCGTTCTTAGCCATCTCCTTCTCGCCGACCACCGCCACAGCCGCCAGGTCGTCCGCATTGAGGGTTTTATGATGCCACGTTACCGGCCCAAGGTCGATAGGAAAGGAATTGGCAATCACATTCTTCGGGGTGAATGACAACCCACGAGGGATCGAAACCCGGTTCGCCCTCCAAACGGTCACCCGGCACGAGGTCGTACGTTCCGGCTTTGACTCGCAATCTAGAAACAAGCCCGCCGGCACAAAAAAACCGCCGAAACCTGACGTTTCAGCGGCCTTTCCTCAACCGTAAGATGGTTGGACCAGTGGGATTCGAACCCA
>CAYMLQ010000123.1:0-13872 GCA_964390795.1 uncultured Lentisphaeraceae bacterium
CAGAATCCCGATGATCGACGTCACCGACGGCAGCAGCTTCAGCCGCTTCGCGTCGCTGATCGTGGTCGCCCGGTCGCCCGTGCCATCCGTCTTCATGATTCGGTGCATCGGCTCGCCATCACGGGTGTACCAGTGCGCCGACTTCATCGCGTTCCGTGTCAAAATAGCCATGGTCTTTCTCCTTTCCGCCGTGCCGGCCCGATTGCCGGTCACGGCGTAGTGATCCTCACATATGCCCCATTCGGCCCATCCGTCCCATGGCCTAGAACGGCAACGGCTCGTCATCCACCGGCGCGGGCGAAACCGGGGCAGGAGCCTGCGCGACCGGCACCGGCGCAGCATGCGGCGCAACCGCTGCCGGCACACCCGTCGCCATGCCCGCTGGCACCGGGCACAGCGCCGCGATTGTCGGGAAGATCCCTTGACCGTTGCGCTTCGCCTCATGCGCGATGGTGATGAGGCACTTCTTGCCCTTCATCTCCATATAGTCCCAGCCGTATTTCGGAGCGCTGCCCAGCGCGGACTTGAGGAAGCCGAACAGGTTCGACTTCTCATTGCCGCTGATCCGCATCGTTTTCGACGCGATCCGGTGAGGCTGACCCGCCTGGTCCCGGAACCCGAACAGGAACGTGGTCAGGTCGACCACCTCCGTAACCTGCGGATTGTCGAACGACGGCCGCACGACCCCGAACTGGTCTTTGATGTCGATGATCATCGCTACCACCGTACCCGCCGGAGCCACGTCATCCTTGACCTGATCCAGAAACGGGTTATTGCTCTTGCTGCTTGTCTCTTGAAGAATTGCCATATGGCACCTCTTGTGTTTCCGGGCTGTGTTTTTCAGGTGCAACGCCGCCCGGCCGCGTTGCACCTGTCTTTACTGATTGTGTTTAGCGCAGTTTCCGTTCGATGCACGCCCCGAAGATCATCGTGAAGATGATCCCCAGCCATACGCCCCAACAGGCCGCATCAGTTACCGGATGCTGATTGCCCTGAACCGTTGCGACCCGGTACGCGAACTTCATCAGCATCACCGGCCCCATGATGATCGTCGCGATCACCCATATTGCAGTTGCGAAGTTCACCAGCGTCTTGCGCCACTGAATGCGGCGGTCAGACCCTTTGTTGTTTTGCTCTGTTTGCATTTTTGTGTACCTTTGCGGGCTTGTTTGAATAAGGCGTTGCCCCTGCCCGCACATGGCACGCCTTCGAAAACTAATGAACTTTAGAACTCGCGAACTTTAGAACTTCGTCATTCACTTCTCGCCGCTCAACTGCCCCAGATCACTGCCAGAGCCAGCACGGCCCACCCGATGCCGCTGCCACCCGCTGTCAGGTACATGCACAGACCACACAGTCCGCACGCCATTACCGAGACCGCCAGTTTCACGGCCAACTCCGTCTGCTTGTCACTCATCGCATACCTCGCTTTCTCTCGTTTGCGTTCCGACTTGCCACACGTCACGTCCGTCCTAACCGTCCATGTCGCACCGTCCTTTCACTGCTTTCGCGTCCCGTGTCCCGCATTTCGCGTTTCCCGCGCCGTCCCGCCGCCCCTCCTTCAGCTCCGCCGCGCGCCGCTTGAACTCGGTGCTCTCGAGATAAGCGACCACCTCGCTCAGACGGAACCGACGCCGACCACCCAGCTCATACCCCGGCACCTGCCACCGCCAGAGGGAACAGGGGCTCACGCCCAGCCGCCGGCCGACCTCGCGCAGCGTCAGATAAGGCTCCGGCCCGCGATCCGCTTCGGCGTCCTGCCCGGCGTCACCGCGAAGAACCCGTAGGGCTTCTTTCCGCAGGTCATCCGGGGCAGCCAACAGCGCAGCCAGAAAATCGCTTGTCGAGTCGCTCATTTGGAATTCCTCCCGTACTCGTAACCGTACTCACGATAGAGGTCTCCCACGGCGCCTTCTTCGCCTTCGTCTGCCAGTGCCAGCAACTGCTGGAATCGCTCGTCGTTGCCCAATGTCTTCGCCTGTCTCATGTTGATCCCCATCGAACTCGGTTTTCCCGGCGCTGCCCCGGGCCTCGTCGGCGGGTCTTGAAAAAGAAAGAGGGCGCCCAGCACATTGGCCGGACGCCCTCTGTCGTATCGTCCCGCCGCTCGTTACGGCGGGAACTCGACGTTCACTTTAGGAACTTGACGTTCCTTTCTGTGATTTTTTTAATCAATATGCCATGCATAGCCATTCTGTTTGCTGTACTGACACGTTTGGCCGCACTTCAGGACCGCTTTGTTTGACAAATGCTTCCACAGACCCTCATCTATCTCTTTCAGTTGATCGATAACCTTGTTCATGTGTTTCCCAACCAAATTGCCTGCCTTCGCCCTATCCCCGTCAAATGCCTTCGGTACCGGCATGCCACCGGCACCGACCTTCGTATTGCGCCGCATTTCGCCGTTCAGCCGCTCCAACTCATCCTCGAGGTCCGCTTTCTCACTCGCGGTACCAGGATCATCCCCGCACTCCGCAATATCGATTTTAAGCTGCCGGATCTTGCCCGCGACCTCGCGCACCGTTTTTGCGTCCCAGCGTTCCTGCCGGTCGGCCACTTGACCCCTCACCGTTCCGCAAACCTCCTCAGCCCCGTCTTCATCCTTCCCACCCATCCACTCGAGATCCTTCTTGTCGCCGATAACGGCAGCTTCGCCGCCCAGTTTTGACAGTAGCTCTTCCGCTCCAAAAGACTTGTCAGGGCAACGAAACAACTCAACAAGTAACGCGCTGGCCACAACGTCCGGCAGGTCGAACACCCGCCCTTCGCAATGACATCGCCACGTCGTCATCGTGAAAGATTCGTTGTTAAAGCGGGTCTTCTTCACCCCGCGCTTACTGATCCTGTACCGCTCACGTCCGCCCGCCGCATGCACGGGGTCGCCCGGTCTCGCGAAAGCCCTGCCGAGTGTGTCGAGCCGACTGTCGACATGCTGCTTCAACTCCCGGACCGAGATGTCGCAAACCGCTTGCTCGCACGCCTGCCCGCAATTTCCCGTGAGAACATCACCGTTGAGCGTAACGGCGTCAGTCAGTATTAACTCCGCCAAATCCTTGCATTTAAGAAACTCTGGAAGTCCGGCATGGCTTTCTGCGGTCATGAAACACCCGCCTGTGCCGTTAGCATCCACCCGCCGCGCCGCATCAACAACCTCAGCCGCGTCGACACCCAGGGCCAAATAGACGGCGCGAGCTTGTCCGGACTTCCGGCACACGCCTACCTGCCCGCATGGCCCCGGTTTCCTCTCAATGCGCAGCGCACGACACAGACCGTTGACGAGCCGATCTTCATCCAAACGCCAAGACTGGACGTCATCCCACATGAGATCCAGGTCATCCGTGTCCTCTGCTTGCTCGCCGGACGGGAACGCTAGGTACCCGCCTTGTTTCTCCCGCACCTGCAATCGAATCCCGGTCAAGGGGCACGGGTAGCCGTTCACCCTTTCCCCGATGCAAGGAACGAGGAAAGGGCGAATCACCGCAAGCGTTTCACCAAAACGCTCGCGCCATCCGGCCAGCGAATCACGCGCCGACAGCGATAGCGCGATGTGCGTCCAAATCGACGAAGCCATCGGATGTGACCTCCACGAAACTCCTCACGAAACCGCGCCGACGTAACCAGTTCTCCACCACGACGGAGTCCCCGTCGCGCTCGTAGTTCACCCGGTTGCCCATCTGAAGCGTGAGCTTCCCGGTCCGGGTCGAGTTGCAGAGCTGGTAAGCGAGGACTACCCTCCGCACCGACATGGCACGTTCCGGTAGCACGCGTGGACTTTCTTCGTTGCCGGCCAGAAGCGTCTCGCCGTCGAGCGCTTTCACCGTGTACTCCTTCGGAGGCATGCCCCAGCACTCGAAGCTTACCTCGATGGGCGCAATCATCTTCAGCCCGTCGATGTCGCCCACGTTGAACAGCTCCTCGGACCGGGGTGTCAGAAGGGGGGCCAGCGTAACGATCCGTGCGGTCGGCCGGAAGACGTTCGCCTCATCGAACAGCATGCGCCCGAACGCGATCCGGTACTTCGCATGCTCCGTCTTCCGGTGCGTGTTCATTCGCAGGTCGCCGTACACCTTGTTGTACGCCACGGCGTCATACTGTTCGGGATTGAAAACGAAGCTCTTCCAGTCCCCCTGACCGTCAAAGCCGCTCTGACGGCTCTGTTTGCCAGGGTACCTGATCAGGAACCAAATCTCCTTTTCGAAGTCGTAGGGGATTATCTCAGTAGCCCGGTCACGCCGATTCTCTTCGATCAGACCTTGCTGAATGAAGTGCTCCGTCAGGTAATCACGCGCCTCCTGCATAAGTTCTGGCGTCGGATTCCGGTACCTCGCCCGGTAATCCATCGCCGGAGCGTAGTACTCGTAGGACGAGCGCGAATGCACACGCGCCCGCGCGTTCGCTTTCGCCAGAAAGTCCTTATGTTTCGGCCAGGCCTCGGTCGCCGCCAGAATGGCCTGGTCCACATACCCGTGCCGTGGCAGGTAGGTCGGCAGAGTGCGACGATCTTCCTCCGCCTGCCGCTCGACGATGCCCCAAGACCTCGAGTTCCCCAACATTGACGACAAGTACAGGATGTCGTCCAACTCGGTTGGCACGCGCTCGCCCATCAGGGCGTCGCGAATCAACACGTAGTTCAGGTTCTCATCAGTAGCCGCGTCCGGCAACGCGAGGCCCCAGTCCGTCAGATAGGCAGGGAAAAGCGCGAGAAGTTCGCGCAACACCTGCGGATCGAGCCGCCGCAGCGCCTCGACCGAAGAAAAGCATCTCTTCGTGTACGCCATAATCGTTCTCCGTCCGGCCTGATGCCACGTCCCGCGCCCCGCAGACCGGACGGGTACGACGAGAAAAGAGGCTGCCCCGACCGCGACACGCGGCCGGAGCAGCCGATTCACTCAGCCCGGTGACCGGGTGGGGTCATTGCCGTACGACCAGGCTTCGCGGAACTTCCCATCCGTTGCTTGGATGCGGAGTTCAGCGCGATTGCCCATCGCAAGCTCGCGCCCACGCTGAATTGCTTCAGCCTGGGTCTGAGCCCGGCACGTCAGCCGCGAGTTGCCCTCGCCGCGGACGCCCCAGCCGTCGCCATTACGGACTACGTACTGGTTTTGACTTGGCATAGCGCCAATCCTTTCCCGGGCAATCCTCAGTCACGGATTGACCCGATTACCGATTGACGCGGGAGACGGGAACGAATACAGTATACGTGTAACTTACACCGAACCGTGGGTCTCCCGCGATTCATTGAGGCCGTTTCAGCGGTGACACGCTAAAACGGCCTTTTTTACTCACCGGCAGTCGGGCCGGTGCCAACACTTGTGTCGTCTGCTTTAGCCTCCGCATTTAAACCGGTTTCCTCTTCGTCCGGCGGATCATCGTCTACATCATCCGTCCCGGTCCCGAGAACCACAATCACCATGCCGCCCTCACCGAACTCGGGTGAGTAGCCCTGACTCTTCTTGCCCCTAAACTCGACTCCATAGTAATCGAGAAAGGCTCTTGCCGGGATGTGCCCGTTCCAGTTCTTAACGCCATCCGCCAACGTTGTTGCCCGTTTCTGAACCTTCACGGCTCCCTTGGCGTCTTCCTCTTGCGTGAACTTTACGCCTATCGCTTGCATTTTCTTGTCGAAGTACAGCAATGCATACCACTGCCCATCTCCAATGCCTACGCGTCTCAGCAGTCCTTGTGACAGACCGATCTGGCCGGTATTTCGAATGCTCAGCTTCGGAGCATACGAGCCAGCAACACTTGTAAACTGCTCAAAATCAAAGCTCATCTTGGTTAACCTCATCTCAAAAGATTTCCGATTTGTGGTTTGAGTATAGCACAATGTTTCCGACTGTCAACGGTCATAATTCTAATCGTTGTAATTTTTCTTTCTTCTCAGCATATTACGAACGCGCTAACACCCCAAGGTCAGCAGGAGTCGGTTTCGGTTCGCGTTTGATAGGGCTATGCCAAAGTGACACCACAATATATAGTAGGTATCACTCTGAATTGATGATGATAGGAGGTAAAAGTCTGTTACTAGATGAGTTAAAGAAATCCAGATTAAAAATTAATCGCGATCCTAAATAGAATTCATATGGTGATAGGTACGTACGGATCGCTATAGCGCCTCAAAGCCAGAACTGTCGAACTTGAGCGTTCGACAGTCCATGGTAACGCTCCTAGAGACACCTTTTGGATAGCCCCCGGTGCTGTCACCGAGTTCTCGGGGCGTGCCTCGACATCGATCATGAGCTGCTTCGCAAGCTGCTGCATGACCTCGAGTGTATTTTACCGTGGGATCTTTTTCTAAAACTAAGGCTTTAACCGGTGCTTCCGCTCAGCATTCACGATACATCCGCGCTGTCGTTCAGGCCCAATCCGCGCAGCGCCGTTTTCACTTCTTCTGCCTGCCGGGGAGTTGCGCCGCCCGCTGGGGCGGATTGAATGCTCACCACGACTTTCAGCCCTCCAATCGTCAGCAACTTGGAGAGCACCTTAGTGTAGAAGTTCATCCACTTCTGTGGCGGGACTTCACCCGACCACCGCAAGGCCTTTTCGCCGGGTGCGCCGCCTGCAACCACAGGCACCGCAACCGCAGCCTTTTTCACGACGGACACGCCCGCGCTTCCCGTAAATCCGCCAACCGAGGCATGGACCAGAAAATTCCCCTCGTCATCGGCGCACTGATAAACCCCGTCACCGCCGACGCTCCCGCCTGTGGCGCTCCACGCAACGGCACCGCAGGCAAAGTCCTTTCCAAACTGGTCGAACCCCTTGACGATGAACGTCTGCTTCTGCCCCGGTCTCAACAGGACCGACTCGGGCATCACGACGACCTTGGCCAATACAGGCGGCTTGATGTGCCGTTCGGCGTCCTCACTCTTGATGACATAGAAGTCATCCGACATTTCAATGTCGCCCTCTGACAGGCCCCGCTTGTATACGAAGGGCTCGTAGCCGCCACCCGGCCCCTTGGCAACATACGCCATCTGCCCTTCGGCCACCCCTCGAACGATAGCGCCTTTAATGACCTCGCTACCCAGCAGTCGCGGGAATTGTGGCGAAGAGAAAAAGGCGTCCCGAACATCCTTGATGCTCCACTCCGGCTTTGCGGGGGGCCAGTTGGTGACCAGGAATCGGGGGCTGACGGCTTTCACGATTTCATCATTCTGGCGCAGAACCGAAATCACCAACTTCGTCAGCGACTCCGCCGCACTGGACGTCACAAGTCCCAAATCCACCGTCTTCAAGGTGTTGTCTTTCGCCAGCAGCATCACCTTGTTGTAACTCCGCCACACGCTTTCCTTCAAGTCCCGCCGAGAACGCTTGATGTTGTCCGCCAGCAGCCGTTGCTGGTTGTCATCGAGTTGGCCGGGCTTGATCTCAGCGTCAATCGCTTCCCATGCCAGCAGTTTACGCGCCTCTTCGCGCATCACATCCGCGCTGTCTGGCACAATCCAGATCAACGCGCTTTTGAACGCGCGCATCGTGGTTCCGTATTCCTTGGTCATCGCCAGCATGTTGGCTCCGAAACCGGGATCGTCATGCAGGCAATGATTCGGCGCAACGACCACCATCGTGACAACCGCCCGGTTGGGGATCTGCCCGGACACCTCCGCGAAGAAGACCCGCTCCACACCTTCGACCGCGCCAAAAATCCCTTCCGTTTCTTCACGTACCAACTGCTCTACGTCCTCATCCTTCACGCTCGCGCGTCGGTCGGCATAGCGCTTGTTCAGGTTTTCCTTCAGGCTGAAATAGTAACTGTTGCGGTCTAAGGTCAGGTAGTAACACCGGTCAACAAGGCCATCCAACGCGGTCTCCACATTGCCGACATCAACACCCGGCCCCCCGACAGCCAAACGCAGTTCCGGCACCGTCGCGCATTGGCGACTCTTCCCTTGCCCCCCGTTGGACTCAAAAAAGACCGCTGTGGCTGTTCTCCGATAGACCTGCGCTTTGCGCAGTGTCTCCTCGGCCTCGCCGTCGAGAAGCAGGGCGTGCGATTCCTTCTTCCCCGCAATGTCGGTTGTCACCGCCCCTTCGAGACGGTCTTGTCCCAATTGCTCAAAGACCGCAGTTCGGAATTGCGAATCTTCCAGCGGTGCCGAACCCAACGTGATCAGCAGATCATTTTGCGCGCCCTTGAAACCCGTCTGATAAACGTGTGACACCCACAATGCGAGCAGACGCAAAACGCCGCGCGTCTGTTGGAACCGCGGCAGTTCCCGCCATTTCCGCTCGAACACCGATATCACCATCGGATGGAAGGGGTAGGTCGCCTGAAACGCTTCAGCCGCATGATCGGTGAACCAGTTCGGCACCTGGTTGCGGTGGTCCTGCACCCAATCCGCATACTCGCGGCACGCTTCCATCGCTTCCTGACTTAACAACACACGCCCGTCCGCCGAAATGGCCCGCGTATCCCACTCGAACAGACGGCGACGGATGATTTCCGACATCTCATTTTCGGACGACATGATCACCGGCTTGCCTTTCCGGTCCAACATCTTCTTCAGCCGTGTGTAGTCCGCCTCATCCTCCGCCGTCATCTCCATCTCGGAAGCCGGTATGGAGATCACCGCGACCACGCCGTTCATGCCGGTGATCTCTTCCGACAGATTCATCAGAAAACGGTACAGCTCACCCGCGCGCGTGGTCTTGCGTTCGCCGCAGATGTAGTTCATCACCTCATCGATCAGCAGCAGTGACGGCCCGTCCTTCGGCATCATCGCCCGGATGTCTGCGCCCGACGGAGCGATCCCTTGTTCGTCATACTCCTTGATCGCCGCATAGGAAGTCTCTCCGCCCAACTGCCAGGCCAACTCTCCCCAGGGCGTTTTGCGGTGGGGCGTCCCGTCTTCGCCGCCCGCGCCTTTCAGCAACGAGAATCGGGTCCCCACAAAAATGCCCGTGTGCGCATTGGGGATGCCGCTCAGCCCGGCTTTCTGCAGGATGCTCGACACGCCGGCGAAATCCTTCGCCGCCGCTCCAGCCTTGGCCAGATGAAAGAGCAACGCCAGCGCATGGGTTTTGCCGCCGCCGAATTGCGTTGTCATGTTGAACACCGCCGACGCCTCTGTGTTGACACCGCTCAACCGCCGCTGCACCTCGGCCGTCACCGCCAGCAGGTTCTTCGTCAGGAATGTGCGCTGGAAGAAACGCACCGGGTCCTGATAGTCGGCATGCGCCTGCCCCTCGCGGATGTGATCCAGGTGCACCGCGAACTCCGAAGCGTCCAAAGGCCGCCCCTCGCGCAGGTCTTCCCTGGGCGTCACCACCTTGTACCACGGTTTTGGCTTCGACATATCAACTGCTCCTTCAAGAAAATACAACTAAATGACGATAAGACACAATCAGAACCCCAGCCCTTTCTTACGGGCCAAGACGCCGTCCACCCAGCGCTTTTCCTCGCTCGTCGCCGGGTACAGGGCCGAGAGCGCCTGAGCCAACGTCCAGAAATGCGCCTTGCCGCCCACGCCGTCGTCCACCAGAAACCGCTTCAACGCCTGCCCCCGGCTCGCGCCAAACAGGATCATGCTCTGATGGAGCTGGTCCAGCACCGTCTTCCCCACCGGCGGCCGTTCCAGTTCCGCCCGTTCCTGTTCGATCTCGCCATCGGTCGGCAGCGCCAACGCCTTGAACAGGTCTTCCTGTACCACGTCCTGCTGCTTCTTCCCGCGCTTCTTGGGCACCGCCACATCCTCACGTCCGAACAGGTGCCCGGCCCGCGCGCTCACCGCGAGCAGCGTCGCCGTCTCCCCGCCCACATCGACAAGATAGCTCAGGTTCTCCAGATGACACCCCAAGCCTTGCGCGATCTTCCGAGCAGCGTCGTACTCCAGCGGATACCCGCCCGGCGCCTTCTTTTTCTTCGCCGTGCCTCCTTCGGAATCTTCCGCCACATCCTCTTCAGTGGCCGCAAAGTTTTCGCCCGCCTCCGTCCGCAACGTCCACAGCCACATCGCCGTCAACCGGGCGTCTTCCTCAAAACCCGACGCATCCGCGCCGGCAAAGATCATGGCGAGCGCCTGACGCGCCACTTCCGCCCAGACCTGCTCCAGATACTCCCGCAGTTCCACCCGCTCGCCGCTCGCCTTTTCAACCGCCGAATACCGAGAAAAGATTTCCAGCGCCGGTCCCAGACACGCGAAGATGGCGTCCGCGCCGACCACGCCTTCCGCCGACAGACGCGGCAGCCACACGGCGATCCGCTTCGGCAGTTCGGCCAGCACGTCGCGCCAGTCTCCGGTCGATTCGACCGCCTGCCCGTCCGCGCCCTCGCGCGGCCGGCAGATCAGATGCACCGACGACGCCAACCGCGCCTGACCCTGCGCCGAAACCCGCGTCTCCATCTCCGTGTCAATCGGCCAGGAGGCCGTCACGATCCATCCCGCGTCGATCACGGCCTTGAGAATCGCTTCCCAACTGGCCGTGGTCTTGCTGGCGAAGACGATCGCCCCGAGCCCGTGCGGAGCGAGCACCCGCCGCGCCTCGGCAAACGCCCGGCACAGCTCGCGCTCGTAAAAGGCGATGTCCTTCTTGCTGTCGCTCAGCTCATGCGGACGGTCCACCACGATTTCCTCGTCCTTCGGCACGACCGCCAGTTTGGCCAACTCCGGATCAGTCCCCGCCAGACACCGCCGCAGCCAGACATAGAAGAAATCCGACAGATACGCGTACGGCACCGCATCATAGTAAGGGGGATCAGTGAAGAAGAAATCAGCCGAATCGTCTGGCAACAACTGCGCCGTCGCTGAACACCGCTCGACGTGTCCTTCGGAAACCGTCGGCATAGTTGTAACGCTGATAGAATAAGCCGTGCGTTCGACCATGCTTGTCCAAGATCCACTTGAATCCGACACCGAGACGGATTCTGCGAAATCCCAGACCATGGGAATCGCCTGTCGCGCCAACATATGTACCGGGCATTCCGCATCCGGCTTCCAACCGCAGAGCGAGTTCGCCAAATCCGCCTGCTTACTGAGCGAAAATGCCAAGGCAGTGCGCACAGCGAGCGCCAATTCGGGCGACTCTGTTTTCGCAATGTGATCACTCTCTTCGACGATTAGCCGTCGAAACGTAGTCAACGCAACCAGTTGGCGACTGGTGAAGAGATCGCCCCAGCACATCATGCCGTAAAGAGGAACACTGATGCGGCGCAACTCATTGAACGAGATTTTTTCGTCCGGCACCACGGAAATCCCATCCACCGACTGCTCGCGCAACCGCGCCGCTTCGCGCCGTGCTTCGACCAACACATTCTCATCATTCGCGGTGGCCAACCGGTAACCGCGACCGCCTCTTCCCGGATGCAAGGTGGCAACTGCAAGCAACCGGGCATCATCGGACCCGCCCCGCCGGGCCTTGAACTGAAGCCGAATACGCACGACAGGCGTTGTGTGTCCCGAAATGGGGCATGTAGCAGAACCGCGCTGCACTGTTGCCGCCGGCAGATCCGCTTCGCTCTTTGGCTGGAATATCTCTAACAACGGCCGGCGCACCTTGCGCGTGATGCCGTCCGCATACGTCAATGTGACGACCTCAGACAGCACCTGCCCCTGCTGGTCGCGACGCCACCGCAGGGCGAGAGAGCGTCCTTTCTTATTGGCCAGCCAGAATCCGCGCACGAGGGGGATTTCGACGGGGATGCCGTCGCCGAAGGTGTCCGGCCCTTCCGAAAGCACGGTTCGCGCCCAGATGTACCCGATGGGGGTGGAGCCGTCCGCGTCATGCGGGTAGTATTTGGCCAGTTCCGCAGCGGCCCGGCTCTTGATCTTCTCGCCAACTTCCCGCACCGCGTCCGCCAGCCGCAACCCGTATCGGGGAATCTGCTCCAAAACCATGCGGTTGAGCAACACCGCGACCGGGTTGAGGTCCGAGGCGTACGAATCGCCCCCCAACCGTAACGCCTCCAGCGGGATCGAGCCGCCGCCTGCGAACGGGTCGAAAATCCGGGGATGGCTGCCCGGCGCTCCGCCGAGCGCCTCGTGCGCGGCCTGCACCAGCGCCCGCGCGCAGGCCAGATAGTCGGACTGTTGCGAACGCTCCCAGTCGGCCAGATCAGCCAGGAAGGCCAGCAGCGCCGCCCGCAGCAAGACCATGTCCTTGGCCAGCGTCTTTTTCCCGCCCTCGCGGATCGTGCGGAACAGCACCGCATGGTCAGCGCTGTAAAGACCAACCTGGTCCCGCGCCCAGGCGAACATCAGCTCCGTCGCGCGTGTGCGAAACATCACCGGGCAATTATCGTCGGCAGGGTCAGGCCACAGCGACGAGCAGATCACCGCCCGGCAAGCCGCCAGCGGCCGCCGTGCCCACCACATGTGCAGGGTTTTGAAATGCCCGTGCCGCACCGTGTTTTCCCGGCGCGCGTGCGCTGAGATCAGCCGGATCGGCAGATCGACTTCAATAAGACGTTTGGGATAAATCGTCATGGAATAGAAGCCTTAATCTGAGACACCAAACTAATGCGATCGCTTTCGCTGATGTCGGCCAAATATGCATGCGCAGAAAGTGGGAGTAACTCAGCGCGTTTTAGAGCCGTCTGAGTGCAGAGGATGTCGAACCACATGTGATGGTTGAGGTTCCTGTTCGTAATGTCGATAGCGTCCCAGTCCACACCAAACTCCTTACGAAAAAAGGTACGAACCGAAGAAGATTCGAAAATCTCCTTTTCGGGGGGGCGCGTCCCGAAAAGGCGGAACATCTGGATTTTCTTGTCGTCCCCGAAGTCACCATCACGCACTGCGCAAACTGGAATCTTCTGATCTTTGAAGACAGCCATCATCTTCTGAATCTGGCCCGCATCCCCACCAATGACCAGACGTACCGTCTTGTGAAAATCATCGTCGTGTTTCCGCAACAGAGCGTTGACAATGGCCTCTGCAACATCGTCTTCAACCACAACATAGATCGAAGGAAAGGCAAGTCCGTCCATCATACTGATCGCTTGCCGCACACCCACACCAGGAATTGGAGTCACACCAGTATCTTCGCGCTTCAGGAAGATTCGAGACCGTTGAGGCAGGGTCAACATGATGTACTCACTGTGCGTGGTCATAAGAATCTGGAGTTTGCGACGCTTCGAGGCCTCTACAAAATACTTTCCAAGTTCATATTGAGCACACGGGTGAAGAGCGGTCTCGGGCTCCTCGATGAGCACCAGACTCTTTTCCGGCGCAGACTCGATTCGAGTGACAAGCGCGTAAAGCCGGGCTTCTCCGGAACCCATATTGGCTTCCGAATATTCAAGCCCGTTCGGTCGCTGCGCCGTGATAACCTGCGTGTGCTGCCGGGCATAACGTTTGCGCATGTCGTGCTGGTGTGCTGAATCGTACTTGCACAAGAGAATCGTTGACACATGCTCAATTACCTTGTCGGTCAATCGAGACTTCTTGCGAGAAGTGAATGCCGTGTCTGACATCAAGTTCTTAAAAACTTGATCCCGTTCGACATGAGGAAGGTAAAATCCCGTGCCGAGGAAAGTGACAGGACGCTGCGGCTGCCGGTCATACCCAGACCACGAAGAGCCTGAGCGTGATAGTGTCAGGTTCCGATCCGGTGTTCTGCCGCCGGAGGCAAAAGGCGCAGCATATGTGAAATCAACGCATGCGTCATCTCGAAAGGGTTTCGTGTCCAGCGAACCGGCAAGAATGAAAGTGGAAACGTAATATCGAGACCCCGCAGGAGCTTGATAAGCAGAAGCTGCAAGGTGGAGAACGGTCGATTTACCTGAGCCGTTAACCCCACAAAAGGCAGTTACAGGGCTCTCGATATTCACCACTGTGCTCACATGGCTGCGAAAGCCCTTTATGTGCATCCGCACTAAAGCATCGCCATAGGACTCGTAGCGACTTCCAGTATCAAAGGTCGCCTGAAGCTCTT
>CAYMLQ010000124.1:0-13864 GCA_964390795.1 uncultured Lentisphaeraceae bacterium
GGGTGTGCGTGGAGGACGCTGCTGCAACGTGTCGGGCGGGTGCGGAGCCTGAGCCTGCGAAAGCGATGGGGGAGGCCGGCAGCTCTCGGTTGCCTGTTCCTCGTCGCCTGGAGCCTGGACGTTCATTCGGCGGCCGTGCCCGCGACATTGACGCTGTTTGATGCGCCGCCAGCGGCCAAGGCAGCTTCGGCGAATGTGATCGCCGCCCAGCCAGTTGCGGCCGCCGGCGTGAAACGGTCGCGAACCGGGCGTGTGCAGGCGGCGGCCATCTCGGCCATCGCCACCAATCTTTCGGCGCGCACGGTGCTCAACCTGTTCGACGGTCTGAATGTTGAAGTGGAGTGGCTGTCGCAGGAACAGATTTCCGTCGGGAATGATTTCTGGTCCGGCCGGCTGACGGATGATCCGCTGAGCGCGGTGGACTTGTCGGTGGTGGATGGAATTTCGCACATTCAGGTGAATTCGCCCAAGTATGGCCTGTTTGATTTGGAACCGCAGGCCGACGGTTCTTTTGCCGTGCGGGAGTTGGATGCGGAGTTGATTAAAGGAAACGGCCAGTGCGTGGTGGAGGTCACGAATGCTCCGGCTGCCACCGCTCCCGACCTCAAATCGTTAGCGGCGGTTTCCGGGTCCGGCGGCCTGACGCCAATGGCGGTCTATACGCCGGTGACAGTGGATGTGCTGGTTGTTTATACCCCGGCGGTGACGGCGAAGCTCGGCAGCCACGCCGCCTGCAAGGCCAAGGCGCAGGCGGGCGTCAATTCCGAGAACTCCACCTTTGGCCGCAGCGGGATCGTTCACCGGATGCGCCTGGTCAACGCCCGGCAAATCAACCGCGTCAGCTCCGGCAATCTCGCCACGGAGTTGAGCTGGGTGGCCGGTTCCGCCGAGGTGGCGGCCCTTCGCAATGAGGTGGGCGCGGACGTGGTGGCGTATGTGTCTGAGACAGACATTCATGGTATGTATGGCATCGCCCAAGGAGCCGGCCCTTTCTCGTCGTGTTATTACAGCACGTTCAGCGGCGTCTGGCCGCACGAGGTCGGCCACAATCAGGGCGCGGGGCACGACAAGGCCAACGGCGGCGGAAAATACTCCTACTCGCACGCCCACTATTGGAACAATGGCACGAAGGTCGTCGGCACGATCATGTCTTACACGGGTTCGCGCATCAGCTACTTTTCCAATCCCGGTATTTCCTATCAAGGATTTCCAACCGGGGTGACCAACGACCAGGACAACGCGCGGACGATCAACGAATTTGACACCACCGTGGCTGGGTGGAAACCGTCCAAGCTGCTGATGGACGCTGCGGTGGGCATCACTGTCTCCACCCCGATACCGACAGAGCGTTCGACGTTCAACATCCTCGTCGCCGCCACCAACGCCGGACCGGAAGTGGCGACGAACACCACCGTGAACGTCCCGCTGCCGGCAACGCTCAGCTACGTCAGCGACAACGGCGGTGGCGCTTACAACTCCGCGACCGGCGCGTGGCGGCTGCCCTCGCTGGCCGCCGGTTCAAATGTCCTGCTGACCATCTCCGCCAAGCCAAACTCCGGCACGCGAGGCACGTCTATCGCCATTGCCGCCGTGGTCGCCTCCGTGGGCACCAGCTTCGTGGATTTCGATTTCTACAACAATTCCAACAGCGTCAGCATCGTGCCGCAAGCGGATTTGTCCACGACCTATGTCTGGACTAACAACCTTTCGGGACTTTGGAGCGCGGCAATGAATTGGACGAACAGCACCCCGCCGCCAGCCGGAGGGACGAACACCTGCGTGCTGCATTTTTTCGGCGCAACGGGCTACATGGCTTCCAATGATTTCGCAGGAGTTTTCCAAATCAATTTTCTGGATTTCGCCAACAGCTCCACGAACCAGTCGGGCATCGCGGGCAACCCGATTCAATTCGTCTCCTACTCCGCGTCGGCCAAACCGCAATGCTATGTTCACGCGGGCGGCCCGGCCGTGGTTTCCAATCCGTTGACTCTGTCCGAAAGCCTGAACCTGTTTTCGTCGTCGGGAAAGCCTCTGTGGCTGGCGGGTGGTATCAGCGGGCCGGGCGGAATTTCGAAAAATGATGGCAATCGGCTGTTGCTTTCCGCGAGCAATAGCTTCACTGGTCCGCTCCAGATCAATGGCGGCAGTGTGGAGGTCAGCAATCTTCAGGCGTTGAGCCAGTGTTACTACGTCAATGTCGCCGACGGCGCGCGGCTAGCATTGCAAACCGCCGGTAGCTACCTCCCGACGGCGCTGCAAATCATTGGCGACGGCGGCGGCGGCGGAAGCCTCGCGTTCAACTTCGCGGGCAACGGCGTTTCCAGTTGGCCGGGGAACATCACGCTGCTGGACAATGCCACCATCGGCAGCAGCGGGGCGTGGGTGACCAATAGTATTTCCGGCGCGATCAGCGGCAACGGCGACCTGACGTTTCTTGCGCAAGGCTCCAGCAGCAAACACCTCGGGGTTTTCGTGCTCGGCAATCCCGCGAACTCCTGGTCTGGCGACACCACTGTCAAAGCGGGCGCTGCCGCCAGTTGCCAGTTGAGACTGGCGGCGAGCAACGCCCTGCCGGTCGCGACCCGCGTGATTTTGGATTCCGCCGGCGATGCGTTCCACTTCGGGCAGTTTGACCTCAGCGGTTTTTCACAGACGCTTGCTGGTTTGCAGGGTGACAGCACAACGAACAGCATTTTCAACAGCAGCGCCACCACCGCCGCACTGACCGTCAATCAAAGCCAGGATGACGACTGGGCCTTTGCCATGAGCGGGCCACTGTCCTTGACCCGCACGGGTGGCGGCACAGTGACGTGGAGCGGCGTCGCCAGCCACACCGGTGGTACGGCGTTGCGCGGCGGTTTCACCATCGTCAACGGCCGAGTCGCGCCGGGACAGGTCAGTGTCGGCCCCGGCTGGATTGGCGGCAGCGGCTTCGTGCAAAGTCTGGTGGTGACGAACAAAGGTGTGCTGGCGCCGGGCCTGAGCGGCGCGGCGACGACGCTCGCCATCAGCAACCTGACCTGCACCACCGGTGCGCGGCTGGTCTTCAGCTTGACCAACCGCCTGACGGTGGGCGGCGGCACCAATGATTTCATCACCGTGAGTAGCGCAGCGATTGTCGGTGCCACCACGGTTTCGCTGAACCTGCTGGCCACGCCCGCCGTCGGCCGCTACGTCCTTCTGCGGGCGGCGGGCACCATTTCGGGCGCCAACAACCTCACGCTGGCGCCGGAGATCTTGAACACGCGCTTTCAGGCCACGCTCGACGTGAGCGTATCCAACGAAATTGCCGTGGTCATCGGTGCGGCGGTTGCGCCGAGCAACCTGGTCTGGCGCGGCGACGGATTGACGAACCAGTGGGACATCGGGGCGACCACGAACTGGGTGGCCGGTGCGGCTCCGCAGGCCTTTTTCAACGCGGACGAGGTGACGTTTGACGACAGCGGCGCGAGTGCGCCGAGCCTCGCGCTGGTCGGGACGCTGGCACCCGGTTCCATCACCGTCAATTCCACCAACGCATTCGCGCTGGCCGGTTCGGGCAGCCTCATCGGACCGGCGAATATCACCAAACAGGGTCGCGCGGATTTCACGCTGTCTACCGCCAACAATTTCAGCAGCGGCACGGTTTTCCTGGAGGCCGGGCAGATTTGGCTGGCCAACGTCAACGCCATCTCCGGCATGTCGGCGGTGACTGTGGCGGACGGCGGGGAGTTGACCATGAACAAGACCGGGACTTACGCGAATGTGCCCGTCACCATCACCGGCAACGGCGACACCACCGGTCACGGTGCACTCTATTTTCGCACATCCGGCACGGTGACCTGGCCGGGGGAAATCAATTTGAACGGGCCGTCGCAGATTTCCATTTACAGCGGCGGGTTGACCGTGAATTTGAACGGCTCCATCACGGATGCAGCCGAGGCGACCTCGGACCTGACGCTCATGGCCAGCGGCGCGTCCTCGAGTCATGATAATTATTTTGTGCTCAAAGCGCCTTGCACCTATGGCGGCAACACCACGTTCGACACGTACTACGCTTCTTGCCATGTTAAACTCGGAGTAAACAATGCCTTGCCTGTCAGCACCGTGCTCACGCTCGCCGGCGGCATCACCAAATCCGTTCCTGAAATCGCGGAGCTGCAATTGAACGGATTCAGCCAGGAGCTCGCCGGCTTGACGACCGCAGCCGGCGCGACCGGCAGCGGCGGAGTCAATCAAATCATCAACACCACCGTCAATGCCGGTGCGCTGACCATCAATAATTTCGACGACTTTGTTTTCGCCGGCTCGCTCGGCGGGGCGGGCACATACAATAATTTCAGCCTCACCAAACTCGGCACGGGGACCTTCATTTTGGCGGGAAGCAATTCGTTCACCGGCCCGCTCTCGGTGGGCGGCGGCACGCTGGTGGTTTCCAATCTGGCGGCGACAACGGCTGGCTGCCTCCTCACGTTGAGCAATGTGCCCGACGCGGTCTTCAAGTTGGAAAACGCCGCTCAACTCGGAGCGCTGAGCGGCGGCGGGGCGCTCGGCGGCAACGTCAATCTGGGCGCGAACAGTCTGACTGTCGGCGACGCGCAGGACGCGACCTTTGCCGGAATCATCTACGGCACGGGCGGCGTGACGAAGATCGGCATCAACACGACCTGGACGCTCACCGGCGCAAACACCTACACCGGCGTCACTGCCATCAGCGGCGGGACGCTGCAACTCGGCGATGGCACCACCAAAAACGGTGTGGTGGCCGGCAACATAACTAACAATGTGGCGCTGGTGTTTGCCAATCCAAGCGCGCAAACCAACACGAGCGTCATCAGCGGCAGTGGCACGCTCAACAAGTCGGCAGCCGGCACGCTGACGTTGACGGCTACCAACACCTTCACCGGCAACACGACGATCAGCGCGGGTCAGTTGGTTATTGGCGGTGCGGGTCAGTTGGGGGGCGGTAGTTACGCGGGAAACATCATCAACAACGCGGCGTTGGTTTACAGCAGCAGCGCGGCGCAGACGTTGGGAGGAGCCATTTCCGGCACGGGTTCACTGACCAAGAACGGTGCCGGCACGCTGACGCTGGTTGGTAGCAACAGCTATTCCGGCGGCACGATTCTCGCCGGCGGCACATTGACTATCACGAATGATGCGGCGCTGGGCGCGACTTCCGGCGGCTTGACTTTCAGCGGTAGCAGCACGTTGCGGGCGGGAGCGAATGTGGCGTTGAGCGCGACGCGCAACCTCACCTTAAATACGGGCGTGACGGGCACATTGGACCCGCAGACCAACCCGCTTACCGTGAGCGGGAACATCTCCGGCGCGGGGACGCTGAATAGGCCGACCGGCACGGGAACGCTGGTTCTGGCGGGTGACAACTCCGGTTGGACCGGCCCCCTCACGCTGGGCGCAAATGGCTGGGTGCAAGTGGCGTCGAGCACGGCGCTGGGATCGTCGGGCACGGCGAAAACCATTGGTCTGACGAGTGCCGCCACCGATACGAGCGGCATTCAATTGATCAACAACGTGACGATTGCCAACAAAAACCTGACCCTTAAAGGGCGCGCCGTCGGCAATTATTTCCTGCAAAATGTTTCCGGAACGAATGTGTGGGCGGGAACCATCAACATGAATGCTACCGGCGGTTCATATTCCATCAGTTCACTGGCCGGCCTTTTGGAACTGTCCGGGGTGATCACCAATACCGTTAACAATGCTAACGCGCGCAATGTGGTCTTCCAAGGGGCTGGCGCGACGCTCGTTTCTGGGGCGATCAAGGACGGAGCAGGAGCAACCTATCGCTCGCAAGTGACGGTGAACGGCCCCGGCGTGTTGACCTTGACTGGAACGAACACCTACAGCGGCCTGACCACGGTCAGCAACGGCACGCTGGCGGTCGGCTGTGACCTCGCCTTGAAGGCTGGAAATGCACTGACCTTGAGCGGCGGCACCTTCGACGCGGGAAGCTTCAGCAACAGCCTCGGGACGTTGACGCTGAGCACAGGCTCAAGCAACACGCTGGCCGTGAGCGGCGGCACCTGCGCGCTCTCCTTCTCAGGACTTTCCGGCACGGGTACGCTGACGGTCACGGGGAGGCTGGGGCTCAAGACGGTGCGGTTCGGCGTGAACGCGGCTGCGCTCACGCCTGCGCAACTCGCCAGCATCGACAACGACGGCCATGACGTGTGTTTGACGCCGCTCGGCTATCTCGTCCGCAAGCAGCGCGGCGCCTTGCTCCAGATCCTATGAAGAATCACACGTTTGTGCGATAGACCAGCTCGGTCGCACCTTCTATGCTAATCGTGTCTACTGGCGGAAGGTTGCGATGCTGGGGCGAGTGCGCAAGACAGCACGGTCACTGCTAAAAGGAAAAAACTGAAAATGTATACGCAAGTGCGAATGACGCTATCAATAGGCCTGTTTTCGGGGCTATTGACTGCGGCTCAGGCCGCTACGCTGACGTGGGACATCACAGATACGGTCGACCAGACGATCAACGACGGCGCGGGTACGTGGAGCACGTCCAACGCACTGTGGAACGACGCCACGATTGACAACGCCAATGTCGCGTGGGACAACACAGCCAATGCCAACGACACAGCGGTGATCGGGGCCATTAGTGTGGGTGTAACGAACCTCGTAACCGTGAGCGAGTCGATCAGCCTCGCAGGCCTGACGTTCAACGAAGTCACCAACGCGTGCATCCTGATCGGCGGATCGCTCACCGCTCCCGGCGGCACGTTCACCATCCAGAACAACGACACAGGGGCTGATCGCCGCACGGGCACGGGCGCTTCGATTGGAAGCTTGCTCACGGGCAACATGAATGTCGTGTTCTCCGGTTCTGGGGACAATGTCGGACTGACCAATGCCGCGAACGATTTTGTCGGCGAGGTCCGGCTCAATGGCGGAGGGGTGTCCATCGCCTCCAATGGTGCGCTTGGAAACTCGGCCAATAGTATCGCCGTCATCGGCGCGGGCAGCACCCTGCGCAATTGGGCGGCCGTCACCATCAACCGGGATCTGGTTTTCAGCGCCGGTGCGGGTCTCAGTCTCGTCAACTCCGGCAACATCCTGACCCTCGCCGGGAACATCAGCGGCGGGGACAGTGCGAGCACCCTGACCATCGGAGCGGGTCACGGCAATAGCTGGAACCATACGGCGCGAATCACGGGTACGAATACGATGGCGGGCACGATCCGCATCTACAACCAGCTTCGGGCGTACGCGGGGGTTGGCTTGTCGACCAACGCCAACATCAAGATGGGCGACTACTTTGATTTCTCGGCAGGGAACGTAAATACCTGCGGTTTCCTGGAAACCAGCGGGGAGTTCAACCGTGCACTGGGGAACGCCGCCAATCAGTTCCAGTGGGAATCCAGCGGCAACTACAGGAGCGGCGGCTTCTCAGCAGTGGGCGACAAGCTGACGATCAACTTCGGCGGCTTGTCCACACCGGGAAGCCTGACGTGGAACACGACAGCTGGGTTCCTGGTGACCGCCGGAGAACTGCGACTGCAGAACGCTAACGCGACCCACGACCTGGTCTGGAAGAACCCTGTCAGTCTAAATAATGCCGTGCGGGTGATCTATGCGAACAGCAGCGCATTCCCTGCCATCATGGAAGGTGTTCTCAGCGGAACCGGATCCAGCGGGATTTCCAAGGAGGGTGTCGGCATCCTGCGCCTTTCAGCCACAAACACCTATGCGGGCGTAACCACCATCGCCGCCGGTACGCTGGAGGCTGGGGCGCTGGCCAACGGAGGGAGCAACAGCTCGGTCGGCAAGTCTGCAAATGCGGCGGCGAACCTCGTGTTTGGCGCTCCCTCGGCGACGCTTCGCTACATCGGCGCGGCGGATGTGACAACCGACCGCGGCTTCACCACCAGCAGTGGCTCAGGAGGTGGGGCGACATTTGAATCGTCTGGCGCTGGTGCGCTGACCCTGAGCAATTCGGTCGCGATGGCGTACGGTACAGTGGACCAGACGCGAACGCTTACCTTGGGTGGCACGAACGTGGGCGCCAACACCTTCGCCAAAACGCTCAGCAGCAACGGCACTGCGGCAGTCAGTCTCACGAAGGCGGGCGCTGGCCGGTGGGTTGTGTCAGGCGACAACAGTTACCCCGGTGCCACAGCGATCAACGCCGGCATACTCCGTATTACCCACTCCAACGCCCTTGGCACGACAGACGGCAATACCACCATTGGCACGACAGTAGGCTCCATCGCCACCCTTGAATTGTCTGGTGGTATCTCGGTAGGCGAAGCACTGGGCGTTCGCGGATACGGTGCTGTGGCCGACGCGGACAAGATCGTCAATGTGTCGGGCAACAACACGCTGGCGGGTAATCTCAGCATTGGCACGGGGGGAATCAACTATGGCTTCCGCAGCGATTCGGACAAGCTCACCATCTTGGGCAATATCGTAAGGGATAACGCCACCGGTTCCCGGACTTTCTACCTGCGCGGTGCCGGCAACGGTGAGATCTCAGGGCTGATCAGTGGCACAGGGTATACACCCGCCGTCGTCAAGGAAGGCACCGGCACGTGGACCTTGAGCGGGGCGAACACCTACAGTGGCACGACGACCGTCAGCAACGGCACTCTGGCGGTCGGCTGTGACCTGGCCTTGAAGGCGGGAAATGCATTGACACTGGGCGGCGGCACCTTCGACGCGGGAGGCTTCAGCAACAGCGTCGGTACCCTGACGCTGACCACAGGGACAAGCAATACGTTGGCTGTTACTAGCGGCACCTGCCAGTTGTCGTTCAGCGGCTTGAGCGGTTCGGGCTCGCTGACGGTCACGGGCACGTTGGGGCCGACCACACTCCGTTTCGGCACGAGTTCGACTGCGCTGACGCCCGCCCAGCGAGCGCAGATCACGATGGCGAATGGGCGTAAAATCAATTTGGACGCAAACGGGTATGTCTTCTCGATCGCGCCGGGCACAATGATTCGCGTGCTGTGATCCCTTGAAGGAACTTGTGGAAGGCGAGCGGTCATCTATGAGCCAGCGGAAAGAAGCGATACGCATTGACGCCGGCATGTCGGGCAGATTGGCCAAACAGGCCAGATTGCGGGCGCAGTCCAAGAATGCGAGGCCGGCTGTTAAGGGCTGGAGTTCGCTTGTGGCAGCCGGCGTTCTGCTCATCGGCTGCGTGACCCTGGCGCTTGGTGTCGCTTGCGTCAAGGGGCTGTCGAAGACCGGGGCCGTGAACGAGGCACTGACTGTTGAGCCTTCGATGCCTGTGACTCAGCCCATTGCGCTTGCGGTGACTCTCCTGCAGGTTAGTAACGCGGTGGTTGCGGTGCAGGCTTCTGATTCGCCACATGGACTCCCAGTGAAGAGGGTGCTTGCGGAGCCCGAGCGCGCGAAGGGGCCGATGGGCCAGGAGACGCACGCCTCGCTCTTCGCGCGTCTGGACGCGAACCGAGATGGGTTCGTCTCGTTTGCTGAATACGCGGCGCTGGCTCGCAATAAACAAAAGCATCGCGGGCAGATCCTTGCTTTGGACAAAGACAAGGACGGACGGATCACGGATTCAGAGTTCCGCAGAGTCGGGGCGAAGCAACTCATGAAGTGGCTTGACGTGCAGGAGTGATACATGAAGACCACATTTAAACTCGCCCTTTCTTCTGAAACAGGAGGGCGCAAGGCGGCTGTCATGAATGGGCGAATGACCTCTCGTGAACGTATCCTAGGCATGGGTGCGGTTTCGTTGGGGGTGTGGTGTGCCTGTGGGGCAAGCGTCTTTGATTACGGCGCTGAGCCGATGCGCTATCTGTCGAGTGGCCGTCTGCGGCTAGGAGTTGACCTGAGTTTGGGCGGCGCAGTCACCGTGCTGGAGGACAGAGAAAACGGCGGCGCGAACATGATCAACAGCCACGACTGGGGCCGTCAGATCCAACTGTCGTATTACAGTGGGCCGACTCCGTATATCGGCCCGAACGGCGAGCAGCCGCATCAGACGTGGGCGAAGCTCGGCTGGAATCCCATCCAGTCCGGCAGCGTCGGCAAGGTTCGGTCGACGACGCTCGCCTGCGAGCAGCCTGATGCGCGGACGTTGCGCGTCAGGTGCAGGCCGATGCAGTGGCCTCACAACAATGTGCCCGGTGACTGCGAGTTCGAGGTGACATACCGGCTGGTCGGCTCGAACGTGGTCGAAATGGCGGCCCGCCTGCTGAACCAGAGGACGGACAAGATGCAGTATCCGGGCAGGCAGCAGGAGATGCCCGCACTGTACACGAACGGCCGTTGGTATCGGCTGATAACCTATGACGGCGACCGTCCGTTCGAACAAGCGCCGCTCACGGAATTGGTCGGCCGGGGCGACGGCAAAGGCTGGCCGTGGCTCTCGTACCACGCCTCCGAGCGCTGGGCCGCGCTGGTGGATGACGCCGGCAGCGGGGTGGGCGTTTTTCAGCCGGAGGTGACGCGCTTTCTAGGCGGGTTCGCGGGGGGCGATGCGAAGAAAGGCGCGGGGGGAGAGCGTGATGGGCAGACCGGCTACATCGCGCCCGTCGGGACACGCATTTTGGACGCGAACATCGACTGGACTTACCGGGCGTACGTGATCGTGGGCACGGTAGACGAAATCCGCGCGAGCGCCTACGCATTACGCCAGCATGTGCCTGCCCCGTCTTGGACGTTTTCTGACGACCGGCACGGCTGGGTCTATCAGGGCGAAGTGACGGATACAGGGTGGCCGATCAAGGACGGGCTCAAGTGCTCATTTGCTGGAGCCGCACGAGGCGCGCTTGTCAGCCCCGAGACGCACTGGCTGGCGAAGCATGTGCCGGTATTTGCCCTCGAAGGTGCCTTCCAATCTGTTAACGCTAGCAGGGAACTGCAACTTCAGGTTGTCATCAAGCCCACGGGCGACGCATCTTCGTTGTCTTATCCTTTGGTGGTTCAAACGGACGGTGTCTGCCGCAGCTACCGCCTGCGCCTTGACGGAAATTCGTGTTACACCGGCACACTGTCGCGCGTGTCAATACGATTGCCCTCCGTTGGAGGTTCAGCGGTTATTCGGCGGATCGCATGCATGGGTTTTTCAGAAGATGCCGCTTTTCCTTTGGCCTCGCGGGCGACCGTCGGCGCTCTTCAGCCTTAAGACTTTCAATATATAGACTATACGACCAAAGTAGATAAAAGACCACTCCTGTCATGCAGCGCCCCGGGGCCGGGGTAAAACCCGGTCTCGGGCCTGTGGTTTGGCCTTTGACTAGATTCACGTACTAGATTTTTGCGCCAGCGCACTTTTTCCCTTGTGCGCCGGCGTTTTTTCGTGTTTAATGATATCTAGCATATGTGCTAGATCTACAACTCAGGAGGCTCGCTATGGGATACCCGACGAAAGTCCAGCTCATCCGGCGGAAGAAGACCGCCGACCAGTACTACATCAACTTCCCGACCGCCGTGGCCGAAGCCATGGAATTCGAAAAGGGGGAGGTCATCGAATGGATCATCGAGGACAAGGCCAACATCATCGCCCACCGGAGGCACGTGCCGCCCTCCCCGGTCACGGTAAAAAAAACCCGCGAATCTCCTAGCGGGGATCGAAGGGCTCCTGATCCAGTGACCGACCAGGAAAACCAGTTGGCCGCTGATTTCGGTGTCTGAGAACAACTCCGCCAGCACCCGGCTGATAATCAGGTCCTGCTCCACCATGGCGTCCGCTTGCCAAGGGTGTCCGGCCGTCCGCCACTCGATAATGTCCGCGCGTGGAATCATAGTTCGCTCTCCGGTTTCTCGTTGACGATGATCGCCCAAGCGGCATCGCGTGGGCCGCTGCGCCGCTTGACCGACGGATTCAGCGGAACGTACACGGTCTTCCGTCCTCGCACCTCGTCTGCAAGAGGGGCGGTAAGCTTCTGAAAGCCAAGAGAATCAAGCATCCAGCCCAGGCGTTGCAGGAGCGCGTTGCACGGCTCTTTGCAGGCTGCTGCGGCCAGTTTGTCCGCATCCAGTGACTCGGCCAGTTCGATCAAGACCGTGGCCGCCGCGTCCATACTGCCGTAGTGTTTCTGAAAGCGGATGAGGTCGATCGCTGTCCACTCGGGGGTGGCAACGGGGATGTCCCCGGTCTGCATCCGGTGTGGTTGGGTCAGTGCCGCAGCCATGCCGGAGAAACGGAGGAACCGGATGCGTAACACAGGGGAGTCCACCCCGCGCAGATACTCCGGCACCACCACCTGCAGTTCTTGGGGACGCTGATGCGCCGCACCGTGCAGCATGGCCGCAGACAGGCAGCCCACATAGTAGGGCGAGCCGAGATACTTCATGAGGCCGGCCAGGAACCATTCGGCAGGCACGCAGCCCGCAGCGGCATACGCCAGCGGCACCAGCACGTAAAAGCCCCGACGCGCACGGACTAGCCGGCCCTTGCCGCACAACCGCTGCAGCGCTTTCATCAAGGCGGGAGCCGCCTGCGCCAAAGCTTGGCGGGCTTCCTCCATGGTAAACGAGTAACGTCCGGACCGTTCCAGTCCGTCCACCCATTCGCCGAGACTTTGAAGTTGCTCATTCATGACGTGTTGAATATAGCACAACTGGACACAAAACGTCCACTTACGATATTTTCAACATTGGCACAATCAGCTGGCGCCAGCGATCAGGTTGGTGAGCATGGCGGCGATGACCGCCTTTTCCTGCGGACGGCCTTCGGCGATCATGAGGGTCATGGCGACGAGGGCGTTGTCGGCGATGCGCTTGCCGCCTTCGCGGTCGCGGAGCAGGCCGTTCTTGTCGGCGAAACGCAGAAAGACGGCCGCAGCGATCCGCTTGTTGCCGTCCACAAAGCTGTGGTTCTTGACCATGAAGTAGAGCAGGTGTGCGGCTTTCTCTTCGACCGACGGATATCGCACACAAAAGCGGAGCAACACACACTAGTACACAGTACAACATGAAAATTCGGCCATGATTACAGGATTCACATGATTAATAGCCAATGAATTCAATCTTGTAAATCATGTAATCCTGGCCAAAAATACCGAATTTTGTGGCTGTACAGACTACTAGGCCACCGGCTGCCACATGAGGCAGGCCTTGTGGCAGCTCACCTTGGGGGAAGGGGGGCAGTGGCCTCTGGCGGGAGAGACTGTATTTGAAAATCCGCACAAACCCGCTCGCTAAGCGGTCAAATATTAGACCACCTCTTTGATGCGGCCTGAAATCAGCTTGTGCAAAGAGCTGGCAATGTAGGTTTGGTAGGGAACACCCTCACGGGCAGCCCGCATCTGAAGCGCTTCGAGATCGCGGGACGAAATGCGGATGTTGATCCGCTTGTCCTTTTGGAGGGTGTTGCGGGCAGCCGCCTCGAGATTCTTTTTCTCAGCCCCGAAACCGCTGATCCGTTTGAAATCACCTCGCTCGAAATCCTCCAGGATTTGGATTTCCTCTTCATCAAATTTCATCAGATTCTTTTTCATGACAGGTACTCCCGGGTTGCCTTGCGACTTGGAATGACGGTCTTCAGGAACCGCACACCTTGCGACTTGACGTATGGAACAAGCCAAACATACCCACCCGCGTCGAGAACGATGATGTTCTGGTTCGGGTAGCGGTCTCGGTTGGGATGTCGTATGACATCGATAACGCCTCCGTTCTCGATACACACGATCACATCCTCGAAGCACACTCCGCGGGCGCGTTCAAGCATTTCGTTCTTTTCATCGCTCCAGTCGAATTCACTCACGGAATAAGGGTATCTCAGCGTGTGCCTTTTGTCAACAGGCTGGAAATGCACAGGCTGGAAATGCTGCCTTTGCTGTCAGCCACACAGCCTGCAGTTTTATGCCAGTTTCCGCATGGGCTGGGGGGGGCGGTTCGTGACCTGTTATTCGGAGTTGCGCATCGGCCAGTTCGTAGAAGA
>CAYMLQ010000125.1:0-13834 GCA_964390795.1 uncultured Lentisphaeraceae bacterium
ACTCGCCGTCCACCCACACGCCGTCCACGCCGTACACGCCCGCCAGCTCGCGCAGCTGCGGGATCAGCAGCTCGTCCGCGTAGGGCCCGAACACCGAGGTCGCCTTCGCGCTCGGCTTGCCGTCCGCTCCGACGGCGGCCCACTCGGGATGCCTGGCTGCCTGTGCGCTATCCCACACGCCGGAGTAGTGCATATAGAGCGCCACGCCCTTGTCGGCCGTCGCCTGACGCCACACGCGCAGCGGATCGCCGACGAAGCCCGGCACCGGATTGCCCACTTTCGTCGGATAGCTCGAATAGCCCGGATGGCCCTTGCAGTCAATCTGGA
The DNA here is from genome assembly GCA_964390795.1 of uncultured Lentisphaeraceae bacterium. GTDB lineage: Bacteria > Verrucomicrobiota > Kiritimatiellia > RFP12 > UBA1067 > CAYMLQ01. The sequence goes on from CAYMLQ010000125.1 coordinate 328, forward strand.
TATAGTCCGGCTTGACCTGATCCAGGATGGCTTCCACCATCGCGGGCGTCGTGTTCGACCCCACGGCTTTGCAGTCCGGCCCCGCATGGAAATCGAAGTGGACACCCAGAAAGCTGTCCGCCCGACTCAGCCGCTGAGGGGCCTTGTCCGCTCCGGCCGCCTGTTTCGCCGCCGCGCAGCCGCCACCCAGAAGACCCATCATTTCAAGCGAGATCACCGCCGCGCTAAACACGCATCCCTTACTCATACGTCACCCCCTTTGTCATTATTACGTGTGGCTCTTTCATGTGTGGCAGACGATCACTTGCCGGGGCCGCGGCGGGCCCAATCCGGCACATTGACGCCTTGCGAAGGGGCGTCTGCCGGGGCAAACGGTTTGAGATCCAGCACGGGCGTCCCGTCGTAGGCGTCGATCGCGTCGAGCCGCACAAGCGCAGCCTCCACAGCGACGATGCGGCAGACGGTCAGCGCGATGAGGTTCGGCCTGAACGGCGAGCGGCACGCGAAGACGCCCGTGAGCGGGTTCTCGCGGTTTCCGCGCGGATGCACGCGCAGCACCCTGCGGTTGGCGGGCGTGTCGTTCTTGTCGAACCAGTAGAATACCTGAACGTGCGACCACTGCTCGAGGCCCAACAGGCCGTCCGCGAACTCATCGAAGAGGCGCACCGCCGCAGTCCCTTCCTTGACCTCAACCCTGCCGATCGGCGCAAGCCGGTAAGACATGCCGCCTGCTACGGCTCCGTCCGCTCCCGCTCCAACTGCGCCCCCCGCAGCCGCCCACATCGAGCCGCCCACCAAAAATCCGCGTCGTGACGCCTTCATTGTCGCACCTCCCCGGCAAAACATTTTCTCGCACACCACCCTTCGCACGCACTATGACAAAAACCCGCCTCCAAGCGCAAGAGAAGAGTGAGCGAAGTCGAACGGCAGGCATTCGCAGGGCATTGTCCGCGACACGGGGATCGGCCACGGGTTGCGGAGAACCCGCCCTCCAATCCGTGGGAAAGGCGTCCGCTTCTCCTCCCAAACACCTGTCAAGCGTACTTGTCTCCAGCAAGTTACAAATCGCCCTTGATTTACTCTCTTTGAAATGATACATTATTGGCGTTTTACAAGGACATAAGTTATTGATCATCTAATACTTACAGCACACTCGGGCGAGTGGTGAAATTGGCAGACACGCAAGACTTAGGATCTTGTGCCGCAAGGTTTGCGGGTTCGAGTCCCGCCTCGCCCACCATTGTACTATTTTTACACTCAGATGAGCGTGAAGCCCTTGGACGCTGAAAAGGCGAGCGGGTAGCTGCCGGTGGGAACATCCTGCGGAGCGAGGCCGATGAGGTCGAGCGGGTTGTTGAATCCGATGCGTATGAGGTCTTCGAGCGTGAAGAGTCCGGTCTCATGCAGGACGTTCATGCAGACAAGCAGCGTAGCGGAAGAGCCGACCAGGCACTGCTTGTCCGGATTGTGCAGCTTGCCGTCCTTCTCCAGCACCGCCCTGTTGCCCAGCACCTCGTAGCTGCCGGGCGGCAGGCCAGCCGCAGACGAGGCGTCGGAGGTGGCGACCAGGCGTTCCGCCCCTGCGGCTCGTGAGAAAAGCTTGAGCACGTGGCGCGGCAGGTGGTGTCCGTCCGCGATGAAGAGGATCTTGAGCCGCTCTTCGGCGAGGCCCGCGAGCAGCGGGTTGTCATGACGATGCACGACGTTAGGCATGCCGTTGCCAAGGTGCGTGAGCGCGGTCGCTCCGGCTTCCGCCAGACGGGCGAGGTCGTCAGGCCCGGCGAGCTGGTGTCCGCAGGAGATAACCACGCCGCGCTTGACGGCGTAGCGCGCGAGTTCCGCCGCGCCGGGAAGTTCCGCCGCGAGGGTGAGCAGACGCAACCGGCCGTTCGACCACGCGTAGAGGCGCTCGAAAAGGGCGATGTCCGGCAGACGGGTTGCGGCGGGGTCGTGCGCGCCGACAGCGCCAGGCTCTTGCGAGATGAACGGCCCCTCCAGATGAAAGCCAGGCACATGGCGCGCGAGGGTCGCGTCCTTTTTCAACGCGTTCACCATGAGTGCGAGATTGCGGTGCAACCGCGCCTCGGAATTGGTGACCAGTGTGGGCAGGAAGGCAGCGGTACCGCGGCTGATCAGCGCGTGGCCCGCCTGCACGAATGCCTCTTCGGCAAGCGTCTCGCTGCTGAAATCGACGCCAGCGAAGCCGTTGACCTGCAGGTCGACAAAGCCGGGAATATGGAGGGTGACGGACATGGGGAGAAAGGAGGAGTTAAGAAGGAGGAGTTAGGAGTTGTTGGGCGAGAGATCAGTATGCATGGCAGAAGTCTTTTATTGAGTTTCTCTAGATGCGCTGTGCTGGCACCCGTATGCTGCGCTGAATGATGAAGGTATTTGCCGCCGGTGTCAAGTGGGGCTATTGCCGGGCTATTGCCCAACAGCACTTCTGATTTTGGCATCTCCGTTCATTCGCATCCGTGCCTAGAGCGGGCTTCCTTTTGCTGAGGTGCGTCTTTTTTCTATTTGTCCCGCTCGCGCATTCCCGATACACTACACATTCAGATATGAGCTATTTTCACGACCTGTTGAATTTGATCTCCGGCTTCGTCTGGGGCTGGCCGCTGATGATCCTGTTGATCGGCACCGGCACATGGTTCACCTTTCTTCTGCGCGGCTTGCAGTTCCGCCTGTTGCCGCATGCGCTCTGGCTGGCCTTCATCAAACGTCGCGAGGCGACCGGCGAGGGCGACATTAGCCACTTTCAGGCGCTCATGACCGCCATGGCCGCCACGGTCGGCACCGGCAACATCGTGGGCGTGGCCACCGCCATCGCCATCGGCGGGCCGGGCGCGGTCTTCTGGCTCTGGCTCACCGGACTGGTCGGCATGGTCACGAAATATGCCGAGGCGCTGCTCGCCGTGAAATTCCGGATCACCGCCGCCAACGGCACCATGGCCGGCGGCCCCATGTATTACATCGAGAAGGGCCTCGGGCAAAAGTGGCTCGCCGTCATCTTCGCCTGCCTGACCGTGGTCGCCAGCTTCGGCATCGGCAACATGACCCAGGCCAACGCCGTGGCCGACGGGCTGTCCACCACCTACGGGATCAACCCGCGCGACACCGGCGCGGTACTCACGGTTCTTTCGGGCCTCGTGCTGCTTTTCGGCATCAAAGGCATCGCCCGCGTCACCTCCGTGCTCGTGCCGTTCATGATTCTCTTCTATCTGGCCATCACGGCCGGCGCCCTCTGGGTCAACGCCAAGGCGATCCCATCGGTTCTCGCGCTGATCCTGCACCATGCGTTCACCCCGACCGCCGCCACCGGCGGCTTCGCGGGCGCGGCGCTCTCGGCCACCATCCGCGTGGGGCTTGCCCGCGGGCTTTTCTCGAACGAGTCCGGGCTCGGCTCCGCGCCCATCGCCGCCGCCGCGGCGCGCACCAGCCACCCGGTCGTGCAGGCGCTGGTGTCCATGACCCAGACCTTCATCGACACGCTCCTGGTCTGCACCCTGACCGCCTTCGTGATCCTGACCAGTGGCGCGTGGACGCAGGTCGGAGCGGATGGCAAAGGCCTGACCGGCGCGCTGCTCTCATCGACCGCCTTCAGCTCGGTCTACGGCGAATGGGGCGGACAATTGGCCACGGTCGCGCTCGTGCTCTTCGCCTGGTCCACGCTGATCGGATGGGGCTATTACGGCGAAAAAGCGCTCCAATATCTCGCAGGCGACAAAGCCATTCCCGTCTACCGGACGCTTTTCGTTTCCGTCGTCTACCTGGGCTGCGTGCTCAAGCTCGAGACGGTCTGGACGCTGTCCGATATCTTCAACGGACTGATGGCCCTGCCCAACCTGGTCGCGCTGCTCTGCCTCTCGCCGCTGGTGGCGGCCGAGACGCGGGCCTATGTGAACGCCCGGCGGGAACGCGCGAAAAAGATTCCACGCGACAAAATAGACGGGGGCCTCAGTTAGGCGCATTCCAAACAAACCGAGACGGGACGCACCCTGCACTGGGCCAGCGCCGTGTTAAGCATGGACACCTACTCCATACGCCCGCCTCACCCCTTCCGACACAGAATCAGCGGTTCGTCGCGGTTCACGCCGAAGCGCGCGGCGTCGACCTCCGGCAGGCACTCGGCGTGTTTCTTCAGCTCCAGAACAAAGCCCGCAGCTCGAATACGGTCGAAAAGATCACGCCCGTAGAGCCGGATGTGATCTTCCTGTCCGTAGAACTCGATGCGCTTCTCGTCCGTATTGATCTCCGCCGCATCTTCGAGCGAGGTCTCCAATCCGGATGCGAACGGCGTCTGCAGGATCGCGATCCCGCCGGGCTTGAGCACGCGGTAGATCTCACGCAGCGCCTTGGCGTCGTCCGGCACATGCTCCAGCACATGGTTGCAGAAAACCCAGTCAAAGGAGGCCTCGGGATACGGGATATCGGTCACGTCCAGCTTCTCGATGCCTTCGCGTGCAGGCACCAGATCCCCTTTGACATAGCGGGCAGGCTTGCACGCCTCGATGCGCACGGCCAAGCGTTTCTCCGGCGCAACGTGCAGAACCGCCGCGTTCGTCAGCTTGTTCCAGAAATCCAGCTTCTCGAAAAAAAGGATCAGGTGCCGCTCGCGGTCATGGCTGCGGCAGAACGGGCACCAGAAATGGTCGAAGTCGCTCCCCGTCCACCGCACGTTGTGCAGATAGACTGAGAAAGCCTCCCAGCCGCCGCGAAACTTGGAGAAACGGAAAAACGTTTTGCCGCACACGCAGCAGGCGTGCCGATTTCCCAATCCGTTCAGCGCCCGCCTGAGCTTGCGCACGAAACCGATATTGTCCTGCGTCGGTTGATACAGCATCCCGCCCCCCCTTTGATGCTCATGATTCAAACTACGAAACACGCGAAAGACGCGAAAAAGATTGATTAACAAAGCGCTCATGTTCAATTTTAGGGTAATGCCCAAAGTTGATTAATAAACCCAATTGCATGCCCGTCGCCTTCAGATAATTGATGACCTGAGCGCGGTGTTCGTCCACCAAACACTTGACCGCATTAATTTCTACGACGATCCCGCCATAACAAATGAAATCTGGCTCATAGGTTTGTTTGAGCAAACGACGTTTATAGTTGAGCTTAAGTTTGGGCTGATTGGTAAAAGGAATTCTCCGTTCCTCAAATTCAATCGAAAGACATTCTTGATAAACGGCTTCCAGGAAACCACAGCCCATTTCTTTATAGACCTCAAAGCAAGCACCTATAATCGTGTAGCTTTCATCCTTAAACACAATATCCGTTTCCATTTTTCGCGCCTTTCGCGTATTTCGTAGTTTCACACTCCGCAACCGATGTGCGCTTCGCCGGAGTAGATTGAAACGATACCGTCCGGTGTCAGCAGCCGCAGCGCGCCGTCAGGCAGCAGTCCCTCGGCGCGCCCCTCGATGCGCCGCCCCCCCTGCTCCAGCGTGATGACCCGGTCGCGCAGCGCGTCGCGCGCGCTGACAGCGGGGATCAAAGGGCCGAACCCCTCGGCGCGCCACTGATCGTACAGCGGCTCGAAGCGGTTGAGAATCGCTGCCAGCACCCCCGCGCGAGAAAAGGTTCGTCCGGTTTCGATCCGCAGCGACGTGGCGCGCGCGCGCAGCTCCTCTGGTAGCTGCTCACGCGTCAGGTTCACGTTCACGCCCACGCCGGGAATGATGTGCCGCACGCAGTCCGCCTCCGCCTGCATCTCGCACAGGATCCCGCACACTTTTCTGCCGCTGATCAGAAGGTCGTTCGGCCACTTAATTTGCGGACAGGTCTCGGGCGCGAGTTCGGCCAGCGCCTCGGCCACCGCGAGGCCCATCACCAGCGGCAGCGAGGCCGCACGCCCCAGTTCCACGGCGGGCCGCAACAGCAGGGAGAAGTAGAGGTTCACCTCCGGCGGCGAGTACCAGAGGCGCGTCATGCGGCCGCGGCCCGCAGTCTGCGCGCCCGCCGCCACCGCCACGCCCTCGCGCGCGCCCTCCTGCGCCAGCGCGGCCACATCGCGGTTGGTCGAACCGGTCTCCGCCGCATACCTGCAGTCGCGCCCCAGGCGCCCGGTGGTCAGCAGCGGCGTCACCTCCGCCGCACGCGGCGTGTCCGGCGCGGTCACCAGCCGGTAGCCACGCCGCGAACAGGCCTCAATCCCATACCCGCCCGCGCGCAGCGCCTCGACCTGCTTCCAGACCGCCGCGCGCGAGATCCCCAAGCGCTCGCAGATGGTCCGGCTTGAGACCTCGGCACCTGCCGCCTCATGCAACACCGTCAGTATGTGTTCAAGCGACGTCACAAGTACGGGTTGCTCCGCTTCTCGACTCCGATGGTGGTCTGAGGGCCGTGCCCGCAGATCACGCGCGTATCGTCCGGCAGAGCCTTCAGCCGCTGCAGGGATGCCTTCAGCAAGGTCTCGCTTCCTCCCGGCAGGTCTGTGCGGCCCACCGAGCCCGCGAAGAGCGTGTCGCCTGCCACCAGCAGTTTCGCTTTTTCAAAGTAGAGGCACCACCCGCCCGGCGTGTGGCCCGGCGTGTGGATCAGCCGCGCCGTCAGTCCGCCGCACGCGATCTCGGCGCCGTCGCGCTTGTCCGTGACGAGCGTAGCGGGGCGCGCGGTCGACCGGTAAGGCGGCATCGCATTCATGGGCGAGAACGCGAACGGCACCTCCTCCGCATGCAGGTAAACCGGCACCGGAAACTTCGCCAAGATCTCGCTCAGGGCGGAGATGTGGTCGAAGTGGCTGTGCGTCAGCACCACCACGCCCGCTTTCAGCCCCCTTTTCTCCATAAAGCCGAGAATGACCGCGCTGTCTGCGCCGGGGTCGACGACCCACGCCTGCGCCGGGTCATCCCATAGAATCGAACAGTTGGCCTCGAAAGGCCCGATCGGAAGCACGTCGTAATTCATGGCAGTAGCATAAACAACGAGACTCCAACCGGAAAGCCAAATCGGAAAGCCAAATCTGGGGTCGATTTAGAAGTTAGGGGTTAGCAGTTAGCAGTTAGCAGTCTTCGGGCGTACACCAAAGAACCACTCAAGCCGTTGTCTGCCCTTCCGGCGCTCTGTCATCGGACTCACTTCGCATGACATGTGAATCCGCATCCGCGCCCGGATAAACCCCGTACCAGTCCAGGCACCACTCATTGACGTTGCCGTGCATGTCGTAGAGTCCCCACGCGTTCGGCAGGTACGAGCCCGCTTTGGCCGTCCCCATCCGGTTCTCGATCCCGATCCGCGGATATCGTCGTAGCTCACATTCTCGACCGGACGCGCATCGCGGTAGTCGACGTTGTTGAAGAGACTCGGCCACATGTCCGTGACCCGCGCCCACTGCTTCTGGGTGATCTCGAACACGCCCATGTAAGCATCCTGCGTTAGGGTGACCTGATGCCGGGTCTCATCGGAGGAACTCCCCAGCTCGCCCGCGGGGCTGCCCATGGTGAAGACGCCTTTCGGAATCAGGCGCATCAACAGCTTGTCCGTCTTGTAGGCGTCGCGGTTCGCCCCGCCGGGCACTTCCACGAGTGTCCGATAGTTGGAATTGCCCGCCGTGACCCCTTGTGCTAACCTATGGCCAAACATTTCTCGAGGGGCAGGGCAGCCAGAGGGCGAAGGGGAACGCATGGATACGCTGAACGCATACGATCTGATGCTGACGATCCGCTTTTTTGAAGAGGCGATCGAGCGGCTTTTCCTCGAGGGTCGCATCATGGGCACGGCCCACACCTGTATAGGCCAGGAGGCTGTCGCCGTGGGTGTGGCCGCCGCCCTCGGCCCGCAGGACGCCATGACCACGACCCACCGCGGCCACGGCCACTTCCTCGCGCGCGGCGCGGACGCCGGCCGTGCGCTGGCCGAACTCTACGGTCGCGATACGGGCTATTCGCACGGCCGGGGCGGCAGCCAGATGATGATGGACCCCTCCATCGGTTTCTACGGCGCGAACGGCATCACGGGCGGCAGCATCCCTTTCGCCACCGGCCTCGCGCTCGACGCCCAGATCAGAGGCTCGGACCGCGTCACCGTCTGCTTCTTCGGCGACGGTGCCTCCAACCAGGGGACTTTCCACGAGTCGCTCAACATCGCCGCGCTCTGGAAACTCCCCGTCCTCTACATCGTCGAAAACAACGGCTACGCCATGTCAACCTCGGTCAAGCGCGGTCTCGCCGACCCGCACGTTTCCGATCGCGCCGCCGCGTACGGGATGCCCGGCGTGACCGTCGACGGCAACGATTTCTTCGCCGTGCGCGACGAGGTCGCCCGCTTGGCGGCCGCCGCCCGCGCCGGCCAGGGCCCGGCCCTGCTTGAGTGCGTCACCTACCGCCTCTCCGGCCACTCGCGCGGCGACCCGCGCATCTACCGCACGCGGGAGGAGGAGTCCGCAGCCTGGAAGAACGATCCGATCCTTCATTTCGAGCAGCGGCTGAAGGCCGACGGCGCGCTGGACGATGCGGCTATCGCGGCGCACCGCCACGCCATGCAGACGCGTATCGATGTGGCCATCCGCTTCTGCGAAGCGTCTCCTCTGCCCGAGCCGGATTCGCTGGCCGGCACGCTCTTTGCGCGATGAACAGGGGCCGTTAAGACAGGGCAGACACACAGGTCTGCCCCTACATACGGGAAACACTTATGCGAACGATCACCTTTACTCAAATCTTGCGCGAAACGCTCGCCGCCGAGCTGCGGCGCGACCCGTCGGTCTTTCTGATGGGAGAGGACATCGGCGTCTACGGCGGCGCGTTCGGCGTCACGCGCGGCCTGATCGCCGAGTTCGGCCCCGGGCGCGTGCGCGACACGCCGATCTCGGAGCAGGCGCTCACCGGCATCGCCATCGGCGCGGCCGTCGCAGGCCAGCGCCCCGTGATCGAAATCATGTTCATGGATTTCATCACCCTCGCGGTGGACCAGCTCGTCAACATGGCGGCCAAGCTGCAGCCGATCTACGGCCAGGCCTGCCCGCTGGTGATCCGCACGCCGCCCGGCGCGGGCCGCGGCTACGGCGCGACTCACTCGCAGTCGCTCGAGCGGCTGTTCGCGGGCGTGCCCGGCATCAAAATCGTTGCGCCCTCCAACGCGACCGACGCCTCGGGCCTGCTCCAGACCGCGATCCGCGACAACAACCCCGTGCTCTTCCTCGAGCACAAGCTCCTCTATCCGCTGCGCTTCGAGACCAGCGACGAGCTGCCGCAGCCGATCCCCTTCGGCGCTGCCAAGCGGACGCGCGAAGGCACCGACGTCACGATCATCACCTGGTCCCACATGACCCACTTGGCGCAGCAGGCCGCGGCCCGGCTGGCGCAAGAGGGCATCGAGGCCGAAATCGTCGATCTGCTCACGCTCAACCCGCTGGACATCGAGACGCTCGTGGAATCGGCGAAGAACACCGGGCGCGTGATGATTGTTGAGGAGGGCCCGAAGACCGGCGGCTTCGCGGCCGAGATCGCCGCGCAGATCGTCGAGCGGGCCTACGACTATCTTGAGAAGCCGGTCCGGCGGCTGGCCTCGCCCGACTTCCCGATCCCCTCCGCCAAGAACCTCGAGGCCGCCTGCATCCCCACGGTGGCGGACATCGCCGAACTCGCCCGTGAGTTGGTGGAGGGCTGACGCGTGACCTATTCGCTCATCACCCTCTCCTATAACAAACTCGCCTGTACGCGGCGATGCCTGTCGGCGCTGCTCACCGACTCCGACGTTGATGCGCCGTGGGAGCTGATCGTTGTGGACAACGGCTCCACCGACGGCAGCGGCGCCTGGTGCGACACGGAGCTGACGGCGCTCGGCGCGGCGCGCGGCGTGCCCGTGACCGTGCTGCACAATCCCGGCAACATCGGCTGCTCGTACGCGCGCAACCGCGCCATTGCGGTCGCACGCGGCGAATACCTGGTCTTCGCCGACAACGACATCGCGCCCCGCACGCGGCGCTGGATGCCCGGCCTGCGCGACGCGCTCGCCTCGGTTCCGAACGCGGGCATGGCGGGCGCGAAGATGGTCTATCCGTGGCAGCCCTATCCTATCCAATGCGCGGGCGTGGGCATATCGCGGCGCGGCCACGTCTGCTTCCGAGGGCGGGGCGAAGCCATCGGCGACCCGCGCTTCGGCCGCCAGGAATCCGTGCAATGCCTGATCAGCGCCTGCCTCATGATCCCGGCCGGACTGATCCGAAAACACGGCGGGTTCGACGAGGCCTTTCATCCCGTGCAGTTCGAGGACTTCGACCTCTGCTACCGCCTGCGCGAAGCGGGTTATCAGGGGCTCTACACGCCTTCCGTGGAGATGTACCACTTCGAGAGCGTCACCACACAGGGGACGCCCACCGTGCGCAACGCGGCCGTGGTCGTGCGTAACGGCCTGCTCTTCCAGCAGCGCTGGCGCCACCTGATCGAGCACGAGGACGGGCCGGACGAGGAGGCCTGCCGCTGGCGCAAGATCGAGCCGGTTCCGTTCGCGTCCATCGGCGAGCTGCCGCTCGTCTGAGGTGAACTCGAGCTTGCCGCTCCGCGCGCAAATCGCTATTCTATTGCACACGGGAGACGCAAAATGAAAGTATCTTTTGGGTTGGCGAGTGCTGTGTGCGGATTCGCGGTTGGGCTGTCCTTCGCTGAGGATCCCAAGCCTTACGGCGCCGTGCCGTCCGAGCGCCAGATGCGGTGGCACGAGATCGAGACCTTCTCTCTGATCCACTTCGGCCTCAACACCTACACCGACCGCGAGTGGGGCTACGGCAACGAAGATCCGGCGCTCTTCAACCCCAAGGCGCCCGACGCCAGCCAGGTCATCGACACCCTCCAGCGCGCCGGCATGAAAGGCGTGATCCTCGTCGCCAAGCATCACGACGGTTTCTGCCTCTGGCCCACCAAGACCACCACGCACAACATCACGAAATCGCCTTGGCGCGACGGTAAGGGCGACCTCGTGCGCGAGTACGCGGATGCGGCCAAGAAGCGCGGGCTCCGGTTCGGGCTCTACTGCTCGCCCTGGGATCGCAACAGCGCAGCCTACGGCACCCCCGACTACCTGCCCATTTACCAAGCGCAGTTGCGCGAGCTGCTGGCCAGTTACGGCACGCTTTTCGAGGTCTGGTTCGACGGTGCCAATGGCGGCGACGGCTACTACGGCGGCGCCAAGGAGAAACGCAACATCGACCGTTTCACCTACTACGACTGGCCGAACACCTGGGGTCTCGTGCGGCAGCTTCAGCCCTCGGCCTGCATCTTCGGAGATGTCGGGCCTGACAGCCGCTGGGTCGGCAACGAGACCGGCTACGCGGCGCCCGAATCGTGGGGGACCTTCACGCCCAAGGGCAAGACCGACCCCGCTCGTCCGGCCAACGGCGACTCGATGAACCATCTCGAGGCGCAGGCCGGGCACCGCGACGGCGCGGCCTGGATACCCGCCGAGTGTGACTTTCCGCTCCGCAAGGGCTGGTTCTGGCATCCGGGCGAGGACGCCACGGTGCGCACGCCGGCCAAGCTCATGGACATCTACTTCAACAGCGTCGGCAAGGGCGGCTGCATGAACCTGGGCGTCGCGCCCGACCGCGACGGTCGTGTGTGCGAAGCGGACGTCCGCTCGCTTGAAGCTTTCGGCAATCTCCTGCGCACGCTCTTCGCCGTAAACCACGCCGAGGGCGCCGTTGTCAAGGCCAGCCATGTGCGTGCCTGGAACGCCCAGCCCGGCAAAACAAACCCCTATGTGCCGGAGAACGTGCTCGACGGCGACCGCACCTCGTACTGGGCCACCGACGATGCCGTCACGAATGCCACGCTGACCCTCACGCTCCCCGCTGTCACCGAGTTCAACGTGGTGCGACTGCGCGAAAACATCCGGCTCGGCCACCGCATCGACGGGTTTGCGGTCGACGTCTGGCTGGCGGGCGCATGGAAAGAATACGCCGCAGGTCAAAGTATCGGAGCCTGCCGCCTGTTGCGCGGCGAGAAAGTCAAAAGCGACCGCGTACGGTTGCGCATCACCCACACCGCCGCTTGCCCTTGCATCAGCGACGTCGGCCTTTTCTCCACCCCTCCCGCACTCGATTAGAACGGATCCTTCATGCTTACTCCCGTGCCCCTCCTGATCGTCGGCGGCGGCGCCGCTGGCCTCTTGGCTGGCTGCCTCGCTGGCGAACGCGGCCTCGGCGCGCTGCTGCTCGAACGCAAGCACAAGCCCGGACGCAAGCTGCTCATGTGCGCGAACGGCCGCTGCAACCTCACCAAGGACATCCCGGCGGCGCAGATGCTGCGCGACCTGGGCGAGCCGGTGGCGGCGTTCCTCGCCCCGGCGTTGAACGCCTTCCCACCCGCAGCCGTTCAGAGCTGGTTCCAGCAGCACAACGTGCCGCTCAAAAAGATGGATGACCGCCGCGTCTTCCCGCGTTCCGAGCAGGCTTCGGATGTGGTCCACGCGCTCACAGACGCCCTGCGCGACACCGGCACCGCACTCTGCCTCAACGCGCCGGTCGAGGCCATCGAGCGCACGGGCGATCCGGAAGCGCCCTTCCACGTGTCGACCGCTCACTTCTCCGTACTCGCGCGGCGGGTGCTGGTCGCGACAGGCGGCGTGAGCTACCCTAAGACCGGCTCGGTCGGTGACGGACAGAAGTTCGCCAAGGCTCTGGGGCACTCGCTCAAGCCTTACCGCCCCGGCCTCGTCGGGTTCGAGATCAACCACCCGTGGATCGACGCGCACGGCGGCACCACGTTCGAGCAGGCCACCTTCCGCGTCTTCCGCAACGGCCAGAAGATCCACGAGGGCCAGGGCCAGATCGACTGCGAAACGTGGGGCGTGGGCGGGGCCGCGGCCTACAATGCCAGCCGCTGCATCGCGCGACTCAACCTCAACGACTTCGAGGTGGAGTGGTCCGTCGGACGCGATACGATCCGTGTGCGCAACCCCGAAACGCGCCCGCTCAAAGAGGCGATCGTGACCATCGGCGGCGTGCCGTTGAACGAGGTCGATCCGGCCACGCTGGAGTCGCTCAAATGCCCCGGCCTCTACTTCGCGGGCGAGGTGCTGGACATCGACGGCCCGACCGGAGGGTACAACCTCACGGCCGCCTTCGCCACGGCCGCGCTGGCGGTCGAGAGCGCCGCGCGGCTGTTGCCGAAGGGCCATGCCGCGCCGCCCCCGCCTGTCCGTAAGACGCACGAGGGGGCAAAGCCGTTTCGCGGGCCTCCTCGCCCGCACCGCAACCCATCGGACAGGGCGGGTCGCTGGGGCTGAAGCGTTGCTGGCGAACCTATGCCGCAAGCTCGGGAGCGGGGACACTCCTGTCCCCGAAACGTCGGCCAAGCGTCGATCCGCAGGCGGTCGTCTCGTCGTATCCTGCGGCTCGGTGTTGCACAACCGTTCACAACGGGGACAGGAGTGTCCCCGCTCCCAGCGCTGCGCGCACAATACGCGCGTTCCTCGATCCCCCGGCCACCAACCGATTACCGCGCGGGCGCCATTTTCGTGTCGGGGGCGGAGCAAAAGCGGACACAATTGCAAAGTGCAAAAGCGGACTGTC
>CAYMLQ010000126.1:0-13829 GCA_964390795.1 uncultured Lentisphaeraceae bacterium
ATGGGAGATAGTTACCTTTGGTTCCGTTGTATTTTCCGAAAAACTTGGGCGCGATGGCGTGATGGTCCCCGCTGATTCCGTTTGCCCACAACACGTCATGCCCCATCTCATGCGTCAGCGTGTCGATGCGGGCGCGGCTGTCTGGCAGCATGACCACGCCGGGAGCAGCGCGGCCCCAAGCGTCCCCGTCCACAGTGGAGATGACGCCGTGCCCATTTTCCACGCGCACCGTGGGCAGGGCTTTGACGGTCAGCCGCCGCTTCGTCAGGTCATACTCCAGCGGTCGTTTCAACTCCGCAGACAGTTCGCGGGTCGCCGTCACAATGGAGTTGTGTGTGTGGCCCTCCCACTGGGGCGGGCCGGAGTATCCGCCGCGTGATCCGCCGCCCGACTTGCAGGCGGCGATGGTGAGCAGCAGGACGGCGAGCAGGGCGCGGGTCATGGCAGGGCCTCCGGTTCGGGATACCACCCCGCCGCCTGCGCCTGTTCGGGCGTGAGCAGATGCGCGGCGAGAGTCGGCGGCAAGGCTTGCAACACGTCCACCCGCCCGCCCTTGTGCCAATGCAGCAGCGCGTGCAGGGCATCCGCTTCGGTGTCGCCAACGATGGGGCGCAAGGCACCGACAAACTGCGCAATCGCCGTGTCCGCTTGCGGATGTATGGGCTGCGTGTCGCCGGGGGTCAGGGTGAGGGCATGCTGTCCCGTTGTCGGATGCGTGATCCAGCCGCAATAGTAGCGGGTCGCGTTGCTCTCCGCGTCGGGGCGGGAGAGTGCCCATATCGCGGCGGATACGGCTTGCGGGGGAAGGTTGGAGAGTGGGAGGATCATCAGTATATCCCCAGGTAAGCGTTAATGTTGGCTTCAATCCCGGCGCGGCTTGGATGCTCGCCTGTCGTGGTGAGCGTGTAGCGAATCAATTCTGTCTTTTTGATGTCGGATTGAGCAAACGCTGAGTTAACGTTGCCAATCCAGACGCTTGTAAATGACATAAAGTTTTCATTCCTATCCGCAACGTTGACTGTTGCGGTTCCGCTGCCGTTAAGAAACGTTTTGACACGCGTCCTGTCCGCGTAGTCGTAGCGCAAATACTGTTGCGCCAGTGTCAAAGCCGCGCCATCTGCGACAGAGTTCCCTCCAGTGCGAAGCGTTGCTGTACGCACTGACCGCGATATGCCATTGTGAGCGGAAAGAAATCCTCTGTTAAAATCAGCGTCCTCAATAATAGGAAAGTTACCAGATGCAGCCAACTCATAAGCCGAAAACGCCTGCACGTTTTGCGCGTCAACGGCGTAGTAAGGCGCGGCGGCGAGGTAATGTCCGATAGCCCCCCCGCTCGCGTCGATGAACCGCACACACGGCTTGCCCGTCTCGCCAGTCTCCAGCACGCCCGCGTTGACGATGCGCGGCTGGTTTGCTGCGGTGGATTGCGTTGCGTTGCGGGTGTTGCCGGACTGGTCGTACCACGTCACGACAAACCCATTGCCCGCCCCCGTCCATGTGGTGAGCGTCCCGTCCGTGATTTGCGCGGCGGTGAAGTCCGATTCCGCGTTGTCCGACGAACGCCGCACCCGCACCACGGCGGATGCAAGCCACGATGCGCGAAGTGCGCGCAACGAGTACGCCGCCGCCGCGCCGGGGTACAGGTCTAGCAACCCGACGAATCGGCGGCGAGAGCTTGCGATGGTGGCGAGCATGTCCATTACACGAAATCCCACACGTCGGTTGTTGCCGTCCGCCGCAGCGCGAACGTGGAATGTTGCGGGAGGGTGGTGATCGCCGCCGCGTTGTTGACCGTTACGCCGCTGCCCAGTGTCAGCGCGGCGGGGCTGACAGTCGTGACGCGGAAGTACACGGTGTCGCCGTCCTCGAACGCCGTGGTAGAGTTGGCCGGGACCGTGATGGTGCAAGCCCCGGCATTGGTGAGGCGCACAAACTGCCCCACGTCAGCGCGGCCAATCGTGCGTGTCGTGCCGCTCTCGGTGATCGTGCCGGATGGGGAGCGGAGAACGCGGGTCAGCCACGCGCCGGAATGATAGACCCGCAAAATGAGCGTGCCGGATACCGCGTACCCAATCCCGCCCACCGTCTGCGTGCCGTTGACGACGCGCACCACAAACCCGCGCCCGTCGGCGGGTGTCGGGTCGGTGTAGGTCGCGGCGGCGGTGCCGTGGTAGACGGTATCGAGGACCGCCGTAATGCTGCCACTGTTGACAACGGGAGTCCGCTGCCCTTCGATGGAAGTGCGAAAATCCGCCGCCGTTGGGCTGGTGACGTTCTTGCTCGCGTCCAGTGCCAGCGGGCGGGAGGCGGTGAGCTGGTTGAGCGCAACGCCTGTGCTGGCAACCGTCGCGTGTGTGGTCCCCGCGCTGTCTTGCAGGGCGATGCCGCCAGCACCGAGGGCGCGGGCGATGCCTGTGCGGAGAGTTAAAAACCATCCCACAAGCCACGGGATGCCTTCACTACCAAGGCTTTTCGGGTCGAGAAGGTCGCTTGTCAAGTTGGTGTTTATAGCGTCAACGTTCTGCGTTGCAATGGTTCCAAGCCCCAAACCTATACGCGCTGCTGATTGCGTTGTTCCGCCAGTGCCGCCGCTTGAAACGGCGATGGCTGTGGAAAATGTTTTCGTTCCGGCAATCGTCTGATTCCCGGTTAGCTTCACCACGGCGTTATCGTTGGCCTTTGCCCCAAGCGCCGCCGCAATCGCCGTGCCTGCCGGGTTGACGTCCGCTGCCGTGCCGCCGACTGCCAGCGCCCCGATGTTGGCCGGGGTGATCGCGTCCGTGCCGCCCGTCGCGTGCGTCGAGGCGTGCGCGGTCGGCGTGCGGGAGTCGGAGAGGCGAGCGTCGTTGCCTTGCGCTGCGGTTCCTGCGCTGTTGCCATAGGCCACAGCGTGCGTGTTGCTGCCGTCCGCGTTGACGGTGTTGGTTATGCCTGTGCCGGGGCGCACGGGGCCGTGGGTGGCGGTGTTTGCGTAGCCGGTGTACTCGCTCCAGTTGATCTCCGAGCCGGGGGGTGGCGTTGCGCCTCCGGTCAGCTTCTCGACTACCTTCAGCCGCAGCAGCTGGCTGCACGATTCCTTGGCGTCGGCATCGGTCAGCAGGATTTGCCCGTCGATGGCGCCCACCAGGTTCAACTTGGCCGCCGGGATCTCGATCTTCCACCAGCCAGCGGCCTCGTCTTCCGCCTCGCCGGCACAGGTTTGCGCCCATGGGGTGCCGTCGTCGTCTCCGGACAGGTGCAGCTCGATGCTGGCTCCGGTGGTGTTTTCGGGTGACGGGCCGCGCGTGATGCGGAGGCGTAGCAGGGCATCGGTGCCAGCCACAAGGGTGCGGCGTAGGACATCGATGGGGGCGTTGAGGTCGATCTTTTCGATCAGATGCGGGCGATTGTCTGGCATGGCGTAATTGGCCACGCGATCAATCGCCGTTCAACTTCATCGCCCGCCGCTTGCATCCGCCGCATGGCGGGATTCCCACGGCGCGGGTAGCGTTGGCGATTCGCGTGCCGAGGCGGAGCTTCTGGAGCGCGGTCTTTGCCGGGGGCCATTCGCCAAAGGCGGTGTTGTAGAGACAGATGCGGCACACGCCAAACGAGACGGCGCGGGCATTCAGGCCGCACTTGCCGCCGTCGGGTGAGTCTATGGGGCTCCAGTGTTGGCAGGTCATGATAAATTAAGCTCACGATATGTGCGAGACGAATTAGAAGAATCAGAGACGCATACGTCAAATCTGTAATCACCTGCCGGAGTTGCGCCTGTAAATTTTGAAGCGTACTCAGAGCCTTCGCCCCGTGATGCCTTCCACTTGCAATCAAAGGTGGAGTCCAAGGTGATTCCAATGTCTTCCGATGATACGGAATACCAATCGCCCCATGTGCTTGTGGCGGTGTCCCAATCACGCCGCTCCAAAGGAAGCTCGGCTGTAGTAAAACCGTCACCACTCCCCCAAAAGCACCCGCCTGTAGCGGTGACCGTGACATGCAAGGAACTCATTCGCCTTTGGTGCTTTGAAGTTACCGATCCAACGCACCCCGTGGAGTCATAACTTGTTATCTCCTCGAAAAACGCAGTTAGCACATATGACTCTAAAAGCCCCCCGCAAGGCCAGCTCGTAGCGGGGTCTGATGCACAAGGACATTCGCACGGCGCAGGGCAGCAGCACTCTTCAACATCCGCCGCGCTGTAGATCGCCGGAACGCCTCCAGACAGTGGAAACTTGCCGCCAAAGAGAACGATGGGCTGCATGTCGGTTACTCCGGTGGCTCGGGGCAAGGCGGATCGTCAACCGTCTCGATCCAGTCCACAACGCTTTCATCGCTGACAAGCACATGGATGCCCTCGGCGGGTCCGTATAGGATCGGCGGGAGGTTGTAGTTCAGCGGTGTGAAAAGGCTCTGCGTGATCGCCACCAGTTCGCCGTCTGCGGCCTCGATGCTGCCCACCTGCACATAAACATCCCCGTCCGTCTGCGCCGACACGTCCAGCGTGTCAGCAGGCAAGGACGCGCCGGAGCCCATAACAGCTGCTGAAACGGCCCACACTTTGAAATAAGGCGTCCACTCGATCAGCTCGATGGACACCTTGGCCCACACCAGCGTCGTGGCGTCGTCCGTGACGGTCAGCGGGGAGAGCGTGACGATGAGGTTTGCCGGGTTGCCGCTGCTGGCTGCAACGCCGGAAACAAGCCCTGGGGTCATGTTGACGATCAGGCCGGGGGCGTCGGCTGTCTTTTGGTACAACTTCCAGGGGTGGTCGGCGAATGTGGTCGTGGAAATCGGAGTGCGGAGCAGGATGCCTTTTTTCAAGACGGTCACGTCCCCGCCGTCAAAAGACAGGCCGTTGAGCGCCGTCCCGATGGCGTTGAGCTGCTCGACAAAGGGCGACATGAACCGAGGCCCGCGAAGGTCTGTTCGGAAGAAGAAGTTCTGCGTCTTCATGGGGCTGTTTCCAGGCTCACATCGGTCCAGTCGGTGTACATGATCCACGTCTGAACACGCTCCACAGCGTCAGTTCCAGCTGGCCCGATTTGCCGGATATCGTCAGACGTGCAGATCCAATCCAGGCCTGTTTCACCCGCTCCTGTCAGAGTCAATGCGCCTGTGTAGGCATCCGGAGCCGTGCTGGTGACGGTGCCGATGTCAGTAGGCTTCACCCCGGTGGCCCCGGTGTAGATTTTCCGGCGGGTAAAGGTTCGGATGCCTCGTGCCTGAATCTGGTTCGCGTCAGCGGGTGACGTGCGGAATTCGACGGAATCCGGGGAGTCGACAAAAAGCCAGTTGGAGCTTACTTCAGCCATTATCGTGCCTCCGGACGAAGTTCTTTGACGGTTACAACCATGGGCCGCCCATCGGTTCCGAGTTCAGCCCCTGGGCCAACGCCGAAGCCTTTTCGCTTGTCATCCATGGGGGTGAAGATTTCTCCCAGTCCAATGGACTCGCCCCCGCCTTTCACGCGGGCGCTGATGGCCGATTCGCCAGAGCTGATAGGGGTCGCGCTACGTTGCGACATACGTCCTTGAATTTCAGCCATGTGCGCGTTGATCGAACGCCTTGAGTCCTCGTTCATGCTCTCAACGGTGATCGCGTTTTGCCGTCCTGAAACGTTGCTTAAAGCCCGTTCAAGGTTGCCACCCCTCATGGGCGGCGGAGCAGATCCACGGTAAATCTCGTTCCCGCTCGAATCCGTCTCAACGAACTCGTTCAGTCTGGGGTCGTTTCCACGCATGAATGCCGGCACGCTGTCGTGAATCATCCCTGCTGCTGAGACGAACATGTTGTGGATAGCCGGGCGCAAGACATTGATCATGGCCGCTGCGGCGTCTTTGAATGCCGCAGAAACCACCATACCCATATCCTGAAACGCCTGTTTCCGTTTTTCCCCGCCTTCCAACACGTCGCCCAGCACCCCGCCCAGTACCCGGACGGCATCGGCGCTCTTCTGTGCCCACGCCTCGATTGTGCCGTTGCTGCGCAGTTCGTCGATACGGGCAATGACATCGCGCAGGCCGCCCTTTGCCAGCCCCATAAACGCCTTGCCGAAGTCAGCCAGGGCGAGGGACCAGTTGTCTTTCAGGGTGGAAATCAGGCCGTTTCCGGTCTGGGAAAGTTCGTCCATGCCGCCGCTGAATTCACCGAGGCGGTTTTGCAGGAGGGCAAATACCCGCGTTGCGGAGCCTCCGGACTTCTGCAATTCCTCCATCTGCTGACGGACCTTGGGGGTCATTATCCCCATTTCCTGCAGGCGCATAGCGGCCTCGCCGAAGGGTTGCCCGCCCTTGATCGAGGCGTAAGCCCTGCCCACCCAGAACGCGACCTCCTGGATGTTCTGGCCCACAGCCGCGGACGCGTCGCCAATGTCCCGCAGGGAGTCAGCACCGCCCATAGCGCCGTCCGTGAAGACGTGCAACTGCCTCGATGCGGCGGCGATGTCTGGCAGCTCGAAGGGGGTTGCGGCGGAGAAGTCGGACAGCTCTTTTAGGCGCTTCTTGGCGGCCTCGGTGGAGCCAAGCAGCACCTTGAACTGCGTCTCGACGGTCTCCATGTCGAAGGCTTTTTTCAGCGTCAAGCCGAGGCCTCCCACCAGCCCACCGCCCATCAGCAGGGATGGCAGGGAAAACACCTTCTTGAAGACGCTCCCGATGCCTCCGGCGATGCCAGAGACTACCCGGCCAAAGCCGCGAAAGGCGGCAGCGCCACGGTCCAGTACGCCCCGGATGTTGTCCCGCAGAATGATCGACCACCGTACTTCCTTGCTCATTTCCGGGCCTCCAGAATAGCTCGCAGTTCGGTTTCGGCCTCTCGGAAATCACGCAGGGCGCGGATGCTGGGGGCGTCAGGGTCCGGCGCGTGCCCGGTTTCGTCGGGGTGCTGGGTCAGAAGCAGGATGATCTCCTCCTCCGGGCATCGCCACACGAGGTCTTCCACGCTGCGGCCCGTCTGCACGGCCAGCTCCTTGATCCAACGCGACAGGTCCGACTTCGGGCGGGTGCGTCCGTCCGCACGGGAGTAGAGGGCCGCCACTGTCAGGTGCAGCTTCTCGATGGCGGCAAGGATCGCATCCTCTGGGATGCAGAGGGTACGGCCCCACTTCTCGACGGCTTTGCGGATTGCGCGTTTGTCTCCGGCGATGTTCCAGAGCAGCTCCGGTTCACGGGAATGCGCCATGCACCAGGCATAGGCGATGTTGACGAACGAGACATCATCCCGGAAGGGTGTCAGGATTTCGCGCTTGTAGAACTCCTTGGCGCCATGCGAGAGGCGGAACAGCACCACGTCGCCCACGCGCACGGATGGCATCAGCAGGGCCTCGCACGCGGGGGAGGATTCCGCGTCGAGGGTGCGTTCTGCTAGCTCCACAAGGCCGTGGATATGCTCGTAATCTGATACGGGGTCCAGCGTGATGCCCGTCTCCCGCTGAAGCCTCCGCAATGTGTCTTGCGCGAGGTCGTTCATGGGTGGGCTCAGGTAATCGGGTCCATGTACTCATACCACGACTTGGAAAAGGTCTTCCAGCCGTCGCGCCCGAGGGCTGTTTCCTCGGCGGTGGACTTCCCGCCAGCAGGCAGGGTGATCGCGCCGTAGGCCGTGAGCTGGCACACCTTCTTGAAGCCGTAGTAGTACAGGCCCGCAGCGATGTAGTCGGCGTCCGATCCAAGCCCGGCATCGGCAGTCTGCATTTCGATAGAGAGCGAAGCGGACACAGCAGCAGCCGCCGGCGTTCCGGCGATGGTGCATCCCAGGGTTGACACCACGCCGAATCCTCCGCCGATTGTGACGCTCATGCTGGTGCCGTAGGCCTTCAACTTGGCGATGGCGGAAGGCTTCATCCAGCCCACCTGCACGGTGGGCCTCGCCGTCGAAGACATGGAGGCGCTCATGCTGGTGATGATGTAGTTCGTGTTGACGGCGGCACCAAAGGCCACCACGAGGGAGGCGGTGTCGAGCAGCTCATAGGAACAGGAGCCCTCTTCGCGGGGGCGCAGCACCTTGTTGGCGGCGGCGATCCACTTGGCATTGTCGCCGAGGGTTTCGGAGTAGTCCTTGACAGGCCCCCCGGTCACATCGACAAGTTGGATGACGGCGGAGGCGAGACCGAGAGGGTCATCAGAGGCGGCTAAAGCAAAGTCGGGCATGGGAAAGCTCCTGGTGTAGGTTCACCCATGGCCACACGATCAATCGTAAGCCCGGCCAACGGCGAACACCACCCGCCCGGCCAGCTCCGCCGAAAACAGGAGCTGGGGTTCGTCGGTATCCCGCAGCTTGAAGTATTTCCCTTCCAGAATCGGCGCGGCGGTGGGCTGGCACACCTGCACGTTGCCACTGCGTTTGATGGGCAAGGCCGCCATGCAGAGGGCCGCGAAGGCGCGGGCATCCTCACGCTTGCGGAAACGGCCTTCCAGACGCCAATCCATGTTGATCTCCGTCGGTGGGGCATCTCCCAGCCACGGCACCGCGTCAGGGCCTCCTGACACGTAGAGGGCCGCAGCGTCGTAGACGGGCGGGAAGTGGTCGAGGAAGAAGTTGCCGTTCTGGCCTTGGCGCATCTGTGCGGCCTCGCAGAAGGTGTCAGCGATCTTGGAGACCGCGCTGTCCCAGCTTTCAATGACGCTCATGATAATTTGCTCCGGAGTTTGTCGATTTCACTGTCGAGAATGGAAACGAGGGCCTGCTCGTTGTCGTTGATCGCCCGCTCGATGAACTTCTCATCAGCCTGGGGGCCCTTGGCGATGGTGCCGACGCCGCGATTCTTCCACGTCTTGCCCTTCTCCTCGTGTATCTTCCATGCGTAGGCCCCGGCGGGGGAGTTGATAGGCACGAACACCTCGGCGATTTTAGCCGTTGCGAGCAGCATGATCGAGTTCTGCAGGGTGCCCGGCATCGCCCGGCTTGTGGCCGTGGCCGATTTTCGCTTTGCCGCTGCTGCCCACTGTGCTTTGGTGGCCTTTGACGCCTTTTTGCGCTCCTGTAGCGTCGGAGACTTCGGCGAGTAGAGCCGTGCCGTCGCCAGCACCTTCGCACCCATGCGCGTGTGCGCCCGCAGCATGGTCTGCTGCACGTTGCCACCCGCGCGCGCAATCTGCGAGGCGAACGCTTCCAGCTCCTTGTACCTGACGTCGACGGTGATCATGACCACGCCTCCCGATACCCGGCCACCGCCTCCGGATCGCGCCAGTTGACGTTCTCCGTCTCACCCTGGGCGGTGATTGCGTCGGCGTCGAGGGTTTCGTCCACGTAGTCCTGGATGCAGTCGCAGTTGGGATGCCATGCCCCGCCGTTGATCGCCTCCTGATAGCTGGGGAACCGCTTGTCGGCACCGCTCACGGAGATGATCACGCCGTCCCACGCCTTGCAGACCGGGCAGGAATCGCCCACGTTGCGGAAGCGGATCAGATCCAGCCCGGCGTCGGTCAACGTCTGGTTGAAGCTCTCGCGGGCGATTCGCGCGGTAGTGGTGCGCACCAGCATGTTGAGGTAGCGGGCATTGTCCCACTGCCTCCCTGCCACGTCCACGAACTTGTACGCGCCCATATCCCCGGCGATCATGCCCCATGCCTCTTGGATCTCCTTGTGGATGCGCTGGCCCGTCCAGCCCTCGACGGATGCCTGTCGAATCTTGGAAATCGCCGATTGCCGCAGGGCGGAAACGGTCATGGAGTCCATCTTGTCGGTGAAGACGGCGGCGATGTGCTTCCCGTTCTCCGGTGCCACCAGTCCGAACACCCGCTCGGCGAACTCGCGCGAGTAGGGCGTGATGCGGGACCGGACGCCGGCGGCTCCCTGTCGCATGATGTCAGCCACCGCAGCCTCACGGAAGCGCGGGGCCACCTTCCCGGCCAGCTCCAGCGCCCAATCATCGATGCGCTGCCCCAGGTTCTCCCACTTCTCGGCCAGTTGCCGGAAGACGCCGCGCTGTTCCCGGATGCTGGCGAGGTTCGGCACGTCGGCGAGGGCGTCCTGGATGGTGCGCCTGACATCCTGCCGGGCGCTCCGGACATAGGATTGCAGATCCCGCTCGCCTTCAGCGGCCCAGCGGCGCAGCAGTTGCACCTCCCGCAGCAGATTGCGCATCAGCCCCTCCGCATCTCAACCGGCGGCCAGCCTCGGTTCCCGGTGATCCAGCGAATCGCCGCGTCGCAAAGCCGCTCCGGGTTGAACTCGGAGGGCGGCCCGGCCTGCTCTTCGAGATAGCGCGGGGCTCCCGTCTGCCCGTCGCGCGGCAGGTTGCTGTTGCGCAGCATGTGCAGGGCCTGCTCGTAGACGGCAACGTCCCAGCGGGGGGAATCGCCGTCTGCCGTGGTGGTGTCGCGGAAGTTGTTGCGCCCACGGGCGGAAATAAGCCGCAGGGCGTGCGTGACGGCGCGGCCCCGGTCTTCTTCTTGGAAGTCGGCCCACACCCGCCCATTGACGTGTGCGCTGAAATATGCGTCGGCCAGTGCGAGGTTAATCGACATCTTCGAACCCTGCTTTACGCCATGAGTCGGCAATGGCGCCTTCCGGAACTGTCACCTTGCAGGTTGACTTCTGGAGGGTGACGAGCTTTTCGGCGGGCTGTTCGGGGGTGGTGACATCTTCGGACATGGTTTCGCTCCTGGGGTTGTGCTACTGGTGCGGAAATAGCCACGCCATCAAAAAAAGGTGCCCCCGCCTGGAGATGACGAATCCAGACGGGGGCGATTTCTCAACCAAAGAGAATTACTCAGACGGAGACTTGCGAGAGCGCCGGACGGGTTTTGGTGCCGGTTCGGTAGTGGGCTCGGCGGGCGGTGCAGCGGGCGGCATGGGGTGCCATCCGCGCTCGGCCCATTCGGCGGCGTCGCTCACGTTGATGCGCGCGTGACGTTCGCCCTTGTACACACTTACTGTCGGAATGTCGCTCATGCAAGTTGCCACGTGATCAAAATTACTCGATCACGGCGATTTCGAGCAGGGCGCTCGTCACCACGCCGCCACAGGCGACCATGACGTAGCGATCCGCAGCGCCGGACAGCGTGACGCGCACCTCTGCGGCACCAGCGGCGGTGGTCAGGATGCGGATATGCCCGTTTGCGGCAACCGTCTGCACGAGGGTGCCGGAGCCGATAGCAACCGTGTTGCCGGTGGCACTCGGCGCGGCCATGTCGGTGGCAGCGAACCACACGTCAACCAGCGCCGGGGCGGTGATAGCGTTGCCTTCGCCGTCAGTCACGACGATGGTGGCATCGCCGCGAAGGGTGGTGGTCTGCGTCTTTTCGGACACAGCGGGCACGCGCACCTTGGCGACCAGGGCATCGACTTGCTCTTTGCGGCCTCCGCCATCATAGAAGTCGGCGGGAATGGGGATGTCAGGAAGGGACATAGGGATCTCCTAAAAAGGCCCCCGGCGGGTTAGGCCGGGGGCTGAGGGTTGGTTTCGGATCAGCCGCAGAACAGCGCACCGCCGTCAGGCTCGACCACACGAGCGCCCACGAACACGTCGTAGACGATGGAGTCGGACAGGCTGGCGATACTGGAGTCCATCGAGACGCGAATGCTCACGCCGTTGAAGGACTGCACGCTGGAACCCATGTTCAGCGGCGAGGGGGCCACGATGGCGGCACTGATGGCGTTCGGGTGGAACACCACGTTCTCGAAGCCGGCGGCCTCGAAGGTGAGCGCGTCGTCGTTGGTCTCGTTCGCGGTCAGGGCGGGGGTGATCT
The DNA here is from genome assembly GCA_964390795.1 of uncultured Lentisphaeraceae bacterium. GTDB lineage: Bacteria > Verrucomicrobiota > Kiritimatiellia > RFP12 > UBA1067 > CAYMLQ01. The sequence goes on from CAYMLQ010000126.1 coordinate 11,673, forward strand.
CCAGCACCGTCGCGTTGGAGGCGATGGTGGCATCCTTGCGCACGACATAGCGGGTGGAGGTCCCGGCGATGGTGAACGCGGTTCCGGCCTTCACCGTGCCAGTGGCGGCGTCGAAGCCGTTCACCGCGATGGAGGTGGCACCGGCCACGTGAGCGCCGTCGAGCAGCACGGTCCCGGCGATGTCGCCACGACCAAACGCGCCAAGGTTGGCATCCGTCACGAAGTTGAACCCGTAACGGCGGCCCAGGGCGGCTTCACGCAGCGCGGCGGGGGCGTCGTTGCCGTAGTCCTGGCTGGTGAACTGCGCGAGCTGCACGAACGCCTGCTCGACAGTGGTGTCGATCAGCGCAACGCGCCCGCTCTTGATCAGCTTCAGGTCGTTCAGGAGCTTGGTGGCAGCGGCAATGTGCGCCACGGTGGACGGGCGGTTGCCCACGGTGCCCGTCAGGTTCTTGCGGAAGACCTGCATCTGGCGGAGCAGATACTTGTCGATGGATTCCGCGATGCCCTGAATGGCGGGCACGGTCACGAGGCGCGTGAAGTCCGACAGTTCCAGGCTCTTCTGCTTGGAGGTCAGATCGATGCGCTTGTAGAAGTGCTTCTCCAGCGTCAGGTCGATCACTTTTTCGGTGACATCGCCGGCGGAGGTGGAGCCGGTGAACTCGCTGGCGTCGGTGACAGCGGGCGGGACGGTGACTTTGACGGAATCGCCGACTTTGGAGCCGGTGAAAATCGCTTCTTTGTCGCGGGACACCAGGTTGCCGACCACAAGGCGGTTGGACATGGTGATGGCCGCATCGCGTGCGACCATTTCGGGGGTGATAAACGTATTGGCCATGGGATTTCTCCTGCCCTATTGGGCGTTGTTGACTACAGAATGCCTTCCTTGCGGAGTTGCTCCTGCCGCTCTTCAGCGGTTTTGGCAACCGCGCGCGGGGCGGCTGGGGCGTTGGGGTTGCGGGAGCCGCTTCCATGTCCGGAGGTGTCGAGAATCGCCGCCTTGTTGAGCGCCGTCCACGTATCCACCTTCGTCTTGATCACCGTCTCATCGGCGAGGTCGTTGATGCCGTCAAAAGCCCGGCTGAACGACTCCTCCAGCATTCCGTGGTCGAGGCCGTCCGCGAATTGAACGCCCATCTTGCGGCGGATTTCCGCCAGCGAGTGAGAGCGTTTCAGTTGCGAGGCTTCCTTGTCCTTGGCGGCGAGGCTCTGTTCCATCGTCTGGAGCTTCTTGGCGAACTCGGCAATCTGCGCCTGGGATTTCTCCAGATCGGTCTTGCCTGCATCGTCCTTCTGCTTCAGCGCTGATTCCAGCTCCGTCGCCCGCTTCTCCAGATCGGCCTTGGCCTTGGCGATTTCATCCGCCTTGGTTTGGGCTTCCTTGCGGGCGGCGGCGGCGGCGGAATCAATCACTTTTTGGAGGTCAAACTCCGAAAGTGCCTTTTTCTCGTCGTCGTTGAGGCCTTCGCCCTTGGTGATCTTGGAAAGAATGTCGGTGATCTTCATGTGTGTATGCTCCTGCTCGCCCCCAAAAGATTCGACCGGGGGTGGTGGTCGGTGTCAGGCCTCAATCGCGGGGGAGGCCCGTATCCCCGATAAATCTGGCCACGCGATCAAACGAGCGCGGCTTGGAGGCTGCTATCAGCGAACAGTTCGCCGCCCAATTTCTCCAACGGACGGCGGCAGGCGGGCGAGAACCATATCCGCTCCCGATCATCCGCGCCCTGGTATCCTCCTGACTTCGCCCACGTCTCGACCCGCCAGCCGAGGGTCTCCAGTTCGTTGTGCTCGGTGTCATGCCCGCAAAGCGCAATCCGCAATTTCGGGTTGTTCCCGTTGGCAATGCACCACCGCCGAACATCGCCCGACACCGTACTGGAGTCATGCGCGTACACGGCTTCTGTGAGGCTGTAGGGAGGGTCCATCAATACGGCGGCAATTCCGTTGCGGGTCATGCTTCCGACGCTGCAAATGCGCTCCCAGTCCCCGCAGACGATGCGGGTTTCGGCAAGGCGGTCCTGCAGTTGCCGGAACCAGTCTTGAAGCCATTCGCGGCGGTCAGGATGATTGCGATGGGTTACGCCAGCCGCATTACCTATTGCGGGCAACTGCCGATTGACGCCCTGCCCGCCGTTGCCGAGGTGGGGCAACTGCCGA
>CAYMLQ010000127.1:0-13812 GCA_964390795.1 uncultured Lentisphaeraceae bacterium
GTTACGGCTGTCGGCTAGTCACTTTGGGGATGCACCTGATCGCAGATGCGCCCGGACGCAGTTCTGTTGGGAGTGCGCTCACAATCGTAATCCTAATCTTACGCTTAATCTTAATCCTGCCCCACGCAGCTACTCCCTAAAAAATGGTTGGGAAACGAGAGAATCACGGAAGGTTCAGGAGTTCTAAACCGTGAAGGTCTTGCGAATGCGGATTCACATCTCATGAGAAGTGAATCTTTCAAATCGAGCGGCTGATGGCAGACAGCGGGTGATTGGTTCACGCCTTGGCGTGAGAAAATGACTGAGGTGAGAAATCTGAAATCAGGAAATCAGGAAGCCGGAGGATTAGACAGTCACGAAGAGTCTTCAATAATGGGATCTAGGGCCTCCCTTCCTGTTTTCCAGTTTTCCCGATTTTTCCACACTTCGCGAGGTGTGAAAACGCGAGAGAGAACAGAACAGCCCTGGAGCGACCGCTGGGGTTGACCCAAACCCCTCGACAACACGGAAGAAAAGAGAGGGACTATTCCCCAACACGGCCACCCATGCAACGGGATACCGTGCACGGTGGCCAACGTTATTACACCGTGGAGGACAGATGCCCGTCAAAATCAAGATTGCGATTACGAGCAAGATTATGATTATGATTATGAAACACCGACCTCAGCAGAACTGCCATGCGCCCAGCCGTGCGTTTTTCATTTGACTTTCCGACACACATGAACGGTCGGCCCAGCGATCCAACCCTACCGCAAATGGTTCGAGAACGGCTGCTCTTGCATGTTCAGGTAGGGCTCGAAAGGTAGGCGAGCCGTAATTCGGATCAAATGAGAATGCCACCACACACCCTCAGTGCACTTTCAGAAGCATGAAGGAGTCGAGTTCCGCGCCGCCCTCCCGTCCGGTCACGTCCAGAGCGAGCGTTCCCGCGCTGAGGTTCAGGACCGTTCCGAACGCTTTCCAGACCCACGCCGTCCCGCTGACCGGAAGCGTCCAGAGCTGCGGCGCGCCGCCGTTGACGGCGAGGTAAAAGCTGTCGGCGTTAGCGTTTGGTGCCCGCGTCCGTCCCAACAGGAGGTGGTTTCCGGCTTGAGATACAGGGAGGTCGTAATGCGCGGAGTACCCTGCCGGGCTGCTGCCCAGGGGCGAGCCCAGGGAACAGCCGCTGACGGCCGCGGCGTCCGCCGCGAGGGTGAAGCCCGCATAGGACACGGGTGCGAGCGAAGGTGTTTTCGCTAGGCTGGGCTGGTTCAGCCACAGGTAAGCGAGCCGCGTTCCGGGTTCCTGCGCGTAGAGGCGGAGCATGTGGGCGCCGCGTGTCAGCCAGAAGCGCGTCAGGCCTTTGGCGCTGCCGGAGGTGACCGGCTGGTAGACCCAGGGGCCGCTGACGCGCCAGTCGGTCAGCGGGCCGTTGTCCACCTGCACCCGGAAGCCGCCGCCGGCCGCCGGCGTCGCATACGCCGAGCCGCCCAAGGCGTAATCGCCGGCCGTGTCCACGCTGAAGGTCCACTGCGCGAAATGGGCGGTTCCGGTGGCGGCGCTTGCCAGGGAGGCGCCGAACGTCGCGGCGGAATCGCTTGCCCGCGTCATCGATCCAAAGAGCGTGGCGGTCGCGGGCTTGAACATCCGTCCGTAGAAGGTGCCTCCGACACTCAGCAGCGAGTTGCCGAACTCGGCCCGGGTGCGGTAGAGCTGCAGCGCCGAGGGCGTGGGCGTGATCACGTTGCCCGCGGCGTCCTTCTTGGGCGCGTCCCGGTTGTCGCCGGGCAGCGTTTCCCACCGCAGGTAGTAGTGCATGTCGGCAAAGCCGGTGCCGGACGAGTCCAGCCGGCGGATGCCCATGGTCGCCCCGGTCACGGGCGCGACATAGGGGTTCTGAACCACGTTGCTATCCACGTCAGCGGTGTTCGCGGCCGGCGCGTTGGCTGAGGCATAGGAGCTGGGATTGGGGGCTGTTCCGAGCAGATTGTCCAGCGTGGTCTCGTCGAGGGTGTAGCTGCCGCTGCTCGGGTCGAGCGCGCCCTCGTCATCCCGCATCGTCACGTTGACGGTCACCAGCCCATCCACGGGATCATCCGCTGCGAAGCCATTGGCCACGGAGCCTCCCGGGGGCAGGCTGCCGCCGCCGCTGAAGTTCCAGGTCCAGGACGAAGCGGTGAGCGGGACGATCTTCCACGACAGCGAGGCGGGGAGCGGCCGCGCGACGTAGACCTGGGAATGTCCGGAGCTGTCGTACTTGTGATAGGCGACCAGCGGGACGCCGTCGCGGTCGAACGAAAGCTTGGGCTGCCCGTTGAGCAGTCCGCCAGCCTGCGGCACGTTGTCGATTGTGGTCAGCGAAGCCGACGGCGAGACGGGCAAGATTACGGCGCGGCCGAAGGCGTCCGTCCAATTCATCAGGTCAGTGGAACGCAGGTAGGAAAGCCGGTAGTTCGACGCGGCATCCCCGCTGCCGCGCCACATGAAGAGGCAGTGGACGTAACCCCCGCTGACACTGAAAGCGGGGTAGACGCTGTAATTGCCGGTCCAGGTGAACAGGGCGTTCGCGCCCGTGGCGTTCGCGAAGGCCTGGGTTGCTGTGTCGTACTTCAGGAGATACCAGCTCCCCGCAGTGGCGCTGGTGTGGTTGCGGTAGGAAAAGACGAACTCCCCGTTCGGACCTGTGAAATAGGACGGATAGGTCGACTGTGTTTCGTTGGTAGAGTTCCAGAGCGGGGAGAGCTGCCGCATGAACCCGGGTGTTTGGAACTGGGCGGCGTTGGTGACGGCCGCTTCTGAGCGGTAATAGTTCATGGGGACGCGGTGCATGTTGGCCGAGACATGCACGTGGCCGAGCGGATCCGCGCTCAGGGCAATGTAATTATGGCTGTCCCAGCCCGCGTACAGCTCGCCGGTGGCTTGGTAACACCAGTTCGTCGAGTTGAGGTTCCGCGCCGCTAGGATCAGTTCGCGATCCGGATTGTAATAGGCGGCGATTTGCACGTCGGAGAGCGTCAGGAAAGCGAAGCCGACAAACACGCCCGACCACACCGTGTCAAAGGTGAGCCCTGTCCCCTTGGCCAGCGGGTCGCGGGTAAAGTCGGTGGCGTCGGGACTGCGAAGCCGGTAGAACGCCTTCGGCAGATAAGGATCGAGGGGGAAGCTCAAGCTCGTGACATCTTCCGAGCCGGGAAGGTCGATCCAGGCGTCAGGGTTGGCCAGGTCCGCCGAGTTGAGCTGCGCGAGCCAGCCGCGATACTGGGCGGGCCAGGTGAGCGCCACCGTCCCGCCGCTGACGCTGAAGGCTTGGAAGCCGGGCGGCGGCGGGGCCGTGACCACAAGGAGGGTGCCTTCCGCCAGCAGGCTTTCGTCGAAGGTGTAGCCGGGCGGGGAGAGGATGCTGGCGAAGGTGCCGCTGGTGTCGGGAGCGCTAAACAGTTGGAGCGTGTCCCCCACCTGCAACGGAGTGCCGCCCAGATCGGAAATGACAAGCGTGCCCCCGAAGGTCAGCGTGCCTGCGGTCTGGATGCGGGGGGCCGTCAGGTCCGCCCCGCTGCGTGCGATCTCCATGACGGTCGTGCTTCCCGCCGCGAGGGTTAGCGGACCGTTGAACGTAAGCGTGCCCGCGGCCCCTCCCGTTCCTGGATGCAGGGTGCCGCCGGCTTCCACCGTCACCGCGCCGCCCAGCGTGCCGCCGCCGCCCAGCGTGCCGCCGCGCTTCACCGCCACGGGGCCGCTGCCCAAGGAACCGCTCACCAGCAAGGCACCGTTGCTGATTGCGGTGGCGCCGTTATAGGTGTTCGATCCGGATAGCGTGAGCGTGCCGGCGCCGGTCTTGGTCAGGCCGCCGTCGGTCGCGGCCCCCAGGATGTCGTGCCGCAGGCTCATGGAGATGGTGATGTCCTTGGCGTTGCTGTCAACGGTCACTCCGCCGGTGCTGACCCAGGCGTTCTGGCCAGCAGTGGCGGTAGCACTCGGCAAGAAATTGGTGGAAGCGGCTGACCGGGCCTGCACCGTGACCCCGTTGAAGAAAAAGTCCGCCGCCTTGGTGGAGCGGCGCTTGAACTGATTGCATTGGAGTGTGCCGCCATTGAACTGGTAGCGGCAGGTTTGGTTTCCTCCAAAGCTGATCATCGTACCCGTGAGGACGCCGGAGTTCAGATGCAACGCAGCGCCGGCCGTGTTGAACCCGTTGAGCAGTTCGTTGACGACGGTGAGCGTGCCGCCGTCGATGTTGACGGTGCCGTTATTGACGAAATAGCCGGTTTCGCTCAGCGTGCCGCCGGCGAGGGTCAGCGTGCCGCCGGCCGCCACCGAAGATAAACTGGGCGTGTTGCTGTTGGCGGAGGTGAGCACGCCGCAGCCCGTGCCGCTGCTGGTGAGCGCGGCCGCGCCGGTGACGGCGAAGTGGGTGACGGTTTCCGTCCGGTCGGCCAGATCGAAGGTGCCGCCCGTCAGCGTGACCGTGGAAACGTCGGCCAGCACGTTCCCACTCGCGCCGCCGAGCCTGAGCGTGCCGCCGGCCACCGTGGTCTGGCCGGTGTAGGTGTTCCCGCCGGCGAGGGTCAGCGTGCCCGGGCCGTTCTGAAGCAACGCGCCCGCTCCGCCCATCACGCCGAACAGGGTTTGCGGCGCCGTGCTGCTATACGCGAAGGTGCCCTGGTTGGTTATGTCGCCGGCATAATCCCCGTTGCCCAACTGACCCGCACCCCCGACCTCCAGCGTGCCGTCAGCGACCGTGGTCGAGCCGGTGTAGGCGTTCGTGCCTGCGAGGGTCAGCGTGCCGGGGCCGGCCTTGAGCAGCGCGCCGGAGGTCGCGGCGCTTGCGCCGGCGAGGGTCAGCGCGGTTGCGGCGTTCGCAATCTCGAAGGTGCCGACGGTGCCGGGTGCGAGGGTGAACGGGCGGTCGGTGCTGGCCGTGGCGCCGGTGTAACGCAGCGTGCCGTCGCCCAGGACGAGGTTGGACGCGGCGCAGGAGGCTGAGCCAAGGTTGCTGCCCGCGCCTCCGCCGTTGCCGATCAAACCCACGCTGAGGAGGCCTTCATTAACGGTGGTCACGCCGGCATGGGTGTTTGTGCCGGAGAGTGTCCAGGCGCCGGTGCCAGACTTGGTGAGGGCCAGGCCGCTGCCGCTCAGCGCACCGCTCAGCACGCCGTCGCCCGCGCCGGTGAGATGCAACTGGGGGGTGGGGCCAGCCCCGCCGACACCGACCGAGCCGCTGAAGAGCAAGGTTTGACCGATGACGGCATTTTCGATGATGCCGCCGCTGGCGGTGCCGCCCGGGCTGTTGACGGTGAGGGTGCGGTTGCACGCGCCGCCGCCGGCGCCGGTGAACCGCAGTTTCCCAAACCCGGCATAGGCGGTCTGGCCGAAGGAGATGCTGCTTCCCTGGCCCAGTGCGGACGGCGTGTTGCTGTTGGAGAGGGAGTCGACGCTGATCGTTCCGGCATACACCGTCACCGCGCCTGAAAACGAGTTGCCGGGATTGGTCAGGGTCACGGTCCCGCTATCCGTGCGGCTGACCGTGCCGTTGCCCGTGGCGATGAGTCCGGTCTCAATGATCTCCCCGGTGCCCCTAAAGCGGAAGTTTCTATTATCGCCGGTGATGCCGCCGGTGAGGGTGAGGAGATTGCTGCCGGTGTTATACAGCATGCCGTTGCCGCCCGTCAGGAAGAGGGCGCGGTCGGACGTGGCTGCCGCAGCGCCGGTATACGTCAGGAAGGCATTGAGGTCGATGGTGCCGTCGGCTGCGTTGGCGGGCGCGCCGAGGGCACTGGCGGGCGCGCCCACATTGCCGATGGTGTTGAAGGTCAAGTTGCCGCCCGCGACAAGGGTCTTTCCTGCATAGGTGTTCGTCCCGGTGAGCGTGAGCGTGCCTGCGCCGCTCTTGGTTAGGCCGGAGGCACCGGCGATGACGGCGCTGATCGTCGCGGTGCGGTTGGTCACCTCAACCGTGGGCGAGCCGTTAGTCACCGCCAGCGTCAGGGGGCCGCCGCCTCCTGGGCTAAGCGTCCAGTCATGGCTGGCGGTCGCGGAATCGGCAAACGTCAGATGGCCGACGGTGCGGGCGCCGTCCAGCGTGACGGCGGCGGCGGCAGTGAGGTTCAGCGTGCTGAAGTCGGCCGTGGCGTTCGTGCCGTCGGCGAGGGCGGACCCGGCCCACTTGGCGGCATTGGTCCAACTGCCGCCGGCGGGGCCGGCCCACGTGCCGTTGGCGGCCGTGCATGAAAGTGAAAAAGCCGCGTTCAGTGCCGCCAGTACGGCGATACGCTTAAGGGCGCACTTCTCTGTGACCTTCTTCTCTGTGCGAGATTTGACGAAAAGCACGTTTCCGTTTTGCATACGTGCGAAAGGATACAACCGTCAATAGGCAATAGGCAATAGCGAATGCCAGAGGACAGAATGGCGCTGAGAACGGCGAGACACCAACCCCCGTTCGCTTTCGACTCCGGGCTCGGTGGTCGCTGACGCTGGGCGTCGACACCCTTGATCGCAGATTTAAACGGTACATTTAATCATCTGGGACGATAGTCTCGCTCAACCGCCGGGCAGGAATCACGCCGCCGGGCGGTCGAGGAGCACCTGCTCGCTCTCCTTCAGGCCCTCGGTGACCTCCACGTAATCGGTCGAGAAGCGGCCGGTCTTGACCTCGCGCTCCACCTGACCCTCGCCCTGCCGCACCTTGCAGTAGCTTTTGCCGTCGCGGTTGAAGACGCCTTCCACCGGCACGAAGAGCACCTTTTCAGCCTTCTCGACGACGATCTCGACCTGCACGGTCATGCCGGGCGTCAGCCGTTCGTCGGCCGCATCCGTCGAGATGTCCGACGCATACACCTTGGGACTGCCCTGATCCCACGGAATGATCGGCGTGGACGCGCCCGCGATTTTGACGATCTCTCCGGTCAAGGTCAGATCAGGCACCGCTTTGGCGCGGATCACCACCGGCAGCCCTGTCCGGATGCGCGAGCGGTACTCCTCCGGGATGTTGATCTGAACCTTGAACTTGCTCACGTCAGGAATGGTGCCTATCGCCTCGCCGATGCTGACATCCGCGCCGACCTTGATCTCTTTGGGCGCGTCCCACCGGTTACGCCGGTTCTCGCCATGGATCAGCATGCCATCGGCCTGCGCGCGGATCACCAGCCGCCCCGTGTCTTCGCGCACGCCGTTCAGATCGGTCTTGTAATCGTTGAGCAACTTTTCGCGATTGCCGATTTCGATGCGCTTCTTGCTGGCCTTGGCGTTGTTGTTGACGATCGTCCGCTGCACCGCAAGCTGGCACTTCATCACCGCCTCCTGCAGCGAGTCAATCTTTTGCGGATATTCGTAGCGTTTGAAGATGCGGAGATCGTACCAGGCTTTTTCCAGTTCCTGGTCGCCACGCATCAGCGCCTTCTCGGCATCGGCCACTTTCTTTTGCGCCTCCGCGATGTTCTCAGCGCCTTGGGAAATCGCGTCCATCAACGCCTTCTTGGCCTCATCCAGTGCGCCCTTCGCCGTATCGTAGGCTGCTGACTTGTCTTGGCTGAGCTGCAGCAGTTCCTTCTTGCGGCGTGGCGCGTCCTCGTCTTCGTACATGCGAAAAAGCTGCCGCGCGTCGCGCAGAGCGTCCACGGCGCTTTTCAGTTCAGTCAGGTTGTCGGCACGGATCATCTCCATGTCTTGAAGCGCCAGCTTGAAATCCTCCTCGGCGATCTGCAATTTGCGGGTGAGGTCTTTATCCTGCTCGACGAACCACTCGTCAGACAGCCGGAAGATCACATCGTTGGAGGCCACATTCGCACGGTCGGGCAATAGATCGATCAGTTTGAGCTGGCCGTGCCCGCGCTTGCCGTCGAAGCGCAGCGTCTGGCTGCGGATCGCGTCGAGCTGGCCCTCGAGCCGGAAGGCTACCTTGAAGTCGCCCCGCCGGACCGTATACGTGCGGTCCGCGCCGCTGCCGTTATCTGGCTTTGTCCGCTCCCCCTGGCACCCGCAGAGCAGCGCGGCCAGCGCACACGCGGCGAAGCCCGCGCGTCCGAGACAGGACATGACGTCCCTTATGGCAGTTTTTCCCATATCGCCTGGTTGTCCCGGATGACTTCGTCCTCGATGGCCTGAACGCGCTCGCGGATGTCCGCAGGTATGCCGCTCTTCGTCTTCTCCGCAAGGGCTTCGTACGCTCCAGGCTCGACCAAGCGCATGGTCATGAAGATCACGATCTGCGAGGTGAAGGCCTTGGTCTGCTTGTACTGGAAGAGCAGGCCCAGATAGGGTATGTCGGCCAGATACGGGACGCGCCGCTCGACGTTACGCTGCTCCTGGCGCATCAGTCCGCCGATCGTGATCAGTTCGCCGTCGTTCGCCTCCAGCTGCGTGCTCGCGCTGCGCACCACAATCACAGGGGTCTGAAAGCCGCCCGTGTCCACCGAACGCGGCGCGCTGGACACCTCCGGGTTCACTTTCACATGGATCCGCTTGCCGGAGATCATGATCGGCCGCACGATGAGTTTGACGCCGACATTCTCAAACGTCGTGGAAATGCTCTCGCTGCTTCCCGTGATCGTTCGCGAGAGCACCGGGATTTTCTCGCCGTTCATAATGTTGCCGTCAGCGCCGCGCCGGATCACAAGATTGGGCGACGAGAGAATGCGGGCGTGCCCCTTCTCCTCAAGATAGTTGACCATCGCCCAGATTTTCACCTGGTCGGAGCCCACAAACGTCCAGAGATGCCCGTCCGAACCCTTGCCGGCCGAAGTCACATGCGTGAGGCTCTCGTTGGCAGAACCGTCAGAAGACGAGTTCGGAATCAGCAAATCCTGAAAGATCTTGCGCACCGAATCGGAGGCCTCCATCTTGGCCATCCCCATGTTGATATCGCGCGTCAGGTCGTTGCTGATCTCCAACTCGACAATGCGCGCTTCCACAAGCACCTGCGCCACGGGCTGATCAGCCTGCTCGAGAATCTGCTTCAAATGCACCATACGCGCCGGCGTGTCCGAAACCACGACGATATCGTCCTCGTCGCTGCGCCCCACCGTACCGGCGGGCGTCAGAAAGTTTTCCAGCAGGCGGCGCATCGTTTCCGCAGCCACATACTTACAGCGGTAGAACTGGATGTCCTGCTCCTCTTCGTTGTCCTTGAGGAACTGTTCGAGCAGGCGCGTGTAGTCCACTGACTCGGCCGCTGACACCGATGACGGAGGGGGCAGCTCCTCCGCCATATCCGCCTTCGCCCCCCCCGGCGTCCCGGCGTCCGCACGGGATGAAGAGCGCACGCGACGTCCTTCCGACGACGCCCCGTCCTGAGCGGCCGCGAGTCCGATCCAACCCGCACACGCCGCCCAAACCAGCAGTCTCCAGTTGATACGCATAGTTTCCGCCAACAATCATTCTGCGCGGCACACGCGTGGCACGCTGCTTACAGGATCACGCGGACCTTGGCCCGCCGCTCACTTGATCGAATACCGGGTTGCTTTCGTGAGCACTTTCCAAAGCTGCTCGGGCGTCTCGGCCAGAAGCACCGCTTCGCGATTCTGCTCTTTGAGGAAGGTTTCGGTCAAGCCTGACATCAGGCGCAGGTAAAAGGCGCTGACCGCCGTGGGAATCGTGATGAAGAACACGATGTTGACCACGTTGCCCTCGTCGTCAAATTTAATGCCCTTCTTGGAAACGCCCAGCGAGAGCGTCAGCCCGCCCCCTTCCACACCGCGGACGTGGGGAAAGGCGATCCCGTTTTCCATGGCGGTGCTCAACACCGCCTCGCGCTCCAAGGCCGCCTCGACCAGCCGGTCCACGCCGGAGATGAAGTTCTTCTCTTCCATGACCTTGGCCAGCTCGGTAATCGCCTCGGCCCCCGTCGTGGCCTTCAGATCCGGCACCATCAGCGACTCGGCGGAAAACCTCGAGATGCCGGCCTTGCGCGGCTCCGCGCGGCGCGGAGCCTCGCCCACCCAACGCGGCGCGTCACTCTCCTCAAACAGGATGCGGGCGCAACTCGGGCAATTCTGGATCTGCCGAACCAGCCGGACAGCCTGAACCTGACTGATCGGCATCCGCATGCCGCAGATGGCGCAGCAGCCGTTGTACATCGGCGCCATCACGATGTGGTCTTTTTTGTAAAGCCGCTGATACAGCGATTTCATATCTGGAGGCAACTTGTCGGTCAACTGGTCGATGGAGTCGTTCAAACGGTCCATATGGCTGCCGTCGCCGGTCGTCCGGTGCTCGTCGCGAATGAGCACCAATTCCTGAAGCTGGTTCAAATGGTTAATGAGACTTTGCATGCGTTCCTTTCTTACTGGCGTGTCATCCGGCACGTATCAAAAAACCAACACGCACCCTTATAGAAAATCGGTGAATCATTGTGACCCAAAAAGGGCGCTTTGTCAATGCGCCGTCGTGACGAACCCGAGGCCGCTCGTTTTGGCCACGAGCGTTTCCGAGGCGTTGGCCAGGCACACGCGCGTCGAGGCGAACTCGCGCCGCATCGGGTACGCGCCGCGCTGCGCATCGAAGGCGGCGGCGCGCGCCGCCGCGTCCGCCACGCATGACGCCTTCAGCCGCTGCGAGTCGGCCTCTATATCGTACACGCTTAAGACCAGCTCGCGCAGCACGTCCTCATCGTCACGTCCTGCGGCGTCCGCATGCAACCGCGGAACCGGTGGCTGCGGCAGCTCAAAGGGATAACTGGGCTGCACACCAAAGAAGGCGCAGGCACGTCGATAGACGATCGCCGTCCCGTTCACCTTGCCCTCGTACGAGTGACCCGCGATGTGCGGCGTCGCAAGCGCCGCACGCTCCAGCAGATCGGCCCGGTAGGCCGGCTCACCCTCCCAGCAGTCGATCACCGCATGCGACACGCGCGACCCCAGCGCCGCCAGCAGCGCGTCGGTGTCGATCACCGGGCCGCGTGCCGCGTTAATGAAGATCACGCCGGGCTTCATCCTTGCGAACTGCGCCTCGCCGAGCAGATGCCACGTCGCGTCCGGCCCGCCCTGGCTGATCGGCACATGACAGGTGATGAGGTCCGACTCGGCCAGAAGCCGCTCGAGACTGACAAACTCGCGCGCCTCGCGGTCAGCGGCATCGCGCTGCCGCGGCGGATCATTCGCCAGCACGCGCAGCCCCAGAGTCCGAGCGTGCGCGCAAACGCGCCGTCCCACGTTGCCCACGCCGATTACGCCGACGGTCTTGCCCGCCAGCGGCAAGCCGAAGCGGCCGCCCAGCCACAGCAGGGCCGCCGTGAAGTAATTGGCGACACTCTCCGCGTTGCACCCCGGCGCGCCCGTCCACACAATGCCCTTCGACTCCAGATACGGAATCTCGATATGGTCGGTGCCGATCACGCCGGAGCCGTAGAAGCGCACCGAGCTGCCTTCGAGCAGCTCCCGGTTGACGGCTGTCGTCGAACGCGTGATCAGGGCGTCGGCATCGTGCACGTCCGCTGACGAGATCTGCCGGCCGCCTTTCAGCACGACGTCGCCAAGGCTGCCGAAAGCCTCAGCCGCATAAGGCATGTTTTTGTCACAAACAATTTTCATACCACCTCAGAAAAACGACATGCTGGTCTTCTTGAACTCGGCCAGGGACAACAGCAACTGGCCCCCCTCCAGACCAGACTCGCGCGTGATGCGCTCGAAAAGCTGCTGCGTGCCAAGCCACGTCGGCGTATGGATCATCGCGTACAGCCGGAAGGGGAAACGCTCCGTCTTGGGACGCTCGTAACAGTGCGTCACTTCGGGGCAGGAGGCCACGCGACGGCCCCTTTCCAACACGTCCGACTCGGGCAGATCCCAGCAGCACATGCCGTTGGCCTTAAAACCGATCTCGCGGTGACGCAGCAGCAGCCCGACGCGCCTGAGCACGCCCGCCGACCGCCACGCACGGAGTTGCACGAGCAAGTCAGACTCGCTCATCCCCGCCTCCTCGGCCAGCGGGCCGAAGAAACGTTCGCACAGCGGCAGATCCCCCTGCAGCCGCCGCACCAGCGACTGCTCCGACTCGTTCAAATGATACACGACCGCCGCCTGCTCCTGCGCCACCGGCGAGCGCGGCTCCACGCGCTCGTCGCGCTCGCGCGTCCGCACGTCGAATACCACGTCGATCTTGAACCTCCTGAGGGCGGGAAGTTCGTCGATCCCATAAGGCTGGCACTCCGCGCGAAGGGTTTCCAACGCCTGCGTGAACGTTGCGGACGGCTCCGCCAAGGTGAACCACAAGTTGGGCCAGACCCGCCCGTTCGGGCCTCCCGGCGCGTCGGGCGGAAGCTCAGAAGGCCACCCCCGCTCGTACGCGTGCGTCACGCCTCGCAGGGCGGTGACTTTCCGCGCGATCCCCGAGAGTTGATCGCGCGGCAGCAACATGGCACAGAGCGCGCTACGATACCCCAGACGCCGGGCGTCAAAGACCGCACCGAAGCGCCGGGCATCCCCCGCAGCCAACAGACGGCGCACCAGATCAATAACAGCCGCTTCCGACAGCCCGCACGTGGCTCCGAGTTCAGCGAACGGGCGCTCCGTCAAAGGAATCCCTCGCTGCAAGGCCACTAGTGCGGAGGCCTCCTGATCGTCCCAATCTACCATCTTCTTCTTCCCCGCGTTACACACGTATCAAGTCAGTGCGGTCAACTATAGCATAAGCGGTGGCGGCTGTCCAAAACTCAGGCACGTCTGACGTAATCGGTTGGTGGCAGGGGAGCGCGAATCGGCTGCGTGTTAGGCGCGAAAGCACGGGAGGGACGAGCGTCTGCTCGTCCGGGCAAGCAGACGCTTGCCCCTCCCCGAGCCGTACGTTCTCCAGAAACGCAGCATCCTCGCACCCCTGCCAGCACGGCAAGCCTGACCCGCTACGCCATGAATGAAGGCGTCATTGAAAGCCAGTGCCAATTGGCCGCTGTTTAAACCGGACCACGTCTAATGCGGGCGGAGCCCGCAACCCTCACCCCGGCCCTCTCCCAGAGGGCGAGGGAGGGGGCAACAACGTTCTTTTTATCACTGTTAAGAAGCCGTAAGGCACTAACGCTGCTCAGTCGCTCGGGCGCAGCACCCATTCTCACACCTCTGGAGGTGTGAGAACAATATAGTCACTGCCTCATGGTGCAGGCGGCTTAGGGTCAGTCTGAGGTCGGAGTCATGGAATCTGCAAAAACGGCGTGATGCGCGCCGATAAAATTCTGATACGATCTCGACATTGAATGCAAAGGAACGTCACCCATGATACAAATCCGCCCGGTTTCCCAACTACGCAATAATTTCCCCGCCATCGAGAAGGTTGTGAAGGGCGGGGAACCTGTGTATCTGACAAAGAACGGATATGGCTCCATGGTCGTTCTCAGTCTCGAGCAATACGCCGAGCTGACCGGCGACATCGAACTGAAGCTCGACGAGTCGGATCTGGATGCGGCGTGGCGGCACATTGCCCTGAAACTCCTTAACCCGGAAGCGGCTGACAGACTTGTGTTCGATACGGAAGCGGCGATTCTGAAACGGCTGGGGGCACCGGAAGCGTTTGAGGCGAGGCACAGCGGCAGGGAGCGCGAGCATCCTTATTACCGCCTCCAAGTCCGCAACTTCACGGTGTATCTTTGAGAGTGAACCATTCAACCCTGTGTCTGCCCGCCCGTCGCTCGGTTGCCGCCCTGATTCTCACACCTCTGGAGGTGTGAGAACGCATTCGCATGATCAGCGCAATCTGGGAATTCTGAACCTTCCTTGATATTTTTCTTCGCTCCAACGTCAGCGACCTCCAACCACCGGAGCCGAAGGCGAACGGTGGCTTGGTGTGACGCCTTGTTCAGATTAGCCCGAGTTCGCCAGTTGGACAGCATTTGAGTTCATAACTCGTTGGAAATCA
>CAYMLQ010000128.1:0-13778 GCA_964390795.1 uncultured Lentisphaeraceae bacterium
CTCCCGGTCAGCGCTTATTCTGCTGCCCGTGGTGAATCCTATGGGATGCTAGTGTTGTACTGTGTACTAGTACCTAACCTGAGTCACGATTGGATTTGGGCCGCTGTCGGCACGACGGCCACGTGGCGTTCCGACCCCGCCGCTCCCGTCGGCATGAAGGGCCGCGACCTAGCCGCATGGGCGAAGGCCCGGCACGAAGAAGCCCTTACCGCAAGACTCGACGTGCTGGATAACCTGCTGGTTCCCGGCGCTCGGCTGGAGGTGACAAACGACGCGGACACGCTCACGCTGCACATCGCCGGGCGCGAGGCCCTGCGCCTGTTCGACAAGCCGGACACGCCCTTCATCGCCGCGCAATGGCGCCACGCCTTGCGGGATGTTAATGTCACTGAAGCCTTCAACGGCCAGCGGCTGTTGCGGTGGTTGTTCGACTTGCGCACAACGGCAGACATAGGACTGCGTGACCGCATTGTCGCGCTCGATGCCGAAATCATGGCGCTCGACGCCGAGATCACCACCACAGAGAGTGAAATGAATGCCCTCGTGTACCGGCTTTACAGGCTGACGGCAGACGATATTGCCCTTGTAGAGGTAAGCCACCCGCCCGCGGAGCGGGAACAAACGAGGGGGTAACTTTCAACGCTCAACGCTCAAGTTACCGACAAGAATGTGGCGACCGCGCTCGGGACTCGCGGATTGTTGGGTGGGGACGCTGGCGTGCCTATGAGGTCAAGGACGTCCGACGTCCGACGCCCGTGCGTCATTCAGTCGAGCGTCCTCACACCGGCGTCGGGTGTCGCCGCATCGGGCGTCCTCTCACGTCAGCCCTCAATCCCTCCCCCGAGATCATGAACCTGACGAGCGGAGCCAGATTCGCCCATTGCTCCGGCAACCTACCCCAGCGGTTCGTTGTCGAGACCTGGGGGTACGCGCTGCTGGGTGGCGCGACCGGCATGGAGCCGGCACGTAATAATGACCTAGGGTAAAAGCCGGCCACGGGCCGCGTCGAGCGCGGTGTCGCGGTAGGCCCGCGTTGCCTCGTGCAGGCAGGCGGGCAGCACCTCGGCTGCGAAGGGCGCCACCTTGGCAAGGCAGGCGCGCCCCTCGGGGGTCGAGCAGAAAGCCAGCAGCGCCCGCAGTTCCTCCTCGGTGAAGCGACGCACGAGGGCCTGCCGGAGGATCGCCTCGACCGCCTCGTCATCGAGGTGGCTCATAAAGCTGGCGTGTGCCTTATCGCGCCGCTGGGCGGTTCCGTAGCTGGCGGCGTAGGGTTCGGCCAGCTCCGCAAACATGACGCGCGGCGGTATGATGTCGATCAGCGCGTCGGCCAGAACCTCGCGCGTCGTGAGCGCGCGGGGCGACGGCACGGTGGTGCAGGCGGTCAGGCCGAGCAGGGCGGCGCAGGTGAGAGCGGTTCGCATGTGGATCTCCGAATTGCTGAATTCGCGCGGCCCAGCTTGAAGCCGGACAGCATCTTTTGGTATTGTTGCTCAACAGCCTGAGTCGTTCAAGCCAAAATAGTCACGCCCAAGTAATCGGTTGGTGGCTGGGGGATCGAGGAACGTGCGTCGTGTGCGCGTAGCGCTGGGAGCGGGGACACTCCTGTCCCCGTTGTGAACGGTTGTGCAACACCGAGCCGCAGGATACGACGAGACGACCGCCTGCGGAGCGACGCTTGGCCGACGTTTCGGGGACAGGAGTGTCCCCGCTCCCGAGCTTGCGACACAGGTTCGCCAGCAACGCTCACTCCTCGAACACCCCTGCCACCCAACCGATTACGCATGTGCCCAAGTTATCGGTTGCATTTGGGACCGTTTTTTGTATCACTATGTACACACCAATTTGGGAGAACGGCCCATGCCACAAGTGACTTTCCTGCCTTCGGGCCAAGCGATTGAAATCCCGCCGAAGACCGGGCTGCTGGACGCGGCCCGCGCGGCGGGTGTCGAGATCGATTCGCCGTGCGGCGGCAACGGCACCTGCGGCAAGTGCCTGGTGCGCGTCGTCTCGGGCGACCTTGACGCGGGTGAGAGTCTGGGTATGCTGCCACCGACCGCCATCGCCGACGGGCATGTGCTGGCGTGCAAGTCGCGCGTGCTTGAAGCCGACCTCGTGATCGAGCTGCCCGAGTCGCTCGGTCGCGAGGGCAACCAGATCGCGGCGGGCGACGAAACCGCCCTCGTGCGCGGCGACCTGCTGCCGCGCGAATGGGAGTATGATTCGCTCACGGTCAAATGGTGCGTGGATGTCCCCCCGCCCCGACTGGAGGACGGGCTCTCGGACTTGGACCGCCTGACGCGGCGTATCCAGCGTGAATGGGGACAGGTTGAACTCCAGTATCCTCTCGCGGTCATCCGTCAGATCGCGGGCGCGTTGCGCGCGAAAGAGGGCGTGGTCACCGTCACCCTGATCCGCGAGAGCGGCACGCGCATCCATGTGGTCCGCATCGAGCCGGGCGACCAGACCACGCACCACTACGGTATCGCGGTGGACATCGGCACGACCACGATTTCGGTTCAGCTCGTCAATCTGACCGTGGCCTCCATCGAAGGCACGCGCAGCGACTACAACGCCCAGGTCTCCTGCGGGCTCGACGTGATCAGCCGCATCAACTACGCGCGGCGTCCGGACCGTCTGCAAGAACTGCGCGAGCGCGTGCTGACCACCATCAACCAACTGATCCGGAAAGTGGCGGACTCCTGTCACGTGCCGCCCGCGACCATCTGCAACGCGGTTTTCTCAGGCAACACGACCATGATCCACCTCCTGCTCGGTCTTGACCCCGAGCACATCCGGCTGGAGCCCTACACGCCGACCGTACTCGAGATCCCCTACCTGACCGCCACGGATGTGGGCGTGGACATCAACCCCGAGGCGTGGGTCTACTTCTCGCCCTGCGTCGGCAGCTACGTGGGCGGCGACATCACCGCCGGCGTGCTCTGTACGGATCTGGCGACCGACGCCGAGGAGGTCAGCCTCTTCATCGACATCGGCACCAACGGCGAGCTGGTGCTCGGCAACCGCGAGTTCCTGCTGACCTGCGCGTGCTCCGCTGGCCCGGCGTTCGAGGGCGGCGGCATCGCGTGCGGCATGCGGGCGGCCTTGGGCGCGATCGAGCGAGTCGAGGTGAGCCCGGAGGACGGCACCTGCCGCACCTGGACCGTCGGCAACGTCCGTCCCAAGGGCATCTGCGGCTCCGGCATGATCGCGCTGCTGGCGGACCTGCTGCGGACCGGCTGGCTGGATGCGGCGGGCAAGCTCAACCGCGAGCGCGTGTCGCCCGCGATCCGGATCGAGGGACGCCATGCCCGTTACGTCGTCGCGCCGGAAAGCGAAAGCGGGCTCGCCAAAGAGATCGCGATCAGCGAGCTGGACATCGATAACATCATTCGAGCCAAAGCCGCCATCTACGCGGCCTGCTCTCTGCTGCTCCAGCACGCGGGCCTAACCTTCGCCGACTTGGCGAACGTGTATATCGGGGGAGGGTTCGGCCGCTTCCTGAATCTGGAAAAGGCGGTGATCCTCGGCCTGGTGCCCGACCTGCCGCGCGACAGGTTCCACTACATCGGCAACTCCTCGCTGATGGGCTCGTACATCGTGCTGGTCTCGCAGGACTATCGCCAGCGCCAGCTCGCGCTTGCGCGGCGCATGACCTACGTGGATCTCAGTTCCGACCCGCAGTACATGGATCAGTATTCGAGCGCCCTGTTCCTGCCCCATACCGACGCGGCGCAATTCCCAACCGTGCAGGCTCTGCTTACAAGAAGAAGAAACGGGAGCGAAGCATGCCCGTAGCGGCTGATGGGCTCATCGTCCTACGACATCCTACGACTTTTCCCTAGTCAAGCCATGGGCTTCTGCTTTATCATGTTGACTTATTATTCCGAAGTCTAATTTTCACTTCGCGTCTTGATACGGTTGAAAGGATAGAACAGCATGACAACACGGAATCTGGGTTTACTCATGGCCGCCGTTTGTGCGGCGGGCACGCTCTTCGCAGACAGCGGCACGTGGACGGCTACGACGGGCGGTAACTGGAAC
Organism: uncultured Lentisphaeraceae bacterium; assembly: GCA_964390795.1. GTDB lineage: Bacteria > Verrucomicrobiota > Kiritimatiellia > RFP12 > UBA1067 > CAYMLQ01. The sequence continues at coordinate 4,042 of CAYMLQ010000128.1, forward strand.
GACTCCGCCAGTTGGGGCGGCGGCATCATCGCGTCGAACGCGGGTTCGACCGCCTTTTTCAATTCGGGCACGGGCACGATCAACAACGACATGGCCGACCCCGCGCTCGCGCTGCTCGGCCTCCAGTTCGCGGGCGGCGGCTACACGCTCGCGGGCGGAGCGATCACGCTCGACGCCGCCGGGTTTATCACGGTCCAAGGCGGCACCCAGACCGTGAGCGCGCCGCTCTCCCTCTCGGGCGGCACAGCCATCAACGTGGCCTCGGCCCAGACGCTGGCCCTCAACGGCCTGCTCTCCGGCGCGGGTGGCGTCACCGTGCGCGGCGGACGCGTGGTGCTCGGCAATGCGGCCAACGCCTATGCGGGCGCGACCGTCCTCGTCACCGGCATTCTCGAGGTCGCCTCCGTGGACGCGCTCGGCGATAGCTCCGCAGCCCCAGCCAACCTCGTGCTGGGCGACGGCACGTTCCGCTACACCGGCCCTTCGGCGACTCTGGATCGCGGGTTCACGATCGCGCCGACCAACTTCGGCAACCGAGCGGCCGCGCTGTCCGTTACAGACCCTGCGGCAACGCTCACCGTCGCCGGGAAGGTGACCACACCTAACGGTTCGTTCATCAAGACCGGCCCCGGCACGCTGGCCTTCACCTACCCCGGAAGCCAGGACATCGGCAAGAGCCGGGGCCCCTCGAATGAAGGGGGTCTCACGCTCTTCGACGCCAACGGCAGCGCGGGCACCAACGGCTATGCCCTTTTCACGGTCGACGACGGCAAACTCGTTCTCGGCACGGCGGGCCAGACCAACACCATCGTCGGCGTGGCGTGGGTCGGCGGTCGCAATAACACTTCGCCCCGTATGGAAGTCTTGGGCGGCGTGACCCGCGTGACCACCTCCTGGTTCACCATCGGCCGCGGCACCGGCACCGCGCCCTATCTGGCCAGGCCCAGCCTCTACATCGGTAACGGCGCCTACATGGAGATGCACAGCCTCATTTTTGCCAACGCAAACGGTGCTGGCGGTGCCTTCCGCTGCAACCCCGAGCTCGCGATCACCGGCGCAACCCTGCGCGTGATCGGAAGCTGCTATTTCAGCGAAAGCACCTTGGCCACCTCCACCGTGACGGTCGCCAACAACAGCCTCTTTCAAAACGACTCCTCCGACCCGGTTCAGGGCATGAAAATCTCGCAGATGACCGGCGCGAAGACCGATGTCATCTTCGATACCGCCAGCACCGGCCGCGTCTTCCAGGCCCGTGTCGCCAAAGGCTCCTCCCTGACCGTGATGGGCAACAGCGTGTTCGAAATGGACACCACCCCGACCAACGCGGTCGCCGCCGACTTCAACACCGGTCGGGTGAGCTTCAACGGAGGCAAACTGGCCCAGCGCACGACCCAGCTCTCTTCGGACTGGTTTGTGGCACTGACCAATATCTTGGTCGGCGCGAACAACATGACGCTGGATGTGGCCTCCCATGCTTGGCTCGACGCGCCAGCGCGGGTGGATGCCACCAGCCCCGGCGGCAAGTTGATCAAGAGCGGCAACGGCACGCTGGTGATCCGCCCCGGGATGATCAACGTGGACGTCAACGCCGGGCGCCTCGGCCTGTTCAACGAGAGTCCGCAGGCGACCAACAGCTACAAAGGCATCGTCACCCTGGGCTCCGGGTCGTCGCTGGAGCTCGCCGCCTCGGGCGCAGCGGGTGCCATGACGCTCAACTTGGCGGGCGCGCCCCTGACGCTCACACCGCACAGCCTGGCCTCCAACCCCGACCTCTGGCGCTTCACCGAGCGCGCCATGCGCCGCACGGACGGTATTCTTCAGCTGACGCCGGAAGTCGGCACCGCCGGCGCTATTGCAAACGCGAAGGGCGGGGCCTTCCTCCTGCGCAAGCAGACCGTGAGCGGGCCGTGGACCGTCACCTACTCCTACATCTGCTGGGCCACAGGCACGGATCCCGCCGACGGCTTCGCGTTCGTGCTGCACAACGACCCGCGCGGGCTGGCCGCGATCGGCGCGCATGGCGGAAACCTTGGTTATGCGGATACCACGGCAAGCAAGATCACGAACTCGATTGCAGTGGGCATCAATGTCACCGGTCACCAGATCCGCTTCGGCAAGCAGGGGTCGCTGATTGACACGCGCGGGCTGCCGTCCGCGCTGCCTAAGCTGGGCTCGACTCCGCTCAAAACCAAGTTCACCGTCAGCTACGACGGCGTTGGAGCGATCACCTGCCTGCTCGACCGCCCCGGCGCACCAACCGCCCGCTACACGTTTGCGGTCAATATTCCCACCGAGGTCGGCGCAAACGAGGCCTATCTGGGCTTCACCGCCGGCACGGGCAGCCGCTATGGCCAGCATTCAGTCACCGATGTCCTGTTTGACAACGGCACGGCTGTTTTTCCCTCTTACTGCCGCTATGGCGGCTGTCTGAACCTCGGCAGTTCAGAGGCGCTGAATGCCAGCTCTTCCCCTTCCGCGCAGCAGCGCGGCTTCGTGCTGGGCACGCTGGCCTACGCCGACCAGTCGGTGGTCAACGTGGAGGCCCCGGCCGCCTTGGTGACCGCTGCTCCCGCGACCACGCTGCCCGCGCTCACACCGGCAGACAAAGCCATGTGGAAGTTGAACCAGTTCGCGAACTGGAAGCCCGACGGACGTCTGGCGGTCTCCACGAACGCGAACAACCGCCCCGGCTCAGCCTTCACGACGAACTATTATCCGATCACCGGCTCGTGGACCACGCGTTTCGGTTATGATATGGGTGAGTCCTCGGCGTCACCTGCCGACTACATCACCTATACGATCCAGAACCTCACGACCAACTCCACCACGCATACGCCCGCCCCCGGCTTTGCGGTCATGTGGCGCTACTACGAGAATGGGACCAACACCACCTCGCTCCGGATCTTTACCAACGGCGTTCAGGTCATCGCCACCAACAATCTCGCGCCGGTCAGCTTGATCACAAAGCAGCACGCGAATATGACGGTGGACTACAACGCAATCGCGAAGACGGTCACGATCATCACGTCCCAGCCCGTCGGAGCGGTCACGAACGTCTTCACCGGCATCGATATGGCGGCGGCTGTGGGGGCGACCACCGCCTACCTCGGCTTCGGCGCCTTCACCGGCGGGCTCAACGCCGAAAACATCATCAGCGACTTCTCCTTCTCGTCCGCGGCGGCGTCCGCAGCGTCCGGCGGCAGCGGCTATCTGGCGTTCGATAAGCTCTCCGGCAGCGGCACGCTGGTCAAGCGCGGCAGCGCCGCGTTGGGCCTGATGGGCGATCTGGACCAACCGACCTCGAACCTGACGGTGCGCCTGGAGCAGGGCGGGCTGGTGCTGCGCAAGAACAACCTCGAGCCGCTCGCCGTGTCCGGCGCGCGCAGCGACTGGGTCTTCACGCCCGAAGGCAAGTGGGGTGACGACGGCGCGTTGCAGTTCTGCACGGTAGCCTTGAACTCCACCGGAACGGCCACGACCTACAGGCGTATTCGCGTGAAGGAGGCGTTTACCATTCGGTATAACTTCCTCTTCGGCACGAAGTCGAATCCCCCCGCCGACGCCTACTCGTTCTTCCTGCACAACGATCCGCGCGGCACAGGCGCGATCGGCGATCCGACCATGAGCGCCGCCTATTCGGGGGTAAACGGCATCACCAAGAGCATCGGCTTACGCTGGTACTTCTATCCCAACAACGGAACGTCATTGACGAACACGGTCGCCCTCGGTAGAAACGCCGTTTGGAATGAAGGCCTTCGCCAGAGCCACATGCCCGTCGTGCTCCTCAACGGCGTCACCACCCACATCATCAAGTACGACCCCGTTGCAGCCACGCTGACCTCGGTGATGACGCAGGGCGTGTATGCGGTCACCAACACCTTCACGGGCGTCAACATCCCGACCGACGTCGCCAGCGACTACGCCTACCTAGGCTTCGGTGGCGGCTGCGGCGGCTCGTCCGGCGAGATGCGCGTCCGCGACTTCACCATGACCTATGACACGCCGCTGACGGATACGGTCGCCGACCAGAGCTATCTGGCCAACGTGATCCTGCCGACCGCCTCCACCAACACCGTCACGCTCGACACGTCGATCCCGGCCGGCGCGTTTAAGATCGCCGCCGCAAATATCGGCGACGGTGCCACGTTCGGTCTGGCCGCTGCCCAGCAGCCTGGAACACTCACGATTTCCGCCGTGACGCAGGCCGCCGACGCGACCTATCCCGTGTCCTCCGGCTGCACGCTCGCGCTCGCGAATGTGACCGGCGGCGCGACGCTGACCAAGACAGGTTCCGGCACGCTGGCGCTCTCGGGAGCGACCGCCACTTACACCGGCGACACGGTTCTCTCGTCCGGCACGCTCGCGCTGCCCGCGGCGCTGCTGCCGACCACCACCGACCTGCGTGTCACGACGGGCGCGACGCTGAGCCTCGCCTTCACCGGCAAGCAGTACGTCCGCTCGCTGTACGTGGACGGCGTCCTGATGCCCGGCGGACAGTACACCGCCGCGAAGGCGGCGTGGATCACCGGCGACGGCACCCTTGTTGTCACCTACCCGCCCGTGGGCTCGCTGATCCAGGTGAAGTAGCCCGTCGGGCTTATAGACGCGACACCTCTTCGGTAGCCAAACCGGATCTTTGTGCAGCCGAGGAAGTGGGGCGGAAACATTATTGATGAAACCTGTTGAACGGCATTGATCGTGGAGACAGGAGTGATTAGGGTGAAAGATTAGGGAGGTCGATTAAAGGCAAGGCCCCCCTCATCATTCACCCTTATCTTTTCCCTTAATCTGTCACTTTTCTTACACACACCCGCGCTTGCGCCGCACGCGCGAAACGGGTAACATATCGCCGTTTTGTGTAGCACGGTAGGGACGCCTCCCCCTGGCGTCCGCGGACGGTTCGGGGAACCGTCCCTACCCCCTAAACACCTATTCCCGAGGTTCCGCCATGTTGGACATCAAACGCATCCGTGATAATTTCGCTGAGGTCGCCGAAGGGCTGCGCCGCCGCGGCGCGGAGGTCGCCTTGGCCGAAACCGCGCGCGATCTCGATGCGCGCCGCCGCACGCTGGTGGTCCGGACCGATGAGCTGAAGACCCTGCGCAACACGCGCTCGAAAGAGATCGGCGCCCTCAAGAAGGCTGGACAGAACACCGACGACGTGCAGGCCGACGTCCGCGCCATCGGCGATCAGATCGCCGATCTCGACGCCCAGCTCCGGGAGGTCGAGGAGGCGCTTGAAACGGCCATGCTGCGCATCCCCAACGTGCCCTGCGCGACCATCCCCACCGGCCCGGACGCCTCGGCCAACCGCGTGGCCAAGGTCGAAGGCGTGGCGCCTGCGTTCGACTTCAAGCCGCTCGACCATGTGACGCTGGGCGAACGGCTCGGACTGTTCGACCTGCCGCGCGGCGTGAAGATGACCGGCTCCGGCTTCCCCCTGATGTTGGGCAACGGCTCGAAGCTCCAGCGCGCTCTGGTCCAGTACATGCTCGACATGCACACCGAGCAGCACGGCTACACCGAGATGCTGCCGCCCTTCGTCGTGAACAGCGCCTCCATGCGCGGCACCGGCCAGCTCCCGAAAATGGCCGAGGACATGTACCACTGCGAGATCGACGACCTCTGGCTGATCCCCACCGCCGAGGTGCCGGTCACCAACTATTTCCGCGACGAGATCATGGACCGCCCGCTGCCGGTCTACCTCACCGCCTACACGCCCTGCTTCCGCCGCGAGGCGGGCTCGGCCGGCAAGGAGACGCGCGGCATCCTGCGCGTGCATCAGTTCGACAAGGTGGAGATGGTCAAGTTCGTCGAGCCCGAGACCTCCTACGCGGAGCTGGAGACGCTCGTCGCGAACGCCGAGGACGTGCTCAAGGGGCTCGGACTGCACTACCGTATCTTGGAACTCTGCTCGGGCGACATCAGCTTCTCAGCTGCCAAGTGCTACGACATCGAGCTGTGGGCGCCGGGACAGCAGGGCTGGCTGGAGGTTTCCTCCTGCTCCAACTTCGAGGATTTCCAGGCCCGCCGCCTGAACTGCCGCTATCGCGACGCGAACGGCAAGACGCGCCTCATCCATACGCTCAACGGCTCGGGTGTGGCGCTGCCGCGCCTGGTGATCGCCATTCTGGAGCAGTGCCAGCAGGCCGACGGGTCGGTGCTGCTGCCGGAAGCCCTCCGCCCCTACATGCGCGGCCTCGAACGCCTCGTGCCGGGGAAGTGAAGAAGTTCTAAAGTGCTAAAGTGCGAGAGTGCTAAAGTGCGAGAGTCTTTCAGCAAACGTCAACTCTCTCACTTTAGAACTTTAGCACTTTAGAACTTCTCACAGCGCCAGACCGGGAATGATCTTCCGCAGCGCGGCCATCTCTTGGGTCCACCGCATGACGTCCGGGTCGTTCTCGGGCTTCGCGAGTTCGACGGCATGCTGCGTTTTCCATTCGCGGAACTTTAGGTGCAGCGCCTCGTAGTCGGCTTTGATCTTGGTCTCCGCCACCTTCATCTCGCGTAACCGGTCATCCAGACGCGCCCGGTCCAGCTCGGTCGCCTTATCGCGCTGAGCCAGCAGCTCCTTGCCTTTTGCAATATGCGCCGTGAAGACCCTGTACGCTTCATTGTACGCGGTGAAATGGGGGTTCTTCGCGGCCGAGGCCTGAAGCAGCTCGGTCTTTCGCATCCCGATCTTGCCGCTGAGCGCATAATATGCCCGCAGCGCGTCGAGTTGCCGGGCCGACATTTTCTCATGCGAGGCGGTGAACAGGTGTACGTCTTTACGACTCACCAGATACGGGCCGTTCGTCGCCCCGTTCTGAAAGAAGAGACCCTCGATCATGACGCCTTTCGACGTCTGCCGCGACTCCTTGAAGTCGAACAGCACGCCGCCCGCCACGCTTCCCAGGCGCGAGCCGTCAGGCTTATAGTAGGTGGCTCGCTGGTGCGTGACACCCCAGCCCGGACGATCCCCCCGGCCGACAGGATAGACGCCAACCAAGGCGGGCGGCGTGTCGTCATCTGCGGCTGCCGTCGTCTGCGCGGCGGTAGCCGCAGGCTGCGGTGCCGGCACGTGCGTTTCTGTGAAGGTCCGTATCTGTTCGTGCGTGCCCGTTTCCGCCGCCATCGGCTCAGCTTTTTCACTCCCGAACAGGCCCGAGACATACGGTCGGGCGAAGGGCGCTGCCATGTACATCCCCACCGTTCCGACGACCAGACTCGACAAAAAAATAGGCCAGAAGAATTTCATGAGCGCAAATCCTAGCAGAAATGGAGGCCCGCTCACAAGCGCGTTGAAGCGCAAACGGGTAAACGTCGAATGTTTTCCGCTCCCAACTCTCAGTCTGGTCTGCTATACTATCCCTCATGCGCGTGTTCAACCTTAAAACCGCCGTTTCCCTGTTCTGCGCCTGCACAGCGTTTTGTCGGGCCGCTGAAGAAACATTTTCCACGCCGTCTTTCGACACCTATCAGCCGATCATCGACCGTATGCCGTTCGGCGCTCTGCCCGCCAATTTCGGTCAGGAGCCCGTTAACACTGCGCCGGATCAGAGCGCGATGTTGGCTCAAGCCGAACAGCAAAAGCTGGCCGCACAGGTTAACGTATCCGCCGTCAACATCACCCCTGACGGACAGACCGCCGTTGGCTTCACCGACCTGGCAGCCAAGCCGCCGGCCAACTACTTCCTGCGGGTCGGCGCCTCAGCCGATGGCTGGACCGTAGTCAGCGCGGATTTCGACGCGGAGACTGTCTCCCTTTTGAAGGATGGCGTCACCCTTCCGCTCAGGCTGGGAAAGGGTAACCTCGACCTTTCGACCCCGCCAGCCAAGCCCACCCCCGCCGGCTCTGTGCCGCCGGCCCCGCCAGCCGCCGCCCTCGGGCATACCGACAGAGGGCAAGGAGGCGTTTTCCGGCGTTTTCCCTCGTTGATGGGCGGCGCTCCAACCACCCCCGCTGGGCTCATAAGGGCTCCCGGTCGAGTGGCTGCGGATCCGGCGGCGTCTCCGGCCGCCGAAACGGGCGGCGAGGAGCGCTCATACGCTGCGCGTCTGCATGAGCGTTTGACTCAGAAGACCGCTGAGCAGCAGGCTGCCGAACAGCGTCGGAAGGCGGAGCTTGAAAAACTCGTCGATGCGGCTGCTCAGAAAGCGCTCAGGCGCGAGGTCGAGGACGCGCAGGCTGCCGCAGTCGCCGAGCCACAACAGGAGGAGCAGCCGCCTGCCCCGATCGCCGACCCCCAGCAGGAGTTGCGCCCGCCCGCAGAGGGGGCTCTGGAATAAGTCCATGAACCCCTTCTCCCGTGCCGAACTCCTGCTCGGTAAAGCCGCGCTCGACCTCCTGCACCGCAGCCGCGTCGCCATCTTCGGTATCGGCGGCGTAGGCTCCTACACGGTCGAGGCCCTGGCCCGCACAGGCGTCGGGCACTTCACGCTGGTCGATGACGACCTGGTCTGCTTGACCAATATCAACCGCCAGCTGATCGCCCTGCACAGCACCGTGGGCCTGCCCAAGGCCGAGGTCATGGCCGAGCGCGTCCGCGACATCAACCCTGTTGCCCAGGTCGAGTCCTTCAAGACCTTCTACCTGCCCGAAAACGCCGATGCCTTCGACCTCTCCCGCTACGACTACGTGGTCGACGCCGTCGACACCGTCAGCGCCAAAGTCGAACTCGCCGTGCGCGCGCGCCAGGCCGGCGTGCCGCTGATCAGCTGCATGGGCGCGGGCAACAAGCTCGACCCCGCCCGCTTCGAGGTGGCCGACCTCTTCGCCACCTCGGTCTGCCCGCTCTGTAAAGTCATGCGCAAGGAGCTGAAGCGCCGCGGCGTCGAAAGCCTCAAGGTTGTCTACTCGCGCGAGCTGCCGCTGGACGGGGGCGGGAACCCGCTCCGACCTCCGACCTCCGACCTCCGACCTCCGACCTCCGTCCCCTTCCGCCGCATCCCGGGCAGCGTCGCCTTCGTGCCCTCCGTGGCCGGCCTGATCCTCGCGGGCGAGGTCATCCGCGACCTGACCGCTGGCACGCGCCGGTAGGGACGGGCAGCCGGGCCGGAATGGCGCGAAGCCTAAACCGTCCGCCGCGTCGCCGTGCGGGTTCCCCGTAACCCGCCGCCGGTCCCCGTGCCAACGCATGGCCCTGCGGACGCCTGCGGGGAGGCGTCCCGAAGGGGCGTCGTGTACATACACCCACCGCCCGCGAAGCGGGAACAAACGATCAAGTAACTCGAAGGCCGATTGTGATTCCACACTTTGCAAAGTGTGGAATTGTAGATGAGAGCTCGCTGATAACGACGAAGTGAACTCCTCGACAAACCGAGAGAAAAGAGAGAGGTGTGACTCTGTTCGTTATGGCCAGTCTATATCCTTGTTGGAATCGCGAAGCCAATACGATGATTGGCACGAAAAAGTAGGTTGACGCCTCGGGCACATCCACTTGAAGTTATCGACACGTTCGAACGGACGAGATTCTGATCATGGCGGTAATGCACCTGCGCCGCGTTCCCGACCTACGGAAGCCACACCCCGATCTCAGCGATCTCGACCGCATGCGGCTCGTTGGCCGCGTCCTTGAACAGCCACTTCCCGAAACAGACGTTCACCGTTGCCAGCCGCGACAGCCGCAGGCGCGGTCCGGCCAGCGCGGCATACTCTTTGCCCCACTGCGTGAAAAGCCGGAGGCTGTTCACCGGTATGCGGATCGTCTGCCACTCCGTCGTCAGCGGCACGTTCGTTCCCCACGGCACGCCGT
>CAYMLQ010000129.1:0-13740 GCA_964390795.1 uncultured Lentisphaeraceae bacterium
CTGCAAATGAGGCCAGCAGGTCGACTTGGGAGAAAAGCGCGTCGGAGATGCCTGGCTGCACCTTTGCGGCCAAACGATCAATATTCGGCGTGGGAATTAGTTTTGCACCATAAGCACCTACATCTCCAAACCCGACATCATCGCCGTAGATGATTACGACGTTAGGTTTGTCTTTCGCCTTGTAGGACTGCTTGTTATTGTCGGCCTGACTTGCAGCAAACATGGGAGTTAACAAAACAGTTGATGTAGCGGCAACAGCTCTTATGAATTCTCGTCTGTTCATTTAGTTTTCATCAATCTAATGGGGCGGGTGAGTCTCCGGCCCCTACTGGGGCGGCTAGTACTCTACCCGCTGGTTCGTCCGCGCAAGCGGCGAACCAGACGGAGGCTCATCCAGTTGTTCGTCCGACGCGCAGCGTCGGACGAACAACTGGATGAGCGTTAGAAGACTCGAATCAACGTGCCGACACTGCCAACCTGGCGCTCATACGCGCCCATATCCACAACGAACACCTTGACCCTTGGGAGGCGGTCAAGATCAGTCGCGGTTTTCATCCTGTCCGCAGTATACCCCGTGTTCTTGCAGGGCGAGGTGCCGGTCAGACGGTAATCGCCCGCCGTGAACGTCGTGCCGTAGCCAGCTCCGGTAGCTGTGAATTGAGGATCACCAGTCTTGTTATTAGTGCCCGAGGTCAACGAAGGGGCGCAACTGTACGTCACTTGGCTGAGTTCACCAACAACCGCAAGGATATTGCTTTCCCCGGAGGAGCTGGTGTTGTTGTAGACGATGGCATTGACGATCACCGGCGTATTGGTCCAGTACACGCCGCCGTATTGACCCACGCCCGCGTGATCAGATAAGCACTGGTTACGCACAATCGTGCAGTTCTCGTTGGTGCCGCCGGTGATATACAACCCGCCTCCCATTGAATTCGCCGTGTTGCCCATGATCAGGCAGCTACGCATCACCCCTCCGTCACTTGCAACCCCTGCGCCGTAGCGGGAGGAGGTCCAGCCGATATTCTGATAATTTTTGGTGATGACGCACCGTTCGACCAGTGACGTGCCTGTCATATACACACCACCGCCGAAGGTGCCGGTAGCGGAAACAGAACGTTCACCCACCGCTCTCCCCCAGGTATTTAGCCACGGCCTGCGAGCGGGATTGGACGTGCAGTTTCGTGTAAATCCGGGCGGCGAGGGTTCGGACCGTGGGGAAGCTGATGCCAAGCTGGTCGGAAATCTCCTTCTGCAGGCACCCTTTGGCCAGCAGCCTGAGCATCTCCTGCTCGCGCGGCACCAGGCTCTCCTCGATGGCCACGCGCGGATCCGCAGCCGGTTTGCGGAAGGCCTGAACAATGCGCCGCGCGATGATGCGGACAGCGCGATCGGACCAAGGACTCGGCCCGAGCCATTCCGTGATCGGGATCAGTCCGTCCTTCACATATGGGGAGGGCACGTCCCAGATTGCGCGCATCTCGGGAAACACCGGCTTGCAGGACGTCTCAGTTGCCTTGGTCTGAGCCCCTTTCACGCAATAGGCCGTGACCGCAGAGAGGGCATGACGTGCCGGATCGCCCTTGGGGGCAGTGAAACAGACCTCGGCGATGAAGGCAGGCTTAAGCCTCTCCGCTTCCCCTCTTATCGCGCTATCGCGCCGCTTCCCCGTCTCACCGCCTTCGCTTCCGTGGAAGAGGCGCGCCTAGCGTGCCGCCTTCCGTTTCCGGTTGTGAACCTCGTCAGCTACATCCGCGGGCGCGAGCTTCCGTCCGTGACACTGGACAACCGCGAGATCGGCCGTCTGCAGGCGGCACACCTGCTGGACCGGCGTTTCCAGCGTCTGGTCTACTATGGGGTCTGTGACCTCTGGTACAGCCGCGAACGGTGGGCCGGCTTCCAAGCCGCGGCCCGATCGGCAGGGGCAGGAGCAGAAAGCGCCGCACGTGATGGTTCAACCGGCCGGCATCGTTGAACGACGCTCGACCGAGACGCTGGCTGTTGACGACCCGGAGGTTGACCGACTGATCCGCACGGTCCGAGACAACATCGCAACGCCCTTCGGGGTCGAGTTCCTGACCGCCTGTACGAAGGGTTCACGCCGGAAGCTCGAAAGTCTTTTCAGTCAGTACGTCAACTGCTCCCCTTACGCGCTGATCACCCGCCTGCGCGTCGAACACGCCAGCCGTCTGCTGGCCGCCTCTGCCTCACAGAAACTTACCTCCGTCGCCACCGCCTGCGGGTTCACCGACTTGCGCCATTTCCGACTCGTTTTCCAGCGCCAAACCTTTCAACGGAACGCTGCCCAGCAGCCGCGCCTTGCCCGGCCCCTCGGCGCTGCGGTAGATCACGCGAAAACCGTTCGTGCCGGAATCCGCAGGCGTGAATTGCAGAGGCTTGTCGAGCCGGTACTCGCCTGCAGCCACGTTCACCGACACATCGGCGGTCATGTTCCGGGCCAGTTCCCGCGCCGCGGCCTGTGCCCGAAACAGCGTCCGGAACGGCGCCGCCCGCGTCCCCGCAGCTCCGTCATCGCCGCCCGGGCTGACATACACCGCCTTCTCGGCGTTCAACCCCGGCACAGAGACACAGCCAGCCAACATCAAAGCAGTTAACATTGCAACAGAGAAACTAAAAATCGGACTCATGACCGACCCTTTCTGCCCACGCCGCGCTGCATGAGGGCTTTCAGCTCATCTAGATGCTGCTCATAGACGCCGCGCGGTGTGGCTGCGTGTTCCTTGCAGAGCGATGCGGCCATGCCGATCACTTCGCCCATCATGCCTCCCGTGCGCATCACGCGCACGGTGCCGAGGGCGACGTGGGTTACGCTGATGTTCCGGCCGGCCATGAAGAGGTTCTCGATGTTGCGGGAGTACAGGCACCGGTAGGGAATCGGGTACGGCTTGATCTTGATGTGCCGGGCCTCTGACCGGAAGGCTTCACAGGCGCACAGGGATTCTTTCGGATAGTGGAGGTCGATGGTCCACGTGGTGGTGACGGAAGCGTCGGGGAACGGCCGGGCCTCGACAATGTCCTGCTGCCGCAGGATCACATCGCCCAGCAGCCGGCGGGACTCGCGCTTGCCGCCGATGTAGGCCACCCACTTCAGCCGCTGCCGGGCAAACTCGGCCTTGAACGTGGGATGGTTCTTCAGCACCGCCCAGTTGCCGTACACGACGCGCAGGCCGTAGTCGCGGATCTGCTCGATCTCGGTGACGTGATTGCGCGTGGCGCCCGTCTCCCAGTCCCAGTCGCCACGGGTCGTCTTCACGCAGGTCTTCTCGTTGAGCGGCAGCGCCCACGGGCATTCCGGAAAAGCGGACGGCTGCTCGTCAGCTTCCGCATACCATTGCACCGAGGTGCCCATCACCAGTTCATCCTTCTGCTGCGGCGCGGTCTCCTCCCCAAACTCAGCCTTGGACTCCCGTCCGTACGCGAAGTCCGCCCCGGCCAGCGCGCCGATGACGCCGTCGCCGGTGCAATCGGCCACGAGCCGCGCCCGGAACTTCCGTTGCACGCCCGTCCGGATGTCCTCCGCCATCACCGCCGCGATGCGCTTCCCCGCCATCTCCACGCCGTTGGCGCGGGTGCTGAGGAAGAGCGTGAGATTTTTCTCCGCCTGCAGCACAGCCAGCTTATGCCCGTCATCGTAGTTGGATTCCGGGCCGGCATTGTGGATCTTCTTCTCGGGGTGCTGCCCCATGATCTCAATGACCTCCTTGCTGCGCCGCAGCTCGGGGGCTTTCTTGGCCTGGTATAGGTTCCAATGGCCGACCGGTCCCCACTCGTCCACCAGATCGCCTAAACGCGGATAAGGCTGCTGATGAATCAGACCGGAGAGGCCGACGCGGACTTCGGAGCTGTTGTTGCCGCCGAGCACAGGGCGGTCGTGGATGAGCGCCACCTTGCAGCCCAAGCGTGCCGCGCTGACAGCCGCACAGCATCCGGCCGCGCCGCCGCCGACGACCACAAGGTCATATTCGCCCGCATCCAGCGGAGTTGCCGGAAGACCGCGCAACGTGCGGCGCAGCGGCGCGAGCGTGGCGAGATCGTTGGGCGGAGCCGCGCCGTCGCTGGCAGTGAACAGCAGCGCATCGCAACGCCCCGCGAAGCCGGCAAGGTCATGCAGCGCGAGCGTGACGGTCTTCTGTGCCACCTCCACCACCCCGCCATCCTGCCAGTGCCACTCGGCGCCTTCCGTCCCAAAGGTCACCGGCGCTGCCTTGCCATCGACGAGCACTTGGAAGATCCCGGGCGTGCCCTCCGCCTTCATGTCGGGATGCGTATCCGGCGTTTTCCACGGCGCGACCCAGTCCCGCGTTCGCACCCAAAGCCGGTAGTTGCCCGTTTGCGGGAACTCCACCGTCGTGGCCGCATCCTTGACCGGCACGCCGAGGCCGTGCGCCAGGAGATAGGGAGAGCCCATCTGATCCATGCTTTGCTGATCCACACCCCAGCCGCCTGGCTGAGCAAAGCTCTCCGCCTCCACCAGCACCTCGCGCCCTGAGGCCGCAGTGGTGCAAATCCAAGCCGGCGACGCCAGCACGAGCGTGAAAAGTATGAGGTTGTGTTTCATATGCGACTCGCGGATGCCGAGCGCGGGCGCAGTCCAAGCCAGCCGGTACTTCTGAAACTAAGGCAGCTTGCCAGCGCGATCCATGTCAGGCCGGCAAATGACAACCTTCGGCTTACTCGACATCTGCTTGTGTTCATGGCCGCAGTTCCTTGGCCATGTCTGCCGAGGGCATGGCGTCAGTCAGCAGCTCATCGTCTACCGCAGAGGAGTAATCCCGCAGGCGGAAATAGGTTGCCTTACCCTCAGGGTTGGGAAACTCGGTGAGCGTGAGTTCATAGTCGGCTTTGAGGCCGAGACCGAAGCCCGGCTTCCACGCCTGAATGCGGCAGCCGAGCCCGCCGGGCCGCACCGCGCTGCTGGGAACGGGAGCGGAGAGCGTGGCGGGGTTGAGCGCGAGGTAGCCGAGTTCGGTGCCGTCGAGTTTCGCCAGCCCCGGATTCTGCGCAGGGTCTAGGCAGAAGACCTGCGGCCCGCGCATCACCGCGACGCGCCCGGCCTGGCGCTGGCGGCCTTTGACGAGGCGCCATTCCATCGGCAGCTCCAGCAGAACCTCATCCCCGGAGTTCCACGCTTGGCGAATCTCGAAGAAGGTTCCAGGCTTAACGACGCCGCGTACCGGCTTGCCGTTGACGGCCACGCTCGCCTTCGCTGCCCACGACGGGATGCGCAGGCGCAGGGTGAACGTCGCCGGTTTCTCGGAACTGATGCTGAGACGGACGCGACCGGAGTTGGGGTAGTCGGTCTCCTGCCGGACGTTGGCGATATCCAGCTTCGCTTCGGCAGGCGTGTAGAGGTTCACGGTGATGCCGTCGGCGGCGCGATAGAACACGAAGCCCGGCAGCTCCGCGATGATCCGGCGGAAATTGCACGGGCAGCAGTAGGTGTCGGTCTTCCAATAGACGCGGCTGCCTTCCAGCGGGGCGAAGTAGCGTAGCCGCCGACCGTCGGGCGACTGTGAAGCGAAGAGCGCGTTGAAAATAGTGCGCTCCATCAGGTCGCCCAGGCGCGCGTCGGCGTTCAGGCGGAGCAGACTGTCGTAGAAGCGAAGCTGATAGGCCAGCGCGCAGCTTTCGCCGACGTCGCCGCAGGCATCCTGATCGCCTGTCCAGATTTCACACTGGCCGGCACTGCCCGTGAGCAGTGCGCCGTCGTGGAGGGTCATGAAATCGAGCGCCCGGTGTGCGGGGCGGAGCAGGCCAGCCGAGGGCTGGAGGCGATGCAGTTCGAGCTGCGCAAGGCAGCGGGCCATGTAGGCGTACACGTGGCCTTCGATGCCGGGGCGCCGTCCGATCACGATGCCGAGGTCCCATTCCGACAGCGCGCGTGTCTTGGTCACAAACTGGAGATAAGACGCCTCGCCTGTGGCTCGGTGCAGCGCGAGCATTGTGCGTTCGATGCCGGTGAAGGCGACGTGAGGCGCCACCTCGCTCCCATCGCCCCAATCCTGCGGTAACACCGCCCAGTTCCTGACGAGGTAATCCGCTGCTTTGCGCGCGGCGGCGAGCGCATCGGCGTCGCCGAAATACTGGTGGTCCGCAAGCAGCGCCCAGATCACGTAGCCCATCTCGTGCACATCCCAGAGGGTCTTGACCCGTTTCGCCTGAGGGAGCGTGCCGATGTACCCGTCCGCCTCCTGTGCCTTGAGAATTCCCGCGATAAACTGTTTTCTTAGCGCGTCAACTTGTGGATCGCCCGTGTACGCCGCAAACCTCACCGCCGCATCCACCGTCTTGCCGAGTCCGATGTACTCGCCCTTGCGCGGCTCCTCGGCAAATGGCAGCAGGAAATCGCGGTCGGCCTCAAGCTTGAGCAGGTTGTTGGTGATGGTGACGGCGATGCGCCGGCCGATCTCACCTCCGACCTTGACCTCGCGCAGGCCGACAGGCGTCAACAAATCGGCGCCAGCAACCGGCAACGCCGCGAGCGGAGCCAGCCGCAGAAGAACTAGGAACAGCGGATTTTTCATGTTATTACAGCTCCCATTTGCCGGTGAGGTAGGCCATGACGCGGATCTGCTCCTCCCGCGTCAAGACTCTGCCGAACACCAGAATCTCCGCGATCTGGCCGTTGAAGAAGGTCTGGTAGTTGGGCGAGAAGCATCCGACGCGCACGCTCTTGACCCAGCGGTCTTTGGCGCTCGCGGTAATCACGCGCGGCCCGCCCGTCTCTGTGCCGCGAATGGTGCAGTCGATCCCACACAGGTAATCGTAGCCTTTTCCGTCGCTCGCTGTAAAGACCCGCTGGTTCGGATTTTGGAGCGCCCCGCGCTCCGGATTGCTGACGACAGCAAAGACGGTCGCGGTCATCGGCCGATCCGAGAGGTCGGGCAGTTCGAGACGCGTCCGTCTCGCATCATCGAACTGCAGCGCCGGCTTTCCGTTCAACGCCTGTGCCGCATAAAGCGGTTTGGAGCCAGCCGCATTCTGCACCGCATTCCGTCCCTTGCCGCTCTTGTCTTTCCAGACGCCCACCGCCCCAGCCGCATCCTTCTCGATCAGGGAGGCGTCCGCAGCGTCCAGCCAGACCTCCAGGCTCTTCTTCAGGCTCTCCGGGAGCATCGCTTCGCGCGCGTCGAAAACGAGCGTCGCGCCGTTGTGGAGATCATACGTGGAGCCGCTCGCGATGCGCCACGTGCGCCACAGGTTCTGCCCGGCGTTGCGCGCTGTCAGATTGGCGTTGAGCAGAGCCGGCACGCCACCCAAGGCCGCAAAGGGAATGCGCCACTCGCAGGTCCATGCGTCTTTGTCCACTTTCGTCCGGTAAGTGACCGACTTCTCCAAGCGTTTGCGAACCGCTTCGGATGCACCGGCCAGATCCGGTGCACTGACGTGCCCGTCCGCCCAGCCGCGCAGGATGAACGTCGGCCCCGGCACACCATCCTCCGCATTCTGAAACGCGAGTTCGACGCCGTCCGTCTCGCCCCACAGATGCCCCGCCGTGCGCAGCGACACTCCTTCCCTACGCGGATTCCGCATCGCCACATAGAGTGCTTGATCATCACACCCCAGCCAGGCTGAAACCGGGCTCTCTCCGACGTCGGCGCCTTCCAGCGTCTGCTTCAGTTCAATCACCCGGCCCGTCCACTCCTGCAGCGCGCCATCGACAACCGGGCTGGGAGCCAGACGTCTGACTCCGAAGATCGGTCGCGTGCCAGCCATCTGCCGGTAATGCTCCGAAGGCGTCGCACACGGCCGGTTCGCCGGCTCGGGCAGAAGCATGCTTCCCAATCCGCACCACGCGCGGCGCGGCGGCTGCGGCACGCCGATGGCCGACCAGTCAAGCGGCCCCTGTGCTTTTTGGAGGCTGATCCCTCCGATGGTTCCGATCGGGCTGGGCAGCGCCGAACGCACCACCAGGAAGAGCGGCTGCACTCCCTGCGCAGGCTCGAGCTGCGCCACGAGATTCAAGAACTCATCCGCGCCCCCCGTGAAGCGCGGGAAGAACTCGCCGATCTTCTCGCCGTTCCGACTCCCGATGCGCAACTCCAGCCGCACATCGTTCTTCGGCAGTTCAATCGGCGTGCGGGCGCGCTCAAAACGGAAATACTCGAACTCGGCGACCGGTTTTCCGTCGTCCGAGACGCCGACAAAATAGATGTCGTGCGTGCCGGTCGCCGCTTCCGAAAGTTCGCCTACCGCCTCGCTGAATATCTGGATCGATTTCATTCGAGGCCTGTCGGTCTGCTGCAGCAGAACCTGACCGACCAGAAGTCCGTTCGTCTGATCCAGATGGACCTCGATGCGGCGCGGCGCCCGCTCGGTCGTTCCATAAACGGCGCGGAAGCGGCGGTAGCCGTCGCCCAAAGGCACCTGGTTGAAACGCAGCCAGCCGCCCGATGCGACACGGTGCACTTGCCAATTCTTACTGGCGTTTCCGCTGCCTTCCAGCGCGTACGTGTCGAGGACCAGCGGGTCGGACGCCTTCTTGTGGCGCGTTGCGTCCCGAACGGACCGGCGCGTATTCATCGTCTTCTCGGCGCTGGCGAACCTCAGCACAGCCGATTGCCAACCTTTCGCAAAGTCCACAGTGCCGAGGCAGAACCCGTCACCGGCATTGAGGCCGCTCAGACCGACGGAGCCGTACTCGGCCTCAAGCGCGAACGTGTCGAGCTGCGGCCATGTGGGCACCTGCGGCGGCTGCGCGAAGTCGTGTCCGAAGCGGAACGGCTCCCCTTTTGGAAAATCCTCGGCACGCAGGTCAGCGCTCGTGCGCGTGAACAGCCCGTGAAAGACGTTCTCGTAGTCACTGACATTGATGTTCGGCGGATTGAACCAGATGCCACTCTGGAGCGAGCCGGGCGCAGCCCACAACAGGTTATGATGCACGTCCACTTCGCGCGACCCGTTATCGAGGTAAACCATGCCCAGAATGTTCCACCGCATGGCCGCAATGTCGTAGCAGTCATGCATCACATTATAGGCGACCTGCGAATGCACGCCGTTCAGCGTGCCGCCGCTGGAGAAGAAGCTGGTGATGAAGCCCGCATCGCGCGTCAGCAGCATGCCGTTATACAGGTGGTTGCCGGCAAACAGCGTGGCGGCGTAGTCCATGCCGCCGCGGTCGCGCGACTGGTGGCTCGGCCCGTTGCCGTAGAAATTGAAGAAGTGCCGCCCCGCGTTGCGCATCGTGTTGAACGTGATGACGTGGCCGCCCACAAGCGTGTTCTCGTAGTCTTTGAAATCACTCACCGCATCGGTGATGGCGTTGAGATAATGGCCGACGTAGCTGACCTCGTCCACGAGGCAGTTGTGGATCGTGTGATGGTAGCCGCGGAGATGGAAACCGGCCCCCGCGCTGAACCGCACGCTGCAGTTCAGGAAGCAATTGTCGCGCCCGCTCACGTAGATGCCCGTCTCGCCCGATTTGATCGTGTCGCGTCCCTTCTCGATCTGCCCGATGCCGTAGTGCCGCGTGTAGTGCGAAATGTAGGCCAAGTCGCACCGGTCAACCGTACAGTGCGAGGCGTTCTCCAGCCGCATGGACGCGGCGCGGACGGACACCCCTTCGATACGGACGTGTTCGCGTCCGCTCAGGTCGAACGCAAGCTGGCGCCGCTTGGCCTCGACCGCCTGCGGCTGACCGCCGTCAGGTGCGATCAGATAGAGCACATTCTCCTGCCAGTGCCATTCGGTCGGGGCGTCCAAGGCGTGCATGTGCCCCACGATCATGCCCCTACCCTCCTCATGCTCCTGAGGATAATGGCCGCCGTAGGAGGAGCCGAACCACCAGCCCTGCGTGCGGTCGCCTACGCTGATCTCGCCGGGCTTCGAGCTTTCGATGACGCCGGTCTGCGCGCACCAGCCCTCGAAATGGACGCCGCAGTAGAGAGCGCCCTTCCAATAATCGTCCGGCTGATTTTCCAGCAGCTTGCTCACAATCCGGCCCGGCTTATTTGTGCGCGTATCCCGTGGAATCGAGAACTCGCCATAGGTCGGCCACAGCGGCGAGAGTCCCGCCACAAACATCCCCAGCCCCGGTTCCGCCACATTCGGATAGCGGGCCTCGATCATGACCTGTCCGTCGCAGAAAACCTGATTGCGCCCCAGGCCCAGGGTCCACGGCATGGCCGCTTTCCAGATGTTGTTGGTTTGATGCGTCCAGCCCGTCACCACATCGCAGCCGCTCACTGTCACCCGCTCATTTCCATACGGACTGAGCGTGATCGGCTTGCCAGCTGTGCCGCTGCGCGGGAATGTCACCGTCTCGCGATACGTGCCGCCACGGACAAGACAGGTGTCCCCTGGCTGCAACTTGTTCACCGCCGCCTGAATCGTGGCCAGCGGCCTGGCCTTCGTGCCGGGGTTGGCGTCGCTGCCCGTCGTGGCAACGTGAAACTCAGCGGCTTGCAACGCGGCCAGCGGCGCGAGCAGCACGGCGGTGAGGAGGGTTAGGGTGTTTTTCATGGTCTTGAGGGCTCCAGTTTGCCAAACATGATGCGATCCGTGCTGCCGCCGGTGCCTTGGGTGACGGTGAACCAGATGGTGTCGTCGTGGAGGCGGAAGGTCGGATACTGGAAGGAGTTCGCGGACTCGAAGCGGTATTTGCGCGCCCAGCTCACGCCATCGCGCGAGACCTCCACATTGAAGATGTTGCGGCCCACGCCATGGCCGTCGGTGATGCGCGTGGCCTCCTGCCAGCCGAGGTAATAGACGCCGTTGAACGCGTCGAAGGTCGGCTTGGAATTGCTGCCCTTGGTGACGAACGGGCGGGGCTCACCCTTGGTCCAGGTCTTGCCGTCCTTGCTGGTGGTGAAGACGTAGTTGCGGTCGCCGCTCTCGGCGCGGCAGATCGCCAGCCAGGTGCCGTCGGGCAGACGGTTGACGGCCGACTCGGTGAGCCGCAGGTCGGCCGGCTCGTTGTAGTGGCCGATGACCTCGAATGCGTCGATCAGGTAGAGGCCGTAGCCCACGGGCTTCCTCTGAAAGCCCTGCCGGGCAGCATCAGCGTGAAAATACGTAGGCTGCATGTCGAACGTGCCCGCAGCGGTCTTGAGCTTCATGCGATGAATGTCCGCCTGGAACGTGAGCGAGGCGAGGTCGAAGTCGCGATACCACGTCTGCGACTGACTTTTGCCGCTCTGATCCTCGCAGGCAAAGAAGCAGCGCAGCGTGGAGTCGTTGAGCCGAATGATGCGAGGGACAAAGCAGGCGCCGACCGGCAGCGTTTCATTGGCAAAAGCCTGCCCGGACTTCGCCATCGGCACGACTCGCTCCACGCTCATCGTTTTCGTGTTCACGACCGTCAGCACGCAATACTGGGCCTTCCCTGCGCCGTGCCCCGGCTTGATGTCATTGTCATGCTCGACGATAAAAGCGCGCTCGCCGACCAACACGAGGTCCGCATCGTGGGCACCCTTCACCTGCGGTGCGCTGACTTTGATCAAGCTTGCGAGCACCTTGTCCGCAGCGGCCTTCGGGTCCCAGCCGGGCGGGAGCAGGGTTGGCTTGTCGAGCTTGTTGATCACCTGCTTCAACGTCACCGCACCGGACACGCTCTTGCCTGCCGCCACGTCTTCTTCGCGGAATTTCGCGAGCAGGATCTCGCCCGCGCCGTTGCGGTCGCGGTCATAGGTGATCCAGATCAGTCCGTCTTTATCCTGCACGCCGTCAGGGTAAGAGACGCCACCGCGCTCATCGAGCAACAGACCGTCGTTCCACGTCGCGCCGTCGTCGGCAGAAAGCTGCGCGGTGAGGTGGCTGCGGCCCTTGAACTTGAAATGATTCACCAGCAACAAGTTGCTTGAAGCCAAACGGCGGATGAAAAAGCGCGAGCCAGGGCTGGCGATGGTGCTCGCTTTCGCCTCACTCCACGTGCGGCCCTTGTCGGTGGAATGGCTTTCCCATAGAAAACCGCCGCCGGTGCGGGTGAGCAGCCAGAGCCGGCCATCCTTCAACTCCGTAACCATGCACTCAAGCGCCCATTCCGGGGCCTTGAGCGCGCCGTGGAGTTTCCAAGTCTTTCCTTCATCGGTCGAGATGCCCACGCCTTGAAGTTGTTTCGGTCCGGCAAACCAATCGTGAATAGGTTCTTCCCCCGCGTGCGTCACCGGCATGAGCCACTCACACGTGGAGAGCACGGTGATCTTGTTCATGCGGAAGGCGAACGGCACGTCGTAGCCGACGCGAAACTCTGCGCCCCACACCGGCGGCGTGGCATCGGGATTATCGCAGATGCGCGCCCAGACGTCGTGTTTCGCGGTGTCCTTGTTGCCGCGATTGAAGACATACCAGAGCCGCCCCTTCGGATCGATCCACAGCGTGGGATCAAAGCAGCGGGTGCCATCACTTGTTGGCAAGCCTATCGCCTGCGGCGCGGTGTAGGTCTTGCCGCCATCGTCGCTGTAGGAAAGTACCACCGTGTTGTCCGGCGACGGCTCTTTCAGTCCGCCCGTGAACCAAGAGGCAAATACGCGGCCTTTCGCGGTGCGTTCGATTCCAGGAATGCCCTGCCAAGTGCGCTTGGCAAGATCGGTAGTCACGCTTTCGGCGGCGTGGAGTGCAGCCAGTGGCGCAAGCAGCAGAGCGGCGAAGGTGAGCATGTTCATTTGCTTCCCTTGCTTTCGGTTTTCTTTCCCCATCATCGGTGATCTGTTCCCTTCTTTTCAAACTGCTGAACTCTCGGCCGTCGGGTGTCACAAGCGGCGCGTCACCGCCCCATGTAGATGAACTCGTCTCGGCTGAGTTTGCCGTCCTTGTTCGTGTCGAAGGTCGGAAACCGCGCTTCGCCCACTTGCCGCTCTTTCTCAGGGAAATTGCTGAGGTACTCTTCCCGAGACAACTCGCCGTCCCTGTTTTTATCAGATCGCTCAAAAAGCGGACCACGCTCCAAAACCTGCTTTGAGATCGCACTTTCCTGCGGCCAGGGGTAATCATTCTGACCCGCAGCAGGCTCGACCGGTCCCGGCGGAAGCGTCTTCTGCCAGGCGAGTGCCTGGGCGGAAAGTCGGGCCACGATGTCGGGGTGCTGCCCGGCCAGGTTGTTTTGCTCGGCGGGGTCGGCGGGAATGTCGTACAGCTCAACGCGGCTGCCATCGGGATTGAACAGCAGTTTCCACTGTGCGTCGCGGATGGCGAGCATCGGGCTGCGGTTCCACGGATGATTGAACACGCGGAAGCGCCATTCCCAGAACAACGGCGCCGTACGGGTGAACGCCTTGTCGCCCTTGAACGCGGCGGCGACGCTCTGGCCGCGTTGCGTCGCTCTCACTTCATCCGGCACGGCTGCACCGGCGAGCTCGCACAGTGTCGTCAGCAGGTCCGCACCGCTGACGACGGTCTTGTCATTCACGACACCGACCGGGATTGCGCCGGGCCAGCGGACGAGGAACGGGACGCGGATGCCGCCCTCATAAAGGCTGCGCTTGCGCCCGCGCAGCGGGCCCGCACTGCCGATGCCTGACCACGATGCGTTGTTGATGGCGATGTCCTCCGGCCCGTTGTCAGAGGTGAAGATGACGATCGTGTTTTGTGCGAGGCCGAGTTCATCCAGCTTCGCAAGCAGCCGTCCGATCTGGCGGTCCATTTCTGTGACGGTGCCGGCATAGACGGCGAACGGCGACGTGAAGCCTGCCGGCACGTCGCCGCGAAAGGGCTTCATCTGTTCCTCCGAGGGCGCGAGCGACGCATGCGGATCGTTGAGCCATAGTTCACAGAAGAACGGCTTGT
>CAYMLQ010000130.1:0-13626 GCA_964390795.1 uncultured Lentisphaeraceae bacterium
AACTACCGCCGCATCCCCGCCGTCACGCTCGCCAAGCAGCTCATCGACGAGGGCCGCCTCGGCAAGATCTTTCACTACCGCGCGAAATTCCTTCAGGATTGGACGATCTCCAAAGACCTGCCTCAGGGCGGCGACGGCTTGTGGCGGCTCGACGCGAAAGTCGCGGGCAGCGGCGTCACGGGCGACCTGCTCGCGCACTGCATCGACACCGCGCTCTGGCTCAACGGCGGCATCTCGTCGGTCAGCGCGATGACCGAGACCTTCATCAAGGAGCGCAAGCACCAGCTGACCGGAAAAATCGAAAAGGTGAACATCGACGACGCCTGCGCCTTCCTCGCCCGGTTCGATAACGGGTCGCTGGCGACCTTCGAGTCCACGCGCTATGCGCGCGGCCACAAGGCTCTTTACACGTTCGAGATCAACGGTGAACACGCCTCGATCGCCTGGGATCTGCACGACCTGCACCGGCTCCAGTACTTTGACCACCGCGACGAGAGCAAATTGCGTGGCTGGCGCTCGATCCACATCACCGACGGCGACCACCCGTACATGAAGAACTGGTGGGTGCCCGGGCTGGCGATCGGGTACGAGCACAGCTTCATCCACCAGATCGCGGACTTCATCAAGGGGCTTGAGACGGGCAAGCCCGCCGGGCCGACCTTCCGCGACGCGCTCGAGACCACCAAGGTCTGCGATGCGGTGCTCGCCTCCGCAGCCAGCGGTGCCTGGGTCAAGATCTAGGCCCGCTCAGATCTGTTTGACGGCGTTGCGCACCACTTGGGTGTGCAACCGCTCGTCAAAGACGTCGATGTGAAGGCCGACATTGATCAGCGTGCCGACCGCGAACAGCGCCGTAATCAGATTTGTGCCTCCGTAGCTGATGAAAGGCAAGGCCAGGCCTTTGGTCGGCAAGCAGCCGGTGACCATGCCGATATTAAAGGCCGCCTGAAACACCAGCAGGAGCGTCATGCCGAACGCCAACAGCCGTCCGAGGCGGTCAGGCGCGCGTATGCTGATGAGTATCCCGCAGACCAGAAGAACCGCGAAGGCGAGCAGCACGCCGATCGAAAAGAGGAAGCCGAACTCCTCCCCTCCGATCGCGAAAATAAAATCGGTGTGCGCCTCGGGAAGATAGTTGTATTTCTGGATGCTCTGGTTGAACCCCACGCCCCAAGGGCCGCCGTTCTTGAAGGCGAGAATCGCCTGCTGCAAGTGGTAGGCCGCCGAAGAGTCGCTGTCCGATCCCTGTAGCCACGCCCTGATGCGCTCCATGCGGTTGGCATTGGTGGCGATCAGAAGGATCAGGGGAGGGAGGCCTGCGCAAGCGATCACGAGCAGATGCCAAATCCGTGAGCCAGTCACGAACATCAGGCTCCCGCCCAGAACAATCACCACCATGGTCGCGCCAAAGTCCGGCTCCACCGCCAGCAAGGCGGCAAAGACGCCGAGCGCGCCGGCGGGTATCAGCGCGCCCTTGACGAACTGCCTGACGCGCCAGCCGATGCGGTCCATCCAGACCGACATCACCACCACGATCGCGATCTTGGCGAACTCGCTGGGCTGCATGCGCAGAGGCCCGAGGTTGAGCCACCGGCAGCTACCCTTGACCTTGCCGCCGATCACGGGGCAAAAGACCAGCACCAGCGCGATCACCACGCACGCGTAAAAGGCAACCGGCAGCAGCGGGATCTTCTTCCACCAATGGTAGTCGAAGCGGCAGGAGACAAACGCCACCGCCGCAGCCAAGCCAAGCCACATCAACTGGCGCTTAAAGAAAAAGTGCGGGTCGGCGTATAAGCCTTGAGCCCGCACTGTGCTGGCCGTCGCCAGCAAGACAATTCCTAAGCCCAGAAGAATGACCACCGTCAACGCAAGAGTCGTCAGGGTCTTCTTCATAGCGCCGTCCGGATTACTGCGCGGCGCCCGGGATCTTCAGCACCGTGCCAGCCTTCAACTCGGTGGACGTCAGGTTGTTCAACGCCTTCAGGTCGCTCGGGCTCACGCCCCAGCGGATCGCGACGGCGTAAAGATCCTCGCCCTCTTTGACGGTATACGTCTGCGTGTTGCTTTCCGCCGCAGGCGCAGGAACAGCCACGGGCGCTGATTCGACCGCAGGCGCGGGGGTGGCAGGCGCGGCTTCGGGCGCGGGCACGGGCACGGGCGGCGGCGGCGCGACGACCGGGGCGGACTCGACCGCCTTGACCGGGGCGACGGACGTTTTCGGCGCGTCGGTCTTGGGCGCCGCAACAGAGGCCTTCTTTGCGGCAGACGCGGAATCAGGGGTCTTCTTTGCGCCGGGGACTTTCAGCTTCTGGCCGACCATAAGCTTGTCGTTCTTGAGATTGTTGGCGTCGCGCAGCGCGGCCGTCTTGACGCCGTGCTTCTGAGCGATCACGGAGAGGGAGTCGCCCCCCTTCACCACGTAGGTCGTCATCGGACCTGAGACTGCGGCAGGCGCAGAGGTCTTGGGCGCAGAGGTCTTGGGCGCGGCCGCTTTCGGCTTCGTGGTCGGCACGTAACGGGCCTTCGACACGTCCACCTGGCCAGGCAGCTGAATCATCTGGCCGACGCGCAGACGGGTCGGAGCGATGCCGGGGTTGACGGCTACCACATCCTGCCAGCGCAGGTTGTATTTGTAAGCAATGCCCGAAATGGTGTCGCCCTTTTGAATCGTATACGGAGTCGTGTTCCGGACAGACGGCATTTCAACTGGCGCCGTCTCGACATGCGGCACCGTCTCAACCGGTTCAGCAAGAACCTCTCCCATTTCCCCGCCCGGAATCGGCGTCGCTTCCACCTCCGTCGTCTTCTTCCCAAACATGCCGCATCCCTGCAACAAGATGCAACCCGCCACCAGATTGGCACCTGCCACCATACGAATGACTTGACGATTCATTGTGTCTCCTTGTCCTTCTATCCCTCAGAAAAGAAACGCTCAGAGATCCGCAACCGCGCGAACCCTAGACGTGAAACGTTCTCCTCTTTCCCGATAGCTGTTAAATTGATCAAAACTGGCCGTCCCGGGCGACAACAACACTGTCTCGCCCGCTTCTGCATCGCGTACCGCCGCATCGACAGCACATTCGAGAGTGCCGCACTCCTCACAGGGGACAGCGGAAGACCATGCACGAACCATTTGGCCTGAACAATGTCCAATAAGATATACCTTTTGGGTGGTTTGTGTCAGCAACTCTTTTAGAGTTTCGAGATCACGTTCTTTCAACAGCCCTCCGGCAATCAACCGGACCGGCTTTTTCACCATGCGCAGGGCTGCCGCAGTGGCCGCCAGGCTGGTGGCCTTCGAGTCGTCCACGAAGGTGACGCCACGCTTGCTCACCCCCACCCGCTGCACCCGGTGCGCCAAAGGCTCGAATTCGGCGAAGCCGCGCTCAACCTGCGCCGCGCTCAGCCCCGCATGGAGCAGAGCAGCCGTTGCGGCCGCTGCGGCCAACCCAAGAATCTCATTGTCGAACCACGCCCCCGACAGCCCCACTCTGACGAGCTGCCCGTCGAGCCGTCCGGTCACCGCGTGCTCGCCATAGCGCCAGTCGCAGCCGGTGTCCTCCCCGAACCTCAGAACCGGCACGCCCTCAGGAATCTGCCCCTCTTCGTCAAACCCCGCAGGCAGCAGCGCGTAGCCTCCGGCTGTCATGGCCGAAAAAAGTTTGAGCTTGAGCCCCTTGTATTCGGCCATGTCCGCATGGCGGTCGAGATGATCGGCCTGCATGTTCAGCAGGATCGCCACGTCCGGGCGGAAAGTCGGCGTGTGCTCCATCTGAAACGAGCTGACCTCTGTAACCGCCCACGTCAGATTGGGTTTTTCCAGCGCCAGCCGGCTCAGCGGAATGCCGTAGTTGCCCGCCGGCGAGGCCGTAACGCCCGCACGCTGTAGCGTGTCCGCACAAAATTTAACGACCGAACTCTTTCCCTTGCTGCCGGTCACAGCCAGCACCTTGCCAGGCCAATAGCAACCGCCCAATTCCAGCTCGGAGATCACCGGAAGGCCGCGGCAGCAACACGCGTCGATCCACGGATGGTTCAGCGCGAACGCGGGGCTCGCCACGCACACGTCGAAGGGTTCCTTCGGCAGGTCGCCCCCCCCGAAACACAGCCGGCCGCCTGCCTGCCGCACGCGTCCGGCCGCCGCAGCCGACGGTGCCTCGGCACCCTCGTCCGCCACCAGCACGCGCCCGCCGCGAGCCAGCAGCAGCAGGGCCGCTGCCTCGCCGCTCAGGCCCGCGCCCAGCACCAGCGCGTTGACCCCATCGTAGTTACAGTTCATTCAGAATCCGCTCCAGCCGCATACCTCGCGACCCTTTCAGCAGCACACAGTCGCCCGGCTCCGCAAACGCCTTGACGGCGGGCGCGGCTTCTGCCGCTTGGCCGAAGCACCTCACGCGCGCCAAAGGGTAACCGCTCTTGACCGCCTCGTCCGCCACATAGCCCTGCATGTCGGGGCCGACCGCAAAGAAGGCGTCCGGCGCCAACTCGGCCACGCACCGGCCCACCTGACGATGCAGGGCCTCCGCATGCGCGCCCAGTTCGAGCATGTCGCCGAGAACCAACACCCGCCGACCGGCGCAGGGCAGCTTCACAAACGTCCGCAGAACAGCCATCATGCTGTTGGGGTTGGCGTTGTAAGCGTCGTTCACGACCGTCACACCGCCGCGCACGGAGACCTCCCAGCGCATGCCCGGCAGGGTCAGCTGCAGCAGCGCCTGAGCGGCCTCCTGTCCCGGAATTCCGGCCGTGCGCGCCGCCGCGAAAGCCAGCAGCAGATTGGACGCGTTATGCTCGCCCGGCAGCCCGCTGCGCAGCACC
The DNA here is from genome assembly GCA_964390795.1 of uncultured Lentisphaeraceae bacterium. GTDB lineage: Bacteria > Verrucomicrobiota > Kiritimatiellia > RFP12 > UBA1067 > CAYMLQ01. The sequence goes on from CAYMLQ010000130.1 coordinate 4,822, forward strand.
GTCTTCACCCCGGTCGCGCGCTCCGTCACGCACAGCGCGCCGCTCAGCGGATCCAAGAGGTCGCCCGCATAATCCGCGTCCCGCGACGCCAGCGAGGTCGTCACGACCGGCGCGCGCGACAGCGAGCAGAGCAGGTCGAAGCAGTCCGTCTCGCGGCAGAGCACGGCAAAGCCGTCGCCGGGCAGCGTACGGAGCAGCTCGCCCTTCTCGCGTGCGATCGCCTCGACCGACCCGAAATGCTCGATGTGCGCGCTGCCGATGCTAGAAATAATGGCTGCCCGCGGCTGAAGCACCTCGGCCAACCGCGCGATCTCACCGGGATGATTCGTGCCCATTTCAAAGATGCCGAAGTCCGTCTCTGCCGGCATCGCCAGCAGGCTCAACGGCAACCCGATCTCGTTGTTCAGATTCCCCTGCGTGGCGCATACCGCGCCGCCGGCCGAGAAAAGCGCCGCGGCCATCTCTTTGGTGGTGGTCTTGCCGGAACTGCCCGTGAGCCCCATCATCAGCGCGGGGCTCCGGCCGCGCCACGCGCGGGCCGCCACACGCAGCGCCAGCCGCGTGTCCGCCACACGGATCAGCGGCCAGACGGACACATCCTCCGCAGGCTGCCACGCCTCGTCGACCAGCGCCGCAGCCGCGCCCCCGCGCAACGCTTGCCGCACAAAGTCATGCCCGTCAAAGCGCTCGCCGCGCAGCGCCACATACAGGCAGCCGGGCGTCAGCTTGCGCGTGTCCTGCGTCACACCGCAGACGGTGTCGGGCAAAGCCTGGCCGCAGCCAGCGACCCACTCCGCGAACGCCCTTGCCTCAAATCTCTGTGCCTGCCCCTTCTCCATAAGATCCTTCCCGACCTCCGACTTCCGACCTCCGACTTCAAACTCCTAACTCCTAACTCCTAAATCCTAACTCCCAAATGCGCGGCCTCCTCCAGCACCACCTGGCGGTCATCAAACGAGACCGTGCGGCCCGCCAGCTCCTGAAACGGCTCGTGTCCCTTGCCCGCCACCAGCACCACGTCCGCCGCGCCCGCCAGCGTCAGCGCGCAGCGGATCGCGGCGCGCCGGTCCGGCTCCACGGTCATCTCCGTGCCATCAGGAACGCCGGACAGCACCTCGCTGATAATCGCCATCGGCTCTTCGGAGCGGGGATTGTCCGAGGTCACCACCAGATGATCCGCCAGCAGCGCACACGCGCGACCCATCAGCGGTCGCTTCGTGCGGTCGCGGTCACCGCCGCAGCCGAACACCACGATCACGCGCCCCCGCGTCATCTCGCGCAGGGTGCCCAGCACGTTGGTCAGCGCGTCGTCCGTGTGCGCATAGTCCACAAACACTGCGGCGGGCAGAGCCACCGGCACACGCTCCAGCCTGCCCCAGCGCGGCATCACCTCTTGCAGCGTAACCGCGATCGCGTCCAGCGGCACGCCCGCCTCCAGCGCCAGCGCGGCGGCGCACAGCATGTTGGCGATATTGTAGCGGCCCGCGAGATGCACGCACAGCGGCGTGCGCCGACCGTCCGGCGTGACCAGCACGAACCGGCTGCCGTCTGGCGTGAGCGAAATATCTTCCGCACGCACGTCCGACGCCGCGCTAAAACCGCAGGTCACACGTTTCAGCGGCAGGGTCGCCAGATACTCCGCCATGCGCTCGCCAAACCCCGCATCGCGGATGCACACCGCCGCAGCCCCGGGACGCTCCTGCGCGAGCTGTGCGAAAAGTTTCTGCTTCGCCTCGAAATACCGCTCCATCGTACCGTGGTAGTCGAGGTGGTCCTGCGAGAGGTTGGTGAACGCCGCAGCCGCGAAACGGACGCAGGCGACACGCTGCTGGTCCAGCGCGTGCGACGAGACCTCCATCACCGCTGAGTCGCAGCCGGCTCCCAGCATGGCGGCCAGCAACCCCTGTAGCTCGCACGCGTCGGGCGTGGTCCGCGTGGCAGGGATCGACCGGCCCCTGTACTCGACCTGCACGGTGGTCAGCAGTCCGGGATTCCTGCCTCCCGCGCGCAGCAGCTCGCGCAGCAGCCAGGCGGTCGTGGTCTTGCCGTTGGTGCCGGTAACCCCGAACACGTCCATGGCTCGGCTCGGCCAGCCGTTGAGCGCGGAGGCCAGCAGCGCCAGTGCGCGGCGAGCGTCCTTGACGAGCACCAGACACTTGGCGCAGTCGCGCAACGTCACCTCTGAAACGACGGCGACAGCCCCCTTTGCAAGCGCCGCCGCCGCGTATTTTCCGCCGTCATCGCGATGGCCGCTGATCGCCACAAAGAGATCGCCCGGCCTGACCCGGCGCGAATCGCACTGCACGCCGCCAAACGCCACTGGCGGCGGTTTATCCTGCAACAGGGGAAGCAGGTCTGGAAGGTCTGCAAACTTCATACGTCCTCTTTCCGCTCAAGGTTGCCCGGCCGCAGCCTCCGCCTCCTCTTCGACGGGCTGGTCGGGGGGAACCTCCAGGTAGCGCGCCGTGGCGGCCGCGATTTTGGCGAAGACGGGCGCCGAAACGAAGCCGCCCGTATGCTGCGGCCGAGGCCGCTCCACGGTCACCAGTACGCTGAAAACCGGCTCGCGCGCCGGCACGAACCCCACGAAAGAGGCGTAGTAGTCGGTGCTCGAATAGCCGCCATGCACCGCCTTCTGGGCTGTCCCGGTCTTGCCTCCGATCGAATACCCCGGGACCGTCGCGCGCTTGCCCGTCCCCCCCTCTTCCGTCACCCCGATCAGCATCTCGCGCACCGCGCGCGCCACCTCGGGCCGCACCGGTTTGCCGAGCACGTCGGGCTTGGCCTTGAAGACCGTCTCCCCGCCCGGCGACACGATCTTGTCAACGACGTACGGGCGCATCAGCACGCCGTCGTTGGCCAGGGCGGAATAGGCGTTGACCATTTGCAAGCCCGTCACCGCGATGCCCTGCCCGATCGGGATGCGCGTCGGCTTGAGCTTGTCCCAGTCTTTTGATCGCGCCAGAATGCCCCGCTCCTCGCCCGGCAGTTCGATGCCGAGTTTCTCGCCGAAACTGAAGGCCCGCAAATACGCCTCCAGCCGCTTGTTGCCCAGCATCAGCCCGATCTTGGCATTGGCGATGTTGCTGGACTTCTTCAGCGCCGTGCTCACGCTGATGCGTCCGGTCACGTGATCCCGCAACGGCTTGCCGGCGTAAAACCATGTTCCTTCGCCTACATCGATCAACGTGTCCGGCGTCACAATCCGCTCGTTCAGCGCGGCCGCCACGTTCACGGCCTTCATGATCGACCCCGGCTCGTAAACGATCGCCACGGCGTTGTTGCGCCAGACATCGATGCTCTCCTCGGTATAATGCTCGGGGTCGAAATCCGGGTACGAGGCCATCGCGAGGATTTCCCCCGTCTTGACACGCTGCACGATGGCCCAACCGCTCGTCGCCTGAAACTGCTCCACCACCTCTTTGATGGCCGTTTCCACCTCGTACTGGATGTTGTGGTCCAGCGTCAGATACACGTCGCAGCCGGGAATGGCCGGCACGTCCAGCGCACGCCGGTTCCGGATTTCCACGCGCCCCGCATCCTTCTCGCCTTGAATCAGGCCGGTCGTGCCTTTGAGATACCAGTTGAACTGCTGCTCAATGCCGGCGCCACCCACACCCATGTTGTTGACGAAGCCCAGCACGTGCGACATGCGGCGCCTCTGAGGATACGAGCGGATGGCCAAATCCTCCGCCCCGATGCCGCTGATGTTCTTGGTGTCCGCCAGCAGCGCGAACGCCCGGTCATCGGTCGAAACACAGAGCTTGATATAGCGCGAGTCGGTCTGCGTGAATTTCGCCGCCACCTCCGCCTCCTCGAGGCCCAGCGCCTCGGCAACCGTTTTGGCAATGGCCTTCGGGTCGTGGCCTTTTTTGACCGCCTGGGGATCCAAGAAATACTGCCGCGCGGGCAGGCTGACCGCCACCGGGAACTGGTCGCCGTTACAGTCGAAGATCCGGCCGCGCAGCCCCAGCAACTCGCGTTTATACTCGCGCTTGAGCTTGGAGTGGTTGGCCAGGTGCAGATAGCCCAGCTTCACGCTGAGGCCGCAAAGCGACAGGAACAGCACGGCGGCAACGATCCAGACGCGCATCTGTATGCCGCGTTCTTGCATAGCGCTATCATTCGCCTCCCGCTCGCCCGCCTATTTCTGTGAGGACGTCGCCACCCGCTCAAGCGCGCCCCGATGTCTCTGAAACCGGGCCACGGAGAGCTGGCCTGGCAGCGGACGTCCCGCAGTGTCCATGCGCACCATCTGGTCGGCCGTCGGATAGGTCATCGCGAGGCCGTGCTGTAGCATGGCGCGCTCCAGCTTTTCAGGCGTCTTCTTTTCGTCCCACCGCGCGGCTTCCCGCACCCGCTCGTTTTCGAGCCCGGCGAACTTCTGCTCGTGCTTGCGGATCTCCTGACCCAACTGCGCACACTTGGAGTCCACAAACCAGAAGACCAGCGCGACCGTCACGAACGTCACGATCACCCCAACTGCCATCCGCGGCAGAAACTGGATACGCACCTGCCTTTTACGATTTTTTCTCATGTCTCACACCCTCCAAAAAACTTATCCGTGCGCTGCGTCGGAGCCTCGCAGCGCCGCACCGCCCTCAACTTCGCCGAACGCGCCCTCGGGTTGGCCGCCACCTCGGCCGGCCCAGGCTCCACGGGACGTCTCGTCACCTTCTCCACCGCCGGCAACTCGCCTTCCCAGCGCTCGCCGCCTTGCTGCAGCGACACCCACCGGCCGGCATGCGCCGCGAAAAACTGCTTCACCAGTCGGTCCGTCAGGCTTTCGAAGGTGATCACCGCCATCCGCCCGTCAGGCTTCAGCAGCGCCAGCCCGTCTTTCAACGCCTGCTCCAACTCTTCCAACTCGCGGTTCACCGCCATCCGCAGCGCCTGAAACACGCGCGTCGCCGGATGCCGCGGCCCTGTCCGCCCGCCGAGCGCGGCGCTCACCACCTCGGCCAGACGGCCCGTCGTGGCGATCGCCTGCTTCTCCCTCTCTCGCCCGATCGCCTGGGCGATCCGCCGCGCCTGCGGCTCCTCTCCGAGCCGCCTAAAAACGTCTGCGAGGGACGGCACATCCAGCCGTGCGACAAGGTCGGCCGCCGACTCCCCCCGAGTCGGATCCATCCGCATGTCCAGGGGCCCCTCCAGCCGGAAGCTGAACCCCCGTCCGGGCGTGTCGAGCTGATCCGATGACACGCCCAGATCCAGCAGGATACCGTCCACTGCCGCAAAACCATTCGCCTCTGCCAGGCGCCGAAGCTCTCCGTGAGCCCCGTGCGCCAGCACCCTTTCGCCAGACAACGCCGCCAACCGCACCGCCGAGCGCTCCAGGGCAGCCATGTCCCTGTCGATACCCAGCAGCCGGCCGGTAGGGCCCGCACGCCGCAGAATCTCGGCCGCGTGCCCCGCTCCGCCCAGCGTTCCGTCGATGTAGCTGCCACCGGGCACGACCGCCAGGGCCTCCACGGTTTCCTCCAGCAACACCGACAGGTGCATAGTCCCTCCAGACAAACCTGAATCAAAATGATCGCGCGACAGTACGTTCCCGCCCGAAGTCCGCGTCCGTCCATCCGACGGTACCGTTCCTGTCCGCGATACAAATCACATGTCAATCCGCGTGCGCCCCGCACGCCACAAACCGCTAGAAGTTCAGCGCCTCGCAGGCCTCGGCCAGCTTGGCCTGGTCGACAGTCTCCTCTTCCGGCAACAGCGCCGGCGACCAGAGCTGCACGCGGTTCAGCGCGCCGACCATCACGACCTTCTCCTCCAGCAACGCAAATTTCAGCAACCGGTCCTTGATGCGGATACGCCCCTGCACATCCAGCATCACCTGCTCGGAATTCTCTCCCAACACCCGCAACGCCGAACCCGCACCCTTGTCGAACAGCGCGCGCTGCCGCAGCTTCTCAAGCCGCCCCTCCATCTCCGCAGGCGGCAACAGGTTCAAACACTTATCGCGCGGATCAGGCATGATGTACACATAGGCAGGCGACCCCATCAGCTCCCGCCACCCCGCAGGAATGGTGAACCGCTTCTTGGGATCCAAGGCGTGATCAAACCGACCGACCAGTAACCCCGATCCGGCCGCTGTCCCGGCAATCTGTGCGCCCGTTGAAACCATGGTTTGACCTTTTGTGACACCATTAGACACCTTATGACACCGGATGTCAACACCAAAAGAATCGATTTCAGACCCTTTTAAAAATACGTAACTATCTTAAATGCAAGGTTTTATATTTATAAATAATAAATCTTAAACCCCAAAAAGGTACGCCTTCATTCCATTTTTCACCCCATTTTACCCCCTTTTTAACCGTCCCCTCCCTTGAATTAGGAGTTAGCCCTGTTTTCCCGGGTTGTTGCGCATTCAACTCCTAAATCCTAACTCCTAACTCCTCCTTTACGCAGTTGCATCTGTCCATGAATCCCTTTATCATTTCCCCACCTTGCCGGAACCCCACTTCCGTTCATGTGTAACCCAGCTCCGAGGAATCCCCATGCAGACAACCATCAGCGGCACACTGGTCGACCCGATCCTACGGGAAAACTACGGCGCGCGCCTGACAATCTCCCCCAAAGGCACCATTGAGTCCGTCACGCCCGACGAAAACCCCGCCCCCGTCTACATTCTGCCCGGCTTCGTCGACGCCCACGTCCATATCGAGAGTTCTATGCTCACCCCCGCTGGCTTCGCCCGCGCCGCCGTCGTCCACGGCACCCTCGCCGCCGTCGTAGACCCGCACGAGATCGCCAACGTCCTCGGCGAGGAGGGCGTCGAACTCATGCTCAGCCTGGCCCGGCAGACCCCCTTCGTCTTCGGTTTCGGCGTGCCCTCCTGCGTGCCCGCCACACCCTTCGAGACCGCCGGTGCCCACCTCGGAGCCGATGCGGTCGCCCGCCTGCTCAAGCGCCCCGGCATCACCCACCTCGCCGAAATGATGAACGTGCCCGGCGTCCTCGGCAAAGATCCGGAGGTCTGCGCCAAACTCGCCGCCGCCCGCGCCCTCGGCCTGCCCACCGACGGACACGCGCCCGCCCTCACCGGCGCGCCCCTGCTGGCCTATGCCGCCGAAGGCATCACCACCGATCACGAAAGCCTCACCTTCGACGAGGCGCGCGAGAAAATCAAGGCCGGCATCAAACTTCAGATCCGCTACGGCTCCGCCGCGCGCCAGTTCGAAACCTTTCTCCCCCTTCTGGCCCGCTACCCCGACATGTGCATGTTCTGCAGCGACGACAAGCACCCCGACGACCTGCTCAAAGACCACATCAACCACATCGCAGCCGCCGCCTACAGCAAAGGCATCACCCTCCAGGTCATCGCCCAGGCCGCCAGCGCCAACCCCGTGCGCCACTACAAGCTTCCCCTCGGCCTGCTCCAGCCCGGCGACTCCGCCGACTTCCTGTTGCTCGACGACCTGCGCACCTTCAAGCCGCGCGAAGCCTGGCTGCGCGGCGTCTGTGTGGCCCGCGATGGAATGTCCTTCCTGCCTTGCGGCGAAACCCGCGTGCTCAATCATTTCGCCGCCGAATTGCTCCAGCCCGCAGACTTGTCCGTGCCCGCACCCGCCGGGTGCGCCGTCCGCGTCATCGGCGTGCGCGACGGCCAGCTCGTCACCGGCCATCTCACCGAACAGCCCACGGTGCGCAACGGCTGCGTGGTGGCCGACCCTGGACGCGACCTGATCAAACTCGTGGTTTACAACCGTTACGCGCCCGCGCGGCCCGCCGTGGCGCTCGTCAGAGGGTTCGGCCTCACCCGCGGCGCGATCGCCTCAAGCGTCGCCCACGACTCGCACCACATCATCGCCGCAGGCGTCACCGACGAGGCGCTCGCCGCCGCCATCAACGAGGTGATCCTGCGCAAGGGCGGGCTGGCCGTCGCCGACAACAACCGCAAGATCCTCTCCGCGTTTCCGCTGGCGCTCGCCGGACTCATGTCCACCGAGCCCGCGGAGACCGTGGCCCGCGCCTATTCAGACTGCGATGCGCTCGCGAAGATTTTGGGAACCAAGCTGACCGCGCCCTTCATGACGCTCTCGTCCCTCTCCCTGCCCGTGGTTCCCCACCTCAAGCTCACCGACAAAGGGCTGTTCGACAGCGACACCTACCAGCACGTCCCCCTCTTCATCTAAGGAGTCCTTATGAATCTCGACGCCGTCATCCGCAAAGTTCCCGACTTCCCCAAGCCGGGCATCCTCTTCTACGACATCACTTCGATCTTTACCCACCCTGCGGCGCTTGCCTACGTGGTCGACCAGATGGTCGGCTACTACAAGGATCTCCCTATCGACGGCGTGGTGGCCATCGAGAGCCGCGGCTTCCTGGTGGCCGGCGCCTTCTGCATCCGCACGGGACTCCCGCTGGTGCTCGCCCGCAAAAAGGGGAAGCTGCCGGGCAAGACCATCGCGCAAAGTTACGCGCTTGAGTACGGCGAGGCGACCCTGGAGATGCACACGGACGACGTCGTCGCCGCGCACCGCTATCTCATTATCGACGACCTGGTCGCGACAGGCGGCACCATCGAGGCCGTCGCCGCGATGCTCGCCCGCCAGAACGCCCAGGTGGCCGGCGTCTTTTCGATCATCGGCCTGCCCTTCCTGCCCTACAAGCGCAAGCTCGCCGCCTTCGACGTGAAAACCCTGATCGAATACGACAGCGAGAAGGCCTAAAACGGTGGCATAGGGGTCGGTGGCATAGGGGTCGTATCGCGACATCGAGACATATCATTTCTACCTAACGCTAATTTCAGCCGAGACCTTCCGAAAAATCGACTTCAGTTTCCGGTCGCCTGGCAAG
>CAYMLQ010000131.1:0-13612 GCA_964390795.1 uncultured Lentisphaeraceae bacterium
CCGACGGCTTCCGCCCGGCCGTGAAAGAAGTCCGCACGGTCAAGGCCGGCGACAGCCTCAACCTGCTCATGGCCAAGGCCGGCGGCCTCGCCGTCATCATCGAGTAGCGCAAAGGGTACTCGGTTGGGGACAGGGGGGCGAGTCTGATGCGTGTTGGGCACGAAGGCGCGGGAGGGACGAGCGTCTGCTCGTCCGGGCAAGCAGACGCTTGCCCCTCCCGTCCGGTTCAAAACCAAACGATCTTCCGAATCGCGAAATCCGCGCATGCACTTCCTCGATAAAGTGCTCGCGCTCGTCGGCTGGGGGTACCTGACGGAAAACGCGCTCCGCGGTTTTAACCGCGCGTGCAAAAAGCCCGACTACAGCCTGTACCCCAGTCGCGAAGCGCTCGCTCAGGCCGCCGCCGCCCCGCTGGACACCGACGCCGTGCGCCTCGCGCTGACCGTGCTGGAGGCGAAGCGCTTCAACCACCCGCTCGACGCCGTTTCGAAACGCGAGACTCCGCACCTCTTTCCCTGCCAGCAAATCCAGGAGTATCTTCGCCTCGCCCGCGACGAGCGCGGACAGCGCTTCTTCGATTGGGCCATCCTGTCCAACGGCAACGAGTCGCTCCTCTACACCGAGCGCTCGTCGGCCGACGCCTATTTCTCCTTCACGCTGGTCAACCCCGACGGCTCGTTGTGCTCTACGCCGAAAGCCGCAACTGCGCTGCGCCTAAACATCGTGGATCCCGCCATGGGCAGCGGCCACTTTCTCGTGCGGGCCGTGGAGTGGCTGGAATGGTGGACGATCTGGACGCTGTATCCGCCCGCTGCCATTGAGCAATCCGTGCGCAAGTCGCAGTCCGGTGAAACATCAAAATCACGGTGATTACGTCATTTAAGCAGCAAAAATAACGGAACCACCGTCATTTTAGCATTGCATGCGACGCTTAGGGAGCGTACATTGTTCACTATGAGGACGGTATGCAGATTCCTTTCCTGCCCAGAAAATAGCTTTTTTCTCTTCGGCCCGCGCGGAACAGGCAAATCGACCTGGCTTCAGGCTCGGTTTCCCGATGCGCTCTTTTTGGATTTGCTTTCCGGCGATATCTTTCGTCAGTTGCAGGCACGCCCGGAACGGCTGCGCGACATCGTCGCCGGCAACGCCGACAAGCAAAGCTTCGTCATCGACGAGGTTCAGCGCATTCCCGCCTTACTGGACGCCGTTCACCAACTCATTGAACAGCGCCCGAACTTACGTTTCGTGTTGACCGGTTCAAGCGCACGTAAATTAAAGCGCACCGGCGTTGACCTGTTAGCGGGCCGCGCGGTTATGACCACTTGCCACCCCTTCATGGCGGCGGAGCTAGGCGAGGTCTTTTCACTCAGCGCGGCGCTGACCGAAGGCCTCATCCCGCTCGTTCTAGCGTCACCGGATCGCCGTTCTGTTCTTCGAACGTACCTGGACCTCTATCTACGGGAAGAAATACAAATGGAGGGACTCGTGCGCAACTTAAGCGCCTTCTCCAGATTTCTCGAAGCCGCCTCCTTCTCGCACGCGTCGCTGATCACCACCAGCGAGATCGCCCGTGAATGCGAAGTGAGCCGCACAACGGTCGAAGGCTATCTCGCGATCCTTGAAGACCTGCTGATTGCCTCGCGGCTGCCCGTCTTTTCAAAACGAGCCAAACGCCAGCTCGTGGGTCACGACAAGATCTATTTCTTTGATGCGGGCGTCTTCCGCACCCTTCGCCCGTCCGGACCATTGGACCGCCCGCAGGAAATCGACGGTGCCGCGTTGGAGGGACTGGTCTTTCACCACCTGCGCTCTTGGAATGACTACTCCGGCAATCCCACCTCGCTGCATTTCTGGCGCACACGCGCGGGACTGGAAGTCGATTTCATTGTGTACGGCGCAAACGAATTCGCCGCCATCGAGGTGAAGAATGCGTCCCGTATCCAGCCCTCTGACTTCGCGTCTCTGCGTGCGTTCGGCAACGAGTATCCCGAGGCACGCCTGATGCTCCTGCATCGGGGCAAAGAACAATATCTGTCCGGCAAGATCCTGTGCGTTCCCTGCGAACGGTTTCTCCGCAACCTCATCCCCAACGAGCCGCTGCCCGACACCGCTTGGCGGATATAGACTCTCTTCCGCAATGAAACCGCAAAATCTTTCTCCACGTTCCCGCGCCGCGCCCGAGGAAGTCGACCGCCTGCTGCTGGCGCACTACGGCGCCTACCGGACCGCGCAGCGCCCGCACCTGCTGGACGAACTGCTCTACTTCATGCTCAGCACGCGTACGACCACACCGGCCTGCGATGCGGCGTTCAAGGCGTTCCGCAGGCTTTTTCCGCGTCACGACCGGATTCCCGATGCGCCGGTCGACGAGTTGGCCGCGCCCCTTCGAGGCGTGGGTCTCGCGCAGCGACGCGCAGCCGACATCCAAGCGTCGTGGCGGCTGCTGCGCGAGCGCTTCGGCCGCGTAACCCTCGCCCCTCTGCGCCGCCTGCCACCCGTTGAAGCGGAGGCCCTTCTCGTCTCTCTGCCCGGCATCGGCGTGAAAGTCGCTCGCTGCTTCCTGATGTTCGGGCTGCACGCGCCGGTCTTTGCGGTCGACACCCACATCTGGCGGCTTTCGCAGCGACTCGGCTGGATCAAGGACCAGCAGGGTAAGGCCCCGCACCAGAACGGCGTGGACGAGATCCAGGCGCTTGTGCCCATGACCGACCCCGTGTCGCTGCACGTGAACCTGATCTTCCTCGGACGCGACTATTGCAATGCCCGTGAGCAGAACTGCCCCGCCTGCCCGCTCCGCGCGGTCTGCCCATCGGCTGGATGACAGAAGGTGCGGCTCAGCGCTTACGGATGAGAATATCGCCACGGCTGCCGAACCAGCCCTGCCCCTTCGCGGCGATTTTTAGCCAAGGCTTCTGACCTGCGGGCAGAGATGGCACCGTGAGCTCCAGCTGAGTCGCGTTGGCCGGGAGCGCCACGGTCACCAACGCTTTGCTGCCGACCATCAGCGCCACATCCCGCACGCTGATATTCTCGCCGTCCTCGCGCTTGAACTCGATCTCGTACGTGCCCTTCTCCCGGATCACGCCGCTGACGTCCAAGCGCCAGTCGGCGAAGTAGAAGCGCAAGTGCTCCGGCTTCCACTTCGCCTCGCTCAGCGTCACCGGCTGGGTGATATTCTCGCTGTAGTTGCGCGCGAGCGTCGCCATGTCGGTCTTCGCGTCGAGCTGGATAATCTGCTGCAGCACCTTGAGCGCCTCATCCAGGCGCTCTTGGGACTGAAGCACGTAGAAGCGCAGCCCCAGCAGATGCTGGCGCAGCCACAGGTTGTTGCGAGGGTCCTTCAGCTCCTTGTCCACCAGCGCCAGCGCCTCCGCATACTTCTTCTCGCGCACGAGCGGCCAGAGCTGCGACTCGGCGAGGTGATCGGGGTTGAACGTGAGGCGGCGCTGCGTGCCAACGGCGTCCTGCGGATCGAGCTTCTTGAGCTCATCCAGCAACGCGCGGTGGCTGTGACGCCCGTTTTGCATCGCCAGTTCGCCCATCAGGTCCAACGCGGCCCCGAGGTGTTTGGCCCGCTCCAGCCCGGACGCCTTGGCCGCAAGATCAAGGGAGGCATCGCGACGCGCCTTCACGGCGCGCGCCTGCTTGACCGCAGCCAGCAGCCCGTCCACACCGCCCTGCGGCGCTTCCAGCTTGAAATAGCAGCGGCCCTCCGCATCGAACAGGACAACGCCGGGGTAGCTGTGGATGACCACGTCGAAGCCCTTGTTCTTCAGGGCGGCAGCCTTCTGCTCGCCCGTGGCCTGATCCGGGTGATCGATCTCCAGCCAGAGGAACTCCTTTCCGAGCGCCTGCTCCACCATGGCCGATTGCATCACGCCCTTCTTGTAGGCCCGTGCCGCCGTTGACCAGTCGCTGCCGTTCACAAAGACGAACAGGTCTCGATGGCCTTCCTTGCCGTGCATCACGGCCTCCTCGAAGTTCGGCTCCCAGGCAATTTCGGCAGCGGCAGTCCACGCTGAAAAACCAAGGGTCAAGAGTCCGGCGCACAGTCGCTTCACTTGGCCACCTCCCCGTACGCGCAGATGTTCCGCAAGTGAAACGCGTCGCTTTCCGGTGTCGCGCTCTGGACTTTGATCCAGCGCGCACTGATGTTCTTGCCTTTCAAATCCACCGCCCACTGCTGCGCGAACTCATCCGTCTCCGCGACCGGTGTCCACGTCTTCTCGTCGCTGCTGATGAACACCCTTAGCGCCTTGCAGCGTCCCTGGTTGCTCAGCCGGTTAACGATCACCAGCCCGGTCAACGCGCAGCGCTCGCGCAGCTGCACCACCGCCCACCGGCTCGCATCTTTGCCGTCCTTCGCCGCCTGACAGTGGAAGAACCCGCCCTTTTCGCTCAGCACGTCGCGATGGCAGGCCGGCTCGTCGTAGCCGTCAAAGCCGCTCAAGTAGAGCAGCCCGTCCGCGCTGACAAGCCGGCCCCCCGCAGGAACCTCGAGACTCAGGCTGCCTTCCTGCCTGCTGAATGCGGCGGCGGCATCGCTCAGCAACTGGAAGCCCGCGATGCTGCGAGCCTCCTCCGTGGCGCGGATCGCGCTGTTCAACATGCTGCGGCGCACCTTCTCATCGAGCGCTTCGCCGTTGCTCAGCGCGGCGTTGATCGCCGCAAAGAACTGTTCGCTCCCCGCTTCCGTTTTGGCCAGGTTGTCCGTGCCCCAGTCGATCAACTGCCCCAGCAGGTATTCGTGCCGGCGGCGACAGTAGGCGCCCAGCACCTCGCCGAAAAACGCGCCCGCCTGATCCGGCCCGCCCAGGCTCTTGATCTGCCGCGGCAGCAGCGCCTTGGGCATGTCCCAGGGCGTCCATCCGGGATGCTGATTCGCGGCCACCGTGTCGTGGACCCTGATGAAAAGCGCACGCTTCTCTTCCGCGCTTAACAGCGGCCACAGCGCCTTCTCCTCGAACCGGTCCATCAGCTCGCACAGCGGAGCCGGGTGCTTGGCCATGCCTTGAACCAGCCCGTCCGCCAGTCGCTGCCACTCCGCTTTCTGGCACGGTTGCGCCGCCAGAAACGCGTCGATGGTCTCCTGCCAGACAGGCCCATTGAGCGGCTGCGCGGCCACGGCCAACGCGTAAGCCTGCCGCGCGAAGGCCGCGTCGTCGCGGGCAGCCGCGCGGCGCGCCAGCCACGCCAGGCGCATGGACTCGCGCATGCGCCCGGCGTCGGTGAAGGCCTCGTCCGCCAGCCACACGGAGCTGAAGCTGTCTTTCCAGAAGTGATAGGCCGCGCCGCCATCGGGGCCGCCGAAGCCGGGCACCCAGTTGCCGGGCGCGACGCGGAACGCGTAGGCGCAGTGCCCCGGCTGACCCTTGGGCATGGCCGGCAGGCCGCGTGCGATGGCGTTGAGAGCGCCGAAGGTCGAAAGCGCTCCGCACACGCCCCCGTGCCGCGCGACGTCCTCCGCCCAGTTGCTCCCGCTGCGGGACGGCGCATAAAACAGCGGGCCCTGAACGGTGTTGCCGAAATCGTTCACGCCCCGATAGCGCGGAATCCAGCACGCGTCATCGAACTGGTCAACCGGCATGTTGACGTTCTGCTGCAGCCAGGCCAGTGCCTCGTTCTCGTACGGCGCGCAGACCACCCAGCGCAGCTCCCAAACAGCGAGATTGTCGAACAGCGGCCGCAGCTTGCCGCTCTTCTGGCTCTCCTTGAAGAACGAGTAGCGGGCCAGCGGAGTGAGGGGATTCTTGTCTCGCGAGGTCACGTCCCGCAGCCGGTGCCGCATTGGCTCAGTATTGAAAACCAGCGCGACGGCCGTGGCGATGCGGCGGCATTTCGGCGCGTCGGCATCGCGGTCGGCCAGCCAGATATCCCGAAGCGTGGCCAGCCCGTCGGGCGTGTTCTCCGGCACCGGGCCGCTGGCCAGATAGGATTCCAGCCATTCCCTATCCGACAGAAAGTCCATCAAAAACGCACGCCCGGAAGCGTCCACTAGAATTCGCGCAAAGCCCTCCGTGCCGGTTACGCGCATGAGTTCGGTTTGCGCCAGCGCCAAGGTGTACCCCTTCGACAGCCGCAACTGCTGCCAGCGGCCGCTGAGGTCACCGCCCTCGGCGAGCTTTTCAGCCGCACCCAGCAGCGCGTCCAGAGAAGTCCTGCACCCCGCAGCGTCACCGCGCTTGATCGCGGCACTTAGCGCGGGTGCCACGGAATCGGTTCCGCAAAACCCGCAGGCCGCAGTCAACAACGCGCACGCAACCGCCATGCGCAACCGCCCGATGTTCCTCGCCATGAAACTCCTGTCCCTTCGAAGACGCCTCGCCAACAAGCTCTCCATATCTACTGGGATAGCTTAGCAGGAACGGGCGGCGTGATCAACTGGAGGCTTTGTGCGAGGCCGGCGAACGCCGCGTTTCCGGCGGTTCCGAGCCAGAGCCGGCCCGGCTCGAACGGGTCTTATGCTCCTTGCGACCGCACATCTCAACGCTTCGGCGGGGCGGCCTCGCGCACGACCGCGCCGAAGGCGTCGCTCAGCACCAGCACCGCGAGGCGCTGCGCGTTCTCAAGCTCGTTGGTGTTGAGCGAGGCGTAGTCAAAGCGCCCGCGCAGGTCCGTGTACCCGTCCTTGAAGAACTTCACCGTGCCGTCGGCCATCTTCGCGTAGACCTTCACATACGCGCCCGGCACCGGTTTGCCGGTCTCAGCCTGCGCCACGATGAGTTGGCCGTAACTCTCGACCACCTGCACCTTGAGCGTATTCGCGTAGTAGGCCTGAGTCTTGCGCGCGCCAGCCGCCAGAGCCTCTACCATCACGTTCTTCGCCTTGAACTCGGCGGGCACCTCCACCACCGTTTCGCTCTTGCCCGCCGGGATGTCGACCGCGCGGCTCAAGACCGGACGGATATAGGAGAATTGCGCCGCGCCCTCCTGAAGAAAGGGGTTGCGCGAGAAAAGCAACTCGATGTCCATGGGATAGAAGTTAAGCGTGCAGCTCGCGAGGTTGCGCGTGTCGAGCAGGATGCGTCCGGCCTCGACGCGCATCTCCAGCACGGGCTCGGTCGCAGCCAGCGCGGCCTGCGCCTGGTCGCGCTTCTCCTGATCCGTCGCAGCCGCCGCCCCGCCGCCGATCTCGTCGAGCTGGCCCAGCACCTGCGCGAAGCGGTCGCGCCAGCGGTCCACGCCCTCGTCCGCGTGTTTCTTCGCCAGCGTGCGCGCGGTCTCGGTATCGCCTTTGTAAAACGCCAGGTAAGCTTCGAGATAGTCGCATTGGATCTGCTCCGGAAGCGCCTTGCGATCCACGCGTCCGAACCAGTCAAGCGCCTCGGTCACGCGGTCTTGCAAGGCCATGTAGTAGGCCACAGCCAGAGCGTCGGCAGCGCCGATCTTCGGCCGATAGCTGAGCACCTTCAGATAGCTCTGATACTGCTCGCGGAACCGGGCGTTCAGGATCGTGCGCCGCGCCCCCACCGCGTGGGCACGCGGGTTCACCAGCGGGGCGTACTCCAGATGCTGGTAATCGAAGCGCTCGACCGGGTCGAGTGTCAGCAGCGGCGAGTCCAGGCAGAGTCCGCAGCGGGTCGCGAAGGCGTGATGCCGCAGAAACTCCCGGATCGTGGCGGGATCATTGTGCAACACGCCGTACGACCAGAGCGTGTCAGTATACACGTGGCGCGTCTCCAGCAACGCGGTGACCTTCTTGAAGAACGCGGCGTCTTTCATCCGCCACGCGATCTCGTCAAGGCTGATGCGGTGGATATTGGCCGTGCCGAGGAACGCGAGCACCTCGTTCTCCGTGCCGTTCTGAGAGATCCACACCCACGAGGCGGTGTCGACCTTGCTCAGCTTCGCGACGACATGGAACGTGAACGGATCCGCGCTGCCGACCACCTTGTCGTTCTTGGCCAGCGTCACAGGATAGTGCGGAAAGGTGCCCGTCACCGGGAAGTAGAAGAAGTACTCCTGCGTCTGCGTGCTGTACGGCTCCAGCGTCACATACACGCCGCGCGTGTAGAAGCCGTTCACAGGTAACGCGCCCAGCGGTATCTGGAGCAGCACCTGCAGCTTCTGCCGGTTACCGGTCGGATTGGTGAGCACCACTTGGGCGCCGTATACGACACGCGGCAGAAACTCGTCGGCCACCAACTTGTCGAAACGCTCGCCGTTCTCCATGCGCTCGCGGTCGTCCGCCCTGAAGAATTGCTGGGCCACCAGCACGCCGCCCGGCGCCGGTTCCCGCACGCCTTCGCTGATTTCGCGGTGGAACAGCAGCAACGGCGATCCGGCCTGAAGCGTATAGCTCAGCCCGTCCATCTTCTCGCCGTGCGCGGCCGCCTTGAACGGCAGGTCCAACACCGACAGCGCCAGCATCATCTCCGTGAAGTTCGTCGCCGTCTCCGGGAAAGCCTTCGATAGGAAGGGCGCCTTACCGTCATGCGCCGCATAGTCGCCCCAGAACGCGTTGACCTTCACCAGGTCGGCGACCTGCTGGCCGATCGGCAGGTGCCAGTAGTTGTTCTCGGCCCACTCCTGCGTCTTGTCGAGTTTCTGGAAGAACCGCCGCACCTCCGCTCTCGCCTTGTCCTGCACAGCCAGGAAATCCAACTGCTGAGGAGCGTCTTCGGCTGCCACCGCGTTCGATTCCAGCTCGTTCTTTACTTCTATCCCAGCACGAATCCCCCGCTGACGAAGTGCGCTCTCCGACAACTTCGCCTTCGCCGCGCCTAGCATGGACCGGTCGCCCTTGGCCCTCTCCAGACCCACGGCCATCCTCATCGGCATGGGCGCGGCGGCAGGTGCGGACGGCGGCGCAGCAAAGGGATCTGCCACATCGGACGTGGACATGAATGACTGAAGATGGGCAGCCTGTTTCTCGCCTACGCTCTTGCGGAGTTCGTCGATCTGCCCGAGCGCGCCGCCGGCGCCGCCCGCCTCCAGCGCCCCGCTCTGCACGGCGGTGTCGAAACGGCGGTTGAACGCCTCCATGACCGGCGGGATCAGCTCGACGCGCTCGCGCGTGTCGCGCGCCACCGAAGCCTCCTGACCGGCCAGCCGCTTGCCTAGCAGCACCCGCTCTGCCGCGTTCAGCCGCCCGAAACGCCACGGCTCCAGGTAACCCGCGAGATCGTCGCCGAGCAGCCAGTGATCTAGGAAGGTCTTGTCCTTTTTACTCTTCAGATACGGAGCGATGACGGCATCGAAGAACGCGCGGTCTTTGTGATAGAGGAAGAAACTCAACTCGTGGCAGGCGTACTTGGAATAGAGCCGCCGCCGTTCTTTGGCGTCCATCTCCGGCCAGTTCGCCACAAAGGAAAACTCGCCGAAGGCCGCGTCCGCGTTGAGCGTGGCCAGCAGGCGATAGGCCTTGGCCACCGTGTCATAGGTTTCGAAGCGGGCGGTCGTCACATCGCCGACCGTCACGGCGGCCTTCGCTGCCACAGCCGTGATACGCTTCTGTTCCGAGTAGCTTTTCTTGGGATCGAGACCGGCCGCGAGCCGCAATTCCCGCGTCTCGACCGGCGTGTCCTCCAGCGCCGCGCACTTCAGCACGGTGGCCGTCGGATCCACGGCCAGCACGCGCAGGTACGGGAGCCCTTTCAGCAGGGCGCGCGGAACAATGACTTTGCCCTCTTTGTCCGGCACCAGATTCAGCAGCGTCACCGCAGGCTGCTTGAGGAAGTCAAGTGAGACGTAACCCTCGGGCAATACGCTCGCCATCTCCATGCTTGCGGCAGCAGCGCCGGCGCCCGCCTGCGCCAAGCCTGCCGCGCGCCCTGCGTAGGCGCGTCCCTCTGCGAGCGTTTCGGACTGCGCCTCGGTGGCGCGCACCGCCCACGGGTTAAGCAGCAGTCCCGGGCGCTCCAGCATGTTGCCCGGATATTTCACGGCCTGCTGGCGGTCGATGATGTAGCGGTACTCGTCGCCGATGTCGCGCCCCGACTCGTAGAAGGTGCGGGACGGCTGCCACGGCTGCGAGAGCAATCCCGGCATACCGGAGTAGCCCAGGCGTGCGAACAGGTCATACGCGGGCAGATAACGGGTCGCGAAGAGGTGGACGCGGCTGAACGGCGTCACATGGGCGAGCCGGATCTCTACGCTTTCCGCTGTGCGCGTAACCGCCGTCACGTTCAACGGCGCGAGGCGCGGCAGTTCCAAGGCGCGCCGGCCAGAGACCGCATAGCCGTCACGACTCTCGCCCTGCGTCACGCGCACCTCGATCTCACGTCCTTCGGTCTTGAGCGCGAGCGAGTAGTCGCCCGCAGGCAGGCCTCGCAATTCCACAAAACCGTCCGCTGCCGCCAGCGCCGACCGCCAGTCCTTCACAAACTGCCCGCGGCGCGTCTCCAGCAGCGACACCTCGGATAACGCGTCCGCGGCGTCCCAGACGATCGGCACGCGGAGCGTCTCGCCCGCCTTGCCGTGCAACGCCGCAGGATAGGCGCAGGCGTTGCGCGAAGGTGACCATCGCAGCTCGGTGTCTGCCGCCGCCTTGATCCTGAAACCCTCGATGCCGACCAGCGCGCCCAGCAAGGCACGCCCCTGCGCATCGGTCTTGAGTTCCGCGTGAACCTCGTGGCGGAAACAGCGGTGCTTGAAGAAGCAGACCAGCGGCTCACCCGGCAACGGCTCGCCGTTCTTGCCGCGCGCGTCAACGTAATACCCGGCGGCAGTCTGGCCGACATGTAGCGCCTGAATCTCCGGCGTTTGATCGATCCCGTTCAGCGCGAACGTCTCGCCATCCTGCAGCTCCTCTTTCCGGCTCTGGCTGAGGTTCTGCACCTTGGCCTTCAGCGTGACAATGAGTTCGCGGGTGTTCTCGGGCACGAGGATTTCCTGCACGGTCTCGGCGTCCGAGCGGAGAGAAAGTCCCGCGATCTCCTTCTCGGTCACAATGCCTTGCTGGTCGGTCGAACGAATCACCAGGCGCGGCTCTTCCAACAGCTTGAGGCTCGCCAGACGACCGTTCACGGTCAGCACCGGGCGCACAACGACCAGCGCCTTCTCACGGCGGATCAACGCTTCACGGTCCACATAGGCCCCGGCTTTCAACACGTAGGTTTCGGCCAAATGATTGAAGCGCACCAGCGAGGAGAACCCGTCTTTGCGGATCACGAGGCTCTCGCTCTTCGGAGCGGTGGTGAACGGCACAAGGATGCGGCCTTCCGTATCGGCGGCCAACTCGCGCCCGCCCAGCCAGCCGCTCGCACCGGCCACGCGCTTGCCGCCCTCGTCCAGCACGGCAAAGGCATGGCCCGCCGACGTCGCCTCCTGCAACACGTCGAACCGGCCCTTCTGCACCAGCGCGCGGCTGCTCTTGCCGTTGCCGATCAGCTCCACGACGTACACGCCCCGCCCTTTGAGTTCGGGCAGTTCGAAAGCGCGTGCCACGCGGCGCTCGGAGCCCTCCTTGTATTCGAGGCGGCGTGAGACCGACGCCACGAGCCCGTCAAGGTTGATGGCGAGGTTCAGCGGCTGGCCGGTCTCGCGGTAGTAGTTGAAGGTGTTAATCTCGTACACCTTCACGATCAGAGACGGCACATTCTTGACGAAAGCGGAGAGTTTGACGGCCTCGTCCGCGCCGAAGGTGATCGGGTTGTCCGGCGCGAAATCGATGTCCACGCGCTCCTTGAGCCGCTTGTAGGCGTCGGGCGCCAGCAGCGGAGCCCACTGCAGCGGATCCCCCGCGCCGTTGACGATCTTGGCCTCGGCCAAGAGCGGCTTGAGAAAGTCGTCGCGGATAAAAGGGGAGAAGGCGGCGTAGTCCGCATCGACCTTGAGGAACTCCAGAAGGAAAGCGCGCACCAGCGGCTCTTCATTGGCGATCGGCGGAAGGGCGGCCAGCCGGAAGTCCTGCCCCAGTTGAGCGAGATAATCGCCGCGCGGCAGCTGCTGCCGGATCTCGTCGCGCAGGTAATGGACGTCACGCGGCAGTCTGACGTACGCCAGAAAGAGGTCACGATCATAGATGCCCTTGCTCTGGTCGTGGCGCAGCCGGTTGTAGAGCGCATTCGCCTTGAGCGAGTTATGAACGGGGTCGAGCGTCTTGACGAACGTCCAGACCCGCTCATAGTAGGCCTCGCGTGCGGCGGGGTCGGTCTCGAGATCAACCTCATTCTCCGGCGCAAGCTTGGCCAGATAGGCGTGTGCGAAGGCGGCCTCATTACGCAGGGCTGGCTGCTTCTGCAACAGGTCGTCCAGCTGCGCGAGGGCCAGGAGACTGTGGATGGGGTGCGAGCCGAAGCCACGGCTGTCGCGGAATTTCAAGTCGGCGAGGATCAGGTCGGTCACGCCGGGGTAATCCGGACGGCGCAGGCGCGCCAGCAGGTTGCGCCGCTGCTCGTCGTTGATCCTCTGGCCGGCGGCGAGCGCGAGCCCGGCGTCCTCCAGACGCTCGAGACTGCGCGGCTCTTCGGCCAGCGCCTTCTGCAACAATACGGGGACGCTGAGGCACGCGTTGTCCAGTGCGGCAGGCGCGTCGCTGACCCGCTCGCCGGTCTTGCGGGCGTGTCCGTAAAAAAGCCCCAGTTCGCGCCGCAGGTAGTCGAGTGACTTCTTAGGCTCCTTTCCGTAATCGAGAAGCGCCTGCCGGTTCAGCAGCTCGCGGGCACGCTCGGTCACGGTGCCGTTGCGTTCGCGAACCCAGCGGCCCATCACTTCTTGGAACCGCTCACGCGCGCCAGTGTTCTGCGCCTGCAGCGCGCTGAAAGTGTAGAAGTCGTCCGTTCCCGGAACCAGCTCTTTCAGCGCGGCCTCGCGGTCGCCCGCCAGGCTGAAGGTCTCGACGTATCCGATCTCCTGTGCCTTGCCGCACAGGGCCAGCGCCAACCAGCAAACAACGCCCATTCCGTATTTCATGAAGATCCCTCCGCTTTTGAGCCGTCCGTGCCACCTCAACGGTTGCATCTAGTATACGCCTACTGCCGGGGTTTTATTAAGAGAAAAATGGGGCCTTCGCGGCGCAACGCGAGTCGGCGGCCACCGGACGGACTCATTATGCCCGCAGGCCCGCCCGGCGGTCGGGCCCTACCGCGATAAGAAGCCGTAACGAACGACCTCGCTGGTTGGGTCGGACCCTATCGCGATACGGCGCCTTAAAGAAATACCTCGCTGGTAGGGTCGGACCGCCGGGCCGACCGTTCATGTGCATCGGAAAGTCAAATATGCACGTTCTGTAGCGTCAGCGCTTCGGCTGTTCGCCGCAGCAATTCTAAATTTGGCTATTCCGTTCACAAACCTGCGCGGAATCTTGCGCAGGGCACGCCCGGAGCAACCCCTGAAAGATGCGCCGCGCACGGTGGCCCGCGACCTTGTCTCTTTGAAAAGTGCTATTGTACGGGTGTCTTTACGGGCGATCGGGCCTGTAAAGGGCCCCGCCGCGGAAGGCCTCCGCGGCGGGGATGGGCGGATGAGCCTTCGCGCGACCTTGGTGCCTGACACCGTCTCGGAGCTCAGGCCTCCGCCCCGTTTTGTTTAGGTCGTACAGTTGCATGGGCGGCGTTAGCAGCGCCAGCCCGCAGACAAGGAAGATCATACATCATGGCCACAGACAGAGTCCATATCACTAGCATCCCATAGGATTCGCCGGCAACAAACCAGTTCCCATGATTGGCAC
>CAYMLQ010000132.1:0-13576 GCA_964390795.1 uncultured Lentisphaeraceae bacterium
CTTAATCTTAATCCGTTTTTCTGGAGAGATTCAGATTAGGATTACGAGCGAGAGATTTCCTTATCATAGCGCTATTCAGACCCGTCCCTTCGTTCTTTAGTTCTCATGGTCCACGCTCGCGATTGATAATAACATCCACAGGCCGCTCTTGGCCAATGGTAACGACCGAAGCAAGCGTGATTCTCACTGAACCTTCTTCTATTTCAAAGCCCGACGGCAGGATATTGTCGCCGACTTTGACGATGACTTCCGCAGGCGTCATCTCGGACGCGACCGAAAAGACCATGGTCTTCAGCGCGAGTTTACCGTAACGGACTTCGATCCGCTCCGTCTGCGCGGCTAACGTCCGCGTTTGCGTAAAGAGTCCCCACCCCTCGGCAGCGCTGAAGAACGACCGGTGATCCTCAGGCTTCCATACAGGCTTGAAGCCGATCTGCCCCGCTGGCCCATCGTAGGTGAAGCCCTGGCAGGCCAGCAAGACCGACCAGATGCTCATCGCACGCGCATAGAACTTGCCGCACTCGTCATCGCCGAACGGATTACCGCTGTAGCCCCACGAATTGGAATTAGGATCGACTTCCCCCGTCAGCCCGGTGCGCAGCCGCCCGTCGTAACGGTCTGCGGCGGCACGCAACACGGTAAAGGCTTCGTTCGTGAGAGCGCAGGAAACCATCAGGCCCGCCGCCGCGTACTCGAACCCGCTCATGACCTCGTCCGCAAAACCAATCTCATTCTGAAGGTGCGAGCCGGGCCGGCCGCCTTTGGGCCAGGTACATTGAACCATTCCGGCTTCGTCATCTTCCACGAACTTGCGCGGCACTTGCTGGATGCCCTGAAAATCCGCCCGGAAATTGTAGCGAAACAGCGAACTCATGGCGCTGCGGACGTGCTCGGCAGGATAAAGCCAGCCGCAGCCGACTTGGAGTGCCGACCACTGGCCCAGCAACTGGTCGATGTAGCAGCCGGTCAGGTAATCCTGGAGGGGCGGGTTATCAGGCACCTGGATGAAGTATTCGCCGTTGAACAGCGCCTTGTCCTGATTGAGAGAGCCCCGTTCTCGGATGGCCCGGTAATACGTTTCAGAAGCCGTATCACCCATAACCCCAGCCATCTTCTCGGCGGCGGCCAGCGCGCCGAGGTAGAGGCCACCCATCCACGACGACGTGCCGCTCTGATCGCCATCCATGCCATGCTGGGGTCCGCCGATCATGCCGTCGGGGATGCCGCCGGCCCGCTCCTCCACGGCGGAAGGCGTACCCGCCGCGTCCCAGCGCGCGATCAGGTAATCCATGGCTTGCTTGACCTTCTGCCAGTGCGTCCGCAACCAGCGGTCATTCGCGCTCACGAGGTGTTCACGGTAGGCGCTGAGCACGAAATGGCACTGGCCGTCGAAGGCAGGATAGTTAGCCCAGAACCGTACCGGCAACATGCCGTCGGGCCGCATATTGGCTAAGTCATGTTCGCGCATGGTGCGCGCGATGGCCGGGAACAGGCGTGCGTGAGCCTGCGCATACCCCCAGACGTGCGTGGGGGTTGCCGCACAGCAACCGGAGGCCGGATTGCACCCTTCCCAGCCCCAGAAGAACCCCTTGGCGTCCCAACTGCAGGTGTTGGCGCTCAAGATCGCGACCTGCGAGCTGATGCGGTCCAACAGCCACCAGGGGAGGTTGCTCTCATACAGGGTCTCGTTGTAGAGCCGGGTCTGGCGGGTGAGTTCTTCGAGGCGGAGGGTCACGTCGCGTGCGACGGCCAGCGCATCGGGCCACCAGGCGGCATAGCGGTTTCCGCGATGACCTTTCACAGGCTCGACGTTGGGGAAATGCCAAGCCAGCACGAAACTGACCGTGCGCGCCTCGCCCGGTGCGAGCGTCAGCGGCGCCACCAGCGCGCCGTTGAGCGTTTGGCCGGCCGGCGACGGGCCGGCAGCTTCTGCGCCGGATACCGCTCCGTCGGCGGTGAATTGCTCACACAGTGCGACGTTGCTTGTCCACTCCGCCGTGCCGGCCGCACCGGTCGCCAGGGTCGCCAGCGCCAGATCGCCGCGCGCGGGCGAGTCCTGCGGTTGGTCGGCCGTCAGGTGGAGCATCGTCGCTCCGCCGTCCTTCAGGATTTTATTGCGGTTCTTGCCGTAGGCGGAACAGGAACGATTGCTGATGATCTCGCTGCCATGCTGGAGGCCAAGCGCGTTCTGCTGCGCGGCGAGAAACGTCACTTCAACCCGTTGCTGGCTGTTGTTGCGTGCGGTGAGGTTGAAGATGGCGCAGGGAATCGCCGAGTCGCGCTCGTTCAGCGGAATGAGCGGACTGAACACCTCCATGCTGACCGCGACAGGCAACTCTGGATCTTCGAACGTGAACCACCCGAAGGGATACTCGCCGCTGAACCGCAGCGCCTTCATCGGCTGGAAAACGCCCTCGGCCACAGTCTGGAGGACGCGCGTCACCGGTGTTGCGGCACCCGCCCTCGCACGCACGGCAAAGAAACTGTCTGGCAAAGCCAGCCCCTGGTAGTTCTTGAAAATCTGCCAACTGTGACGTCGCCCTTCGCCGTTGATCTGGATCGGCCCGGCGGCGATGCCGCCCAGCGGCAGACTGATGGCGCCCAGGCACACGCCCTCATAGACGCGGCGCTCGCCCCGTGAATAGAGGCGCTCGTCTGCCATCCGTTCTGCCAGGCGCCGCGTGCGCTTGGCCTCGCGCTCGGCAACGAGGGCTTTCGCACGTTCCACCTTCCGGTTTTGCCGTTCCGCATAGGTGGCGTGCAGGGCCTCGCTGGCTTGCGGATCAAGTGTTCCCTGGGCGGTGAAATCATCGAACGTCACATGCGCCCAGCCCGCAGTCTCTTTGTCCACGATGGTCAGGAAAACCTTTTTGCCGACCAGCGCCGGCGCGTCCCAAGTGATACGCTGCATGACCTCGTTGTAATTCCCGCTTGCCTTGAACACCTCCTGCCCGTCTTCCGTACACAGCGCCACATAGGTGTTATTTTCCGCGCCGCCGCCGATGAGAAACGAGAGCGCCGGCCCTTCTAAAATGAAAACGGGAGATTCGATCACCGCTGTTTGCGCAATGTCCATGGTCCCGGCAGCAGACTCGAGCGTGCTGACGAAATATTTTCCCTGCTTGTTGTAGGTGGGGCCCAGAGCCGTGTTGTGATACGTTTCACGGCTGCACACCGGAGCGGCCAGCCCGCCCTCTTCAATCTTCCAGCCCTGCAGATCACCCGTTTCAAAATCAAACCGGACGGTCGCCGCCATCCCAGCGGACGGCAAGGCCAGCGCGACGATTGCGGTGAGGTGAATGAGCCAATCTTTTGATCCTGCTTTATTGAACATGACTGCTATCCTGTTTTTCACCGGTAGCCCTGCCCGCACAGGGCGGCAACGGCACCCGCCGTTGCCTTGGTAATGACAGCGGCGCCGGCGTCCATGCTGGACGGCCGGATACCGTATCTGCTCATTAAGGCGAGCTGGATGACCGGATAAAAGCCTTGGATGTACGGTTGCTGATCGATGGTGAAGCTGATCACGCCGCTTTGTATCAGCCTCAAGGTTTCGGATGACAGGTCGAAGCCGCCGATGTAAAGGCCCTTCTTGGAGAACTCCCGCTCGACAGCCAAGCCCGCTCCCTCGGTGTCGGCCTGCCCTGTGGCCAGGACCGCCGCGATGCCGGGGTTTTCCTTGAGCGCCGCGGCCACTCTCTCGGCAGAGCCCTTTGCGGTGGTTCCGGTGATGAGAACCGTGAACGTGATGTTCTTGCCGGCGAGCGCGTCCTGAAGGCCCCTCGCGCGGTCATCAAGGGCCGATATGCCGGCCGAGTGCTTGGTGATCAACACCTGGCTTCCGGCCTTGATCGCGGCGGCGGCGGTCTTGCCCGCGGTGACACCGGCCTGGTAAAGGTTCTGCGCCACTGTGCTCAAGCGCGCGTTCGGGGCATCCGTGTTGAAGCTTACCAGCGGGACGCCCTTGATTGCCGCCCGTTCGGCGACGACGTTGAAGGCTTTGGCGTCAATCATATCCACGGCGATGCCGTCGCAGCCGCTGCTGATCGCGTCCTCCACCATCTTCGCCTGCTCCGCAAGATCGACCTCTTCGGTTCCCGTCCACTCGCACGTGGCGTTCATCAGGCGTGCGGCGTCGGCAATCCCCTTCTTGACGGGTTTGAAGAACGCCTCGTCCTTGCAGGTGGTCACAAAGACGAAGCGGAGCGTCTTCTCCGCGCTGGGCTTAGCGGCCGCCGACAACGTCTCGGCGTGCCCCGTGTTCGCGAATGCGCTGAGGCACACGGCCATCAGCAAGCTTCCACCGGTTTTCATAAGCGCTCCATATTTGATCCGCCGGAAGGCACTAATAGACTAAGACCATCGTGCCCTTGGACGCATACACCACAGGCTCGATCAGGTCAAACGTGACCAGGCCGAACGCCGCAGGCCCCGCGCCAACGGTCTGCCAAAGCGAGGCGACATACGACTCGCCGCCGGTGCCGTAGATGTCGAAAAAGACCATGTCGCACACCCCGTCACGGGACAGTGCCGCAGAAAAGACCGTGCCGGCGACAGTGTTGGAAATGGCAACGTAATTCGGTGCGTATGTGCCGACTCCCACCGTATCCACCGCGAGGCCGAGCCGGAAATGGGCTGTTTTGACGGAATCCTTCAGTGAGAAGGAGAGGCCGTTTGCGTAGTTGCCCGCCCCGCTCGGTGCGGTTCCGGAATAGGATAGCGTTAGCGAAAGCCCGCCTTGCTGAAAAAGCGACGCGCCGTCCGGTCCGCGAAACGAAGGATAGCCGCCAAAGTTGACGTATGTACCTGCTCCACCCGCCGGATTGGCCGTCAAAAACGCGGGCGTGGAGCAAAGGGTAGGCCATGCCCCGGCCGTGATGCCGAGGTCATTGCCGTCGCCAACTCCTTCATAAATTGCAGTTCCGTCCGACGGGCGGAACTGGTAGAAGCCGGCCGTGCCGAACTTGTCCGTACCTCCGACGTCGAAGGTCTTGGGCTGGCCCGCGTTCGACCAGTTTTCAACTGTATAACCCGTGCCGCTGCCGCCGGTTTCGGCGCCGGCGTAGACGACCTTAGTCAGGTCAAACGTGATCAGCGCGAACACGGAAACACTTCCGCCAGTTCCAGCAGTCTGATGCATCGAGACGGTAAACTGATCGCCGCTCGCGCCCTCGATATCAAACAGCGGCATGTCCGGTACCCCGTCGCGGGTGAGCTGGGCCGACCAAACCGTCCCGGCCGTCACATTAGAGACCGCAACCCAGTCGGCGGAGTAGAGTCCGTCCCCTGCCGTATCCACCGCGACGCCGAGCCGGAAACGCGCGGCCTGGGACAGCGTGAACGAGAACGCCTGCGCACAGTCGGTGCTGACACCGCCGGGGCCCGTGCCGCCGGCGGGGGTCATGGTCAACGAGAGGAGTCCCTGGCCAGCCGCATTAACGCCGTCGGGCAGCAGAAAGGTGGAAAAACCGTTTAGGTAGCCGATCGTACCGGCACCACCCAAGGGATTGGCCGCCAGAAAGGCGGGCTTGACGTAAAGGGTGGGAGAGTCGGGAAAGCTGATCCCGAGATCGTTGTTGGCGCCCACACCATCCCAACCCGGAGTGCCGATAACCGGCCGAATCGAGTAGTAGCCTGCCGTGCCGTACTTTTCTCCGCCAATGTCAAAGGTCTTGGGCTCCCACGAGCCCGACCATCTTTGCGTGCGATAGGTGGGGTCAACCCCATCTTCATTACCAATGAACGTGATGGTAGCCGCGGTCGCGATCGATACCACTCCCGTCAGAATACTTGCGGTTACTGTTGCGACCGCGCGGGCCGCCCGTGTACTTGCCTTTGTCTTCATCTTAATCTCCTTTGTTCCGCGTATGGTTTCTAGCCACAACGCGCGTGATCCCGTCATTTTCAGAAGAGTTTCGACAGGTTGACCTTGCCGGTTTCCGGCTCCTCGGCATGGCCAAGCGCGCGGATGCTGTCGTCCGCCGTCTCCATCAGGCTCCCGGCCGTCCGGTAGAGCGCCAAGATGTTCTCGAGCGGCGAGCCCACCTGAATGGCGTGGGTCGGACCCAGAAAAAGCCCGCCTTTCGGAAACAGGTTCAGGCGGCGCCGGACCTCGTTCTCCACCTCCTGCGGCGTGCCGAACGCGAGCGTGCTCTGGACGCAGACGCTGCCGCAGAAGGTCAGACGGTCTCCCACTTGCCTTTGCAGTTCCGCGATGTCCGTCTGCGGCGTGGTCGGCTGCACCACGTCATACACGTCGAGGCCCAGTTCGGCCAGGCGCGGCAGGAAGGCGATGGCGCACCCGCAGATATGCATCATGGTCTTGGCTCCGTACGAATGGGTCATCTCGAAATAGGCCTTGAACCTGGGCGCAAAGTGCTTTTCGAAGATCTCGTTGCTGATCACCTGAGCGAGCTGCGTGCCCAGATCCTCGCCGATGTGCGTGAAGTCGATCAGCCCGCCCGCCGCCTCCAGAGCGCGGCGGTGCTGCTCGAAATAAAAACGGAAACGTGCGTCCATGATGGCCAAGTAGACCGGGTCGTCCGTAAACAGATCCATCAGCACCTGCTCCGTGCCGCGCGCCCGGGCGATGCTGTTGATGAAATCCATGTCGCCGGCTGTTCCAAAGCACACGGCCACGCCCTGCTCGCGCAGCGCCTCGCACTGCGCCCGGATGGCCGAGTAGTCGAACCAGTCGGCGGTCGGGAAGTGCGAGCGGTCCAGTTGCTCCAGCGTCTCGATACCCGCGAAAGGCTGATAGACCGACTCCAGATACTTGCCGCCTTCGAACTCGGCGTATTTGTAGCGCTCGCCCCAGTAACCTTCGATGCTTCCATCCGGAAAAGTCCGCAGCTCCGGCCCGCAGTAAGCCGCCTCAACATAGCGGAAATCGTCGCCCAAGACCCGCAGCAGTTGCTCCATGTTGGAAAGCCCGAAATGCGCCATCAGCATCCGGTTGATCTCCGGCGTGCCCTCGTGTTTCACCGGCATGCGGTCGTAGCCGCTTCTCTCGAACGCGCTCAGTACCCTCTCCCGTGATGTCATCTGTGTCATAGCAAAACTCCTCAGCATAACCCTAACGAGCGTCACATGATAGTCACAACTCAATCAGCCAAAACACACATCGGCCCCAAGAGTCCCGACGGAAGCAACGCGGTGTCGGGCCCGAAGGGAATATTGGTTTGGGTGAGCCGCTTCTCCGGCGGCAAGGCCGAGTCCCCAACCAGCCGGTTCAGCCAGAGGTTCGTACAGTCGATTTCAAGCGCGTTATCGCCCTGCCGAACCAGCCCGGTCACCTCAAGACGATAAGGCGGCGTCCACACGGTTCCCGCAACCTTCCCGTTCACGCGAACGGTAGCCACGTCTGCGACACGCCCCAAGTCCAGGAACATCCGGCCGCCGCTTCGATCCATTTTAAACGGCTTGCGGTAGGTTGCCGTGCCCGAATAATACCGGATGGCCTTTTCCTGCCGCTTCGTCCAGTCCTCCAGCTCGTTGAACGTATAAACGCCAGCCGGCGACCGCAGGCCGGCCTCCTCCGCGCCCAATCCTTTCGGGTCGAACTGCACCTGCCATGAGCCCGTGACTTCACTGACGGTTTTCAACGGCAAGTCCGGCGGCATCTTCGCTTCCGCAGCCGTGCGGAAAACGACAAAGCAACTTTCGTAAGGGGCGAAGCGAAGCTCAACGCCTGTGCCGTTTTCCGTTCTGTCCAAAACCGGCAGGGGCGCGGTGTTGCCGGTCACGGGGTTCCACAACTCAGGCTGTTTTCCGCTGACGCGGAAACGACACGTTGCCCGCTCAGCGCGGTTCGACCGATTCGCAATGAAATAGATTTCGGTGTCGACGTCGCGACGGTGGATCCAGTCGAGGAACGTGTCCGGCCGGGCAGAGGCGACCGTGAAGTCGGGCACAACCCCGGACTCCCCCAGCACCTCACGCACCGATTTGCCCCAGACGACTCTCCCTTTTCCGTAAACGCGCTCCTTCACCGTCTGGCCGTCACAAGAGCCCCACACCTCGCGGGCGACTTCCCTGACACGTTGGTCGCGGCTCGGATATTCCTTGAGACTGGGATCCTTCTCCGGCTTCGGCCCCACAAGCGTCATCCCCGCATGTACAAGCTCCCGGAGTTTGAGGAGAACCTCCAACGGCATGTCAACACGTTCAGGCAGAACCAGCAACCGGTAGCTCATCCCGTCCGGCAGGACAATGCGTCCGTCTTTGACCGAAAGTCGCTTCAGCATGATCTCCGTGTTGCAGACATCGTAGTCATAGCCCAGGCCGACCGAGGGGTGGACGTTTTTTGCGGGAACGTAGTTCGGACACCCGTCGCCGTTGTAGAACAGCACATCTGCGACGAACAGCCCTTGCTGAAGCAAATGGGAACAGCGCGCAATGTAGTCCGAGAACGGCCGGGCCTGCTTCCACCACGTGATCTTACGGTTGAAGTGGGTTCCCGCGCAGAACTCGGTTCCCGGCGTTCCGTCCTCGCTGTGTGTGGCGCTCGAGAAGATGAAGAAGTGGTTAAACCCTTCGCAGAAGGCGCGGTCAGCCGTCGGCTTCAGCGAGGCCGGGGAATCGGTCCAGTGAAAACTGGAGGAGAACGCTTCCGCCGCGGCGATTCGTTTGCCGTAAAGATGCGCCGCCGAGGCCGTTTGCTTGCCGTTCTTGTTTTGCCCGAACTCCGTCCAGGCCCCGTCCTGCCAGAACTCGCCCATGGGAATGTCACAAAGCCCAAGATTGCGCAGGTTGTCCATCGGCATCTGACCGCGGCAGCAGACTCCGCCCGCCTCGCTCTGCTGAAGCAATCCTCTCGCCTGGGCCAACTGGCTGAGCTTTCCAAAGTAATGCGTAGCGACACCCTCGCCCAGTGTGTTGCGGTAGTCGTACAAGAAGCGGTCTGTGATCTCGGCGCTGCCGACGACGTGACCGGAAAGCGCCGGGAGATAGGGAGTCAGATCGTATCCGTGAAGTGTTTTGAAGGTCTCAGGCAAGCCTGCGGTCCAATTCGGAGTGCCTATTTCCCAACTGTCGATCTGCACCGAGCGGAATACGCTTCCAGCCAAAGCCCCCGCCTCCTGCAGCAAGGGCTCTCCAACTTTCTTAAACTGAAGCTCCATCCCTTTGGGGTCCATAGGGTCGCATTCAAGCCCTGTTCCGCCGGGCGCTGACCAGAATGTCGACAGCCCCGTTAACGTGTATCCCGTTCGGATAATTCGCCAGGTTCCTGCGGGAACATCCCAATCTAAAACACCTTCGGGGGAGACCCGCTGACTCAAATCAACGATTTCAGTAAGCGGAATCGCACACGCATCCAGCGCTTGAGGCAGCGGCTTCAGCAGACCCGAGCAGATCTCACGTATCGTCGCGCCGTCAGGCATGGAGGTTTGCGCGGACTTTAGCGAAAGCAGAGCCGCGGTCTCGTTCGTGCCCGACGGGTTCGCCAAAAGAGCCGGCTGAGGCTGCCCTTCGCGCACCGGGACTGCCTGTACGGCGATATCGCGGTAATAGCGGCTGTCACTTGAAGGCAAGGGAAGCTGCCCCTTGAAGGGCTTTCCGCCTTCGACCACAAGCTCGGAACGCACATGTTTCTTACAGGCGTTCTCGGGCAGAACCCAAGGCCCGCCTGCATTCCAGCCGCTGCAGAGCATGGCGCTGACGCCGAGCCCGATCCGTTCAGCCTCCGTCACGGTGTGCTTCCACAAGTCACGCCAGTCCGGCCCCATGTAATCCGGCCCAATGACCGCGACGCCCGGACCGCTGAGGCTGTAGACCGTGACTCCGCCCAGCCCTTGCTCTTTAAGGGCTTCCAAGTCGGCTGTCAGGCCAGCCTTGTCCACCTTATTGCCCAGCCAGAACCACCACGTCCACATCCGGGCTGAAGCGGGCGGCTCCGCAAAGGACTTCGCCAGCTCTTCGCCGAACGCGCTCTTCAAAACACGCTCCGCCTGCGTCCCCGTCCGCGCCCCCAGCGCCTTGAGCTTATTGCCGTAAGAGATCACGCCGAAGGATATCAGCAGGATCAAGATCCCCAGGCCCAGCAACAGCTTGGTGCGCTGTCCGGCGCCTCGCCATTCGCCCAAGAGCACGCCCACCAGCGAGCTGAAGAAAATCGCGGAGCTCATCACAATCGCAAACCCGATATAGGCCATCTCTCCCATGGCGGGCTCGCCCACCTTCTGACAGACGACCTGCATGGCCCAGATCACGCCCGCCAGCCCCGCGAAAAAGATGTTCGTGACAATCGGCGTGCGGGCGTTGACATAATCGCCCAGCGTCTTGTTTTTCAGGTTCTGCATCAGACACCAAACCGCATTCACCGCAAACCCGCCCAGCAGCACCACCACCAAAACCGGCAGGCCCTGCCACTTGGCGAGTGTGCCGCCACGGACCGCCGCCTCCTGCAGCACGCCGCCGCTTTGCAACCCGAAGTTCATCCCCGCGCTGGCGATGCCCGAGAAGAGCGCGACCCGCATGCCCTTCTTAAAGTCAAACTCCGCCACCGCCTTCTTTTTCTGCTCCTCGGAAAGCTCACCCTCTTTTGATTTGCCGGCCCAGCCGACGAACGCGATGCCCGCGAGCGAGCCGAACACGCCCAGCAGGACCACAACCGAGCCCGCGTCCTTCACCAGCTCAGCCGCCTTGCCGGTCACGAGCGGCGGGATCAGCGTCCCTGTCGCCGAGCAGAGCCCGCAGCCGATCGCCAGCCCCAACCCGATGCCCAGATAGCGGATCATCAGGCCCCACGTCAGGCCGCCCAAGCCCCACAGCGCGCCAAACCCGAAGCAGCGGGCCAGCACCGGCCCCGGAGCATTTTTGAGCACCTCCAGCAGATTGGGAACCGTCGCAAGCGCCAGTATCCAAGGGAAGAGCACGAGCCCGAAAAGCGCGTAAAAGAGCCAGTAGCTTTCGTACGCCCAGCTCTTGACCCGCTTGAACGGCAAGCAGAAAACCGCTCCGGCCAAGCCGCCCAGCGTGAAAAGGATCATACCCACTGCAGGATTCGTCGCTTCGCCCATCATCGAACGCACCTTTCTTTAACTCCGTCTTGAATAACGCAACTGTGCTTGGTTACCTGTCACAGTTACGATGTAATATTACTTTGGAACGCTCTTTACAGGAACGCCATTTTGCGTTTATTTTTAACCAAATTGCGAACGATACGCATGCCGAACGAGAAGCGCCATTCAGACCTGTCCCTTAGTGGCTTTTATTTTCCGAGCACGCCGATTTCGACCAGCCGCAAGCCGCATCCTAGCGTGTTCGTCCCAAAGTCAAAGCGGATATGGGACGCCTCCGTTGGGGCAAACCTGACACGGCTTCGCGACGTCACAGCTTCCGCATTCAAAACGGCGACCTGCTTGTAGACTTTCCCGTCGAGCGAGGCCGACACAGTGACCTTCTCTGGAATCCTTGAGGCGGGTATCTGCTGCCCATCCCCCTCAAAGTAATCAACAAAAGCCCCGTAAACAGGCCGCGCGGTCTTCAGTGCGACACAGACCGCTTCGTTCTGGACCGTATCCGCAAACGTGACTCCGTCATTATAAGAGCCGTCTGCCAGGTTAGTGAGTTTGTTTGGCCGGTCGGGCAGAACATCGTTCTTGGCGGCCAATGCCGACAGTGAGGAGAGTGTGGCCCCCTCAAACCAGTAGGCCACATTTTTCGACTTCTCCTCCACCCGGCGAAACACATCCAGCAGCTTGCCGCCTTCCGGAAAGGACTGCAAATCGGCAAAGAAATCCCGGCTGAAACTCTGACGTGCGTGTTCTTTCCCGTTCTCGTCGAGGAAGGATTCATGAGGCGTGACCACACGGCCGCCCATTTTCTCCAATCGCCTGATCGCCTGAAGGGGCAGCGTGCGTTCGAGGACGTAGAGGCGGGCGTCGGCGGGGATTTTGTCGATCTCGTCGGTGAGGACGAGTTCCAGTTCCTCGGGCAGCATGAAGTCGCAGATGTGGTTGAAGGCGTCGATGTGATTGATCTCGGAAACCGTGTAGGTAAGCGTTTCCTCTGGAAAATACACAAACACGGAGCCGGCCTTATAGTTCGCATACCGGTTCCAGTCGCCTGTATATGACTGATACAAGTCATGCCATTTCTTCCCATTCTCAAGCCGCCGGGAGCCGTCTCCCTTGATCAGCCCCCACACGTCTTCCCTCCCGCACCAGGCCAGGGCGCCCGCCGAAGGGCCTCCCACATCGGCCACCAGCTTGAACGCGCGCGGTTTAACGCCTGGGACTTCGGCGATGAGCAGTTTGCTGCCCGCAGCCGCCGCGACCTTCGACAGCGTGCGGTAGTGCGAATAGTATTCCAGCGAATCACTGTACAGATCTGCCGAGAGAAAATCGCCGGTCAGGGCGGCCGTGCGCATGGACGCGGCACAACTGGGTACCGTGGCCGAGCGGATATCGGCAAGGGCTCCGATCGCATTCAGCAAACAACCGCCGGCCCACCTCGCCTGGGGCGCCTTCTTTTTGATGTAGGCGCGGAGGTCCGCGAGAACATCACGCTGGATCAGGTCCATCGCTTGGCGAAGGTCAAAGGTCCTGCGGCTGTTGATGGCCGTCGGGGCCACGCGCGCGCCATCGTCCGTCAGCAGTCTCGGAACATCCACCTGCCCGAAGTCCAGATAGGTGGCGCTCCACGCCTCGTTCAAGGCCCCGATGTCGCCGTGATACATCGCCGCCAGCTTGCTTCTGAAGACGGCGGAAAACCGCATGCTTTTTTCATGCTTATACGAGTTCCACCACCAGTTCTCGTACCAGCCATAAACGATCTGGTCCCCGTATTTCTCTGTCAGGTGGTCGACCACGAGCTTGGTGAACCAGACCGTGCGCTCGGCGTTTTCGGGGACATGCAGGGACATCCACGTTTTGGTGCGCCAGTCCCCCCTGACCTCCGGCGACGGGCAAACGTTCGGCGTGAACTGATGTTTGACCATCCACTCCATGACGGCGTCGAGACTCCGCCAGTCCGGCGTCCCCAGTGTGGCAGGCTCAAAGCCGCCGTCGGCCGGCCCTGTCAGAAACCGCTTTTCGTCGATGCCGACTTCGCCTGGATAGAGCGGGAAACGGATCGTATTGCAGCCTAACGACTTCAGGTAGGCGGCGTCCTCTGCGGTCAGCGGCCAATACCGCGCCAGGTCCGCCGGTGCCCCGACGTTGTACTGGTTCACCCCGAAAAGCGGCTCCGGAATTTTCGGAAGTTCAGCGGGAGGCGAGGCGAAAACACGGCCGCCAAACGCGGCTAGTACGGCAACGCGTGCGCAGTGTCCTAGGAATCGTAGCGGGACATCAGGATACTTCATGTTCACCAGACGCTTATTAATAACCCGCTTCGCTTAGGGACGGTCGTCGCGTATAAGAAACCATTACCGCGCAGATCCACAGCCAACATGCTTAACTTGAATGCTTTCATTTGGTTCTTACTTCCTTGTGAGTTGTGTTATTGCTCAACGCGTGACACGCTCGTTTATCGGGCCTTTCACTTGTTGTAAATGACCGTCGGCAAATCGCCGTCCCACGTCACGTCCCAGAAGCGGATGTAGTTACCGTTGGCCTTCCACTCGAAGGCA
>CAYMLQ010000133.1:0-13483 GCA_964390795.1 uncultured Lentisphaeraceae bacterium
ATCGACAAGATCGCGACCAAGCGGGTGCTGGATGCGGCGGGCGTGCCGACGGCGCCTTACGAGGTTCTGCCGCGCGGGGCCGAGGCGACGACGCTGCCGCTGCCGGTGGTGGTGAAGCCGCCGCGCGACGGGTCGAGCGTGGGGATCTCTAAGGTGACGGAGCCGGGCCAGTGGCGTGAGGCTCTGCGGGTGGCGCGTGCGGTCGATCCGCAGGGCGAGGTGCTGGTCGAGGCGTATATTCCCGGGCGCGAGTGGACGGTGGGCGTGGTTGGCGGGCGGGCGCTGCCCGTGGTTGAGATCTGCGCTCCGAACGGGTGGTACGGGTTCGCCGAAAAATACACGCAGGGGGTGACGCGGTACGTGTTTCCCGACTCGGCGGAGGATGCTCCGCAGATCGCGGCCTGTCAGATGCTGGCGCTGCTGGCGTTTCAGGCGGTGGGGTGCCGGGGCGTCAGCCGCGTCGACTTCCGGGTGACGCCCGAGGGGCGCCCCTATGTGCTGGAGATCAACACGATTCCCGGGTTCACGGCCACCAGTCTGCTGCCCAAGGCGGCCGCGAAGGCGGGCTTGTCGTTCAGCGCGCTGTGCGCGAGACTGTTGGCGGATGCGGCGTGCGACTGAGCTGGGCGACGGCGTGTCGCAGAGGGTCAAGCGATGAAGTGGGATTTCTTTAAGCGGGGGAAGAAGCGCCCCGGGGGGCTCACCCTCAACAACCGGCGCGTGACCGGCGTCGTGACCGGTTTGCCGGGCGGGGTGAAGTTTGCGATCGGGTGCTTCGCGCTGATCGTCGGACTGCTGGCTACCGGGTGGGTGGGCTGGGAGCTGTTTGAAACCTATTACTTTCACTCCGAGCGGCTGTTTGTTTTGAAGGATCTGCGGCGCAGTGTCACCATCAACACCGGCAAGACGCTGACGCCCGATCTGGTTTGTGAGGTTCTGGGGCTGCGCGAGGGGATCAACCTGTTCTCGCTGCCGATCGAGCAGAAGCGGTGCGAGCTGCTGGAACAGGCCCCGAATATCCGCGACATTACCATTGTGCGGCGTATGCCCGATAAGATGGCGATCACGATCATTGAGCGCGAGCCCATCGCGCGCGTGTCCTCGAACGGGCGGGTGGTGGACGTTGAAGGCGTCGTGTTTGTCCGGTACGCGGGGACGGGCGGTTTGCCGATGATCAAAGGTTCGGATCTTTTGGCGCAGATCAAGCCGGGGGACCGGCTGCGAGGCAAAGAGATGGCTGCGATCCGGCTGGTACAAAACGCGCTGCGCCCTGAGTGCCGCCTGCGCCTGTTGGTTTTGGACACGAGCAGGGAAGACGATCTGCTGTTGACGCTCTCCGATCACCGTCAGGCGAAGATCGCCTGGGAGGGGATGCAGGACGACGAGAAAGACACGGAGGCGAAAATGCAGCGGCAGTTCGACCAGCTCGCCCAGGCCATGGAGAGCGAGATCGGGCGGGGCTGCCTGATGTGGGATGCGACGCATCCCGGGCGGATTTTCGCGACGCCGCCCGGCGTTCAATGAAGCGTAAAACAAGAGGTTATGTATGGCGATTCCTCCGATAGCCGCGCTGGAGATCGGGACGTCACGGACGGTGACGTGCGTGGGTGAGACTGACGAGAACGGGCGCATGAGGATCACGGGGATCGGAAGTTATCCGACCACCGGGGTGCGCAAGGGGCAGATCATTGACCTGTCCCAAGCGAAGGTGGGTGTCGAGTCGTCGGCCAAACAGGCGGAGAAGCAGGCCGATGTCAGCATTTGGCAGGTGCTCTTGGCGACTTCAGGCGGGCATATTCAGGCGGCGATCAACCCGGGCATGGCCACGATCCGTTCGGGTGATCGGGTCGTTTCGCGCGAAGACATCGAGGAGGTCTCCGAGATCGCGAATGCGGTTCAGATCGACGCCGACCGGCAGGTGCTGCACACGATCACGCAGAGCTTTACGGTGGACGATCAGCCGGGCATCGTGAAGCCCGAGGGGATGCGCTGCAAGATGCTCACGCTGAACGTGATGGCGGTACACGGCTTGAAGAACCGCATCGACAATGCGGTGAGCGTGGCAAAGAGCGCACAGCTCGAGGTCACGGATGTGGCGTTCTCAGGCGTGTGTGCGGCGTTGGCGGTGTTGACGCCCGAGCAGAAGCGCAACGGCGTGGTGCTGGTGGATCTCGGCGGCGGCACGACGAACTACATTGCGTATTGCAACAATGTCATCTCCGCGGTCGGCTGTATTGCGGTGGGCGGGGATCACGTCACAAACGACATCGCGCTGGCCTTCAACATTCCGCTGAACCGTGCGGAGGAGATCAAGCGTACGGAGGGGTGCGCGCTGATCGATCCTGAGACGAGCGCGCGCCGCGTGGCGCTACCGGCGGATGTGGGGTTCGAGGAGCGGCTGATCAGTTGCAAGGTGCTGCAAACGGTGATCAACGCGCGGATGGACGAGACGTTCCGCGTGTTGCGCTCCAAACTCGATGAGGCCGGCGTGCTGCCGCATCTGGGCGGGGGCGTGATTCTGACGGGGGGGGGCGCCTATCTGCGCAAGGTGGCGGATCTGGCCCAGCGCGTTTTTGGGCTGCCGTGCCGGATCGGGCTGCCGGTGAACGTGGACGGTCTGGACAAGGCCGAACAGCCGGCCTCCCTGTCGACGGTCGCGGGGCTGGTGCTGTACGGGAAGATGACCTACGAGGACCGCGGGCTTCTCTCGCCGTTGAGGAACCTGTTCAAAGGAGTGTTTCGTCGATGAGCCAGGAACTGCAATCAGGGCTTCTTCTGTTGGGCGTGGGCGGCGGCGGGTGCCGGCTCGCCGCGTCGGTTCTGGCTGCGTACGGCGGCCGGATGCGCGCGCTGGGCGTGGACACGGACGCGCTGTCGAACCGCCAGGCCGCCGAGGGCGGTCTCACGTGCTTGCTGCTGGGCGGGACGAGACTTGCGGGGCACGGCACGGGGGGCGACGCGATTAAGGGGCGTCTGGCCGCTCAGGACGACCTGCAGAATCTGACGCCGCACCTGCAGGGCGTGCGCACGGTGGTGCTGACGGCGTGCCTGGGCTCGGGCACCGGCGGGGGCGCCACGCCGGAAATCATCAAAGCGCTGCATGACATGGGCATCGCGACCCTCTGTTTCGTGACCCTGCCGTTCGGGTTTGAGGGCGAGACTCGCCGCAAGGCCGCCGAACGGGTGCTGCCGATGATCGAGGAGCATGCGGATTCCTTGGTTGTCATCGCGCTTGACGATGTGTACAGCGACTCGGGAGCCGTTCTGCTGGAAGAGGCGGTCCGCAGCGCCGAATCCCAGATCGCGTCAGGGATCACGCTGCTCTGGCGGCTGGTGACCAAGCCTGGCTTCATTCAGACAGATCCCGAACGGCTGCACGCGATGGTCGTGCGGGGCGGCAACGCCCGCTTCGGCACCGCCTCGGCGCAGGGGGCGGACCGTGCCGTGCAGGTCATGGCGGGCCTGCGCGGCAGCCGCCTGCTGCGTTCCGGCGAGACGCTGTCAAAAGCCAACACGCAGCTCGTGGGCATTCTGGCCGGGAACGATCTTCGGCTCGCGGAGATCGGCGAGATCATGGGAAAACTGCGCGCGCTGTGCAAGAGCGACTGCCACGTCGAAATGGGCACCGTGCTGGACGCTCAGTTCGACGGGCGCGTGGAGGTCGTGGTGCTGGCTTTTGAGAGCTGCGTCACGGTGTCGCAGGGCGAGATGCGCAAAGAGTCGCCTCCGGTGCAGGAGCCGCCCGTGGCCGAAGCGTTCCCGATTCAGCCGGGAAGCGCGAAGAAGGGGCGCAGCAAAGGCAGCAAGCTCTCGTTCGGAACAACGGGGCGCGGCAAGTTCCAGAATGTCGAGCCCACGCTCTACAACGGGCAGGATCTTGACATTCCGACATTCGTGCGGCGCGGGATCCTGTTGGACAGGTAAGCGCAACGTTTATGAGACAGAGAAGGGAGACGAACAATGAAGAGGATTTTGGCAGCGGTCGTGATGGCGGCGGGGTTGGCGATTGGCGACGGTGTCGAGGGCAAATTGGATGCGCAGGTGCTGGCCACGGGCGGCGGGCGCGTGCTCCTGCTTTCGACGCAGGGCGAGGTCGTGTGGGAGCACAAGGCGGGCAATATTCATGACGCCTGGATGCTGCCCAACGGCAACGTCCTTTTCGCGGACGGCAACATCACCGAGGTGACGCGCGACCACAAGGTCGTGTTCGAATACAAACCCGAGATCCAGAAGGGTGGAGGCGCCTACTCGTGCCAGCGCCTGCCGAACGGCAACACCGTGGTCGGCGAAAATGCCTCTGGCCGCGTGGTCGAAGTGGACAAGGATGGCAAGGTCGTCTTCTCGCTGATGACAAACTACGGCAAGACCGACGACCATCACCACCTGCGCATGGTGCGCAAGCTGGCAAACGGGAATTACCTGGTCAGCCATTCGAAGTCGAATATCGTGCGCGAGTATAAGCCGGACGGCAGCACGGCGTGGGAGAAGCCGACCAAGGGATTGTCGTTCGCGGCGGTGCGCCTGGCCAACGGCAACACGCTCGCCTCGTCGCTCAATCAGATCACCGAATACGACAAGGACGGCAACGAGGTGTGGGAGTTCAAGAAGGACGACCTGCCCGGCGTGGTGATCCAGAACATGACCGGCATCCAGGTGCTGCCCAACGGCAATATTGTCACGGGGTGCTATTCGGCCTACACCAAAGAGGGCGCGGGCACGGGCATGCTCGAGATCACGCGCGACAAAAAACTGGTGTGGCGCTACGCGAGCCCGGGCCTCCGCGACAAGAGCATGATGGGCGTCCACAAGCTGGTCGAAGGCTCCGAGCCGCCGCTGCGGTAGGAGTCGATTGCGGGCCGTGCGGGGGGGGGAAAGTTGCGGATTGCGCGGATGAGCGTTGCGGCAACGGGTTACGCAGACCGAATGCAGAAACCGTTTAGCGCTCACGCGATGCCCGTATTGACCACCGGCCGCCGCAATTCTCCGGTTACCGAATGAGCACGCTGTCTGTCTTGAAAACAATGCAGCACTTCAATTCCACACTTCGAGAGGTGTGGAATTCCCAGAGTTCCTTATACTGAGTGGAGAAGGTGCGAGGTATGTGGGTACGTATTCGGGTGGTTATTAGTTGTGTGGTTTGCGGGACGAGGCTCGGCCTCGCGCAGTCCCTGCCGGGCACGGCGCCGCTGGAGGGGACGAACGATCTCGCGGACGCCTATATGCGCGGGCTCGACCGCTTCATGCTGCGCGAGACGGAGCGGTGCGCGGACGAGCGGACGAAGTACTGGGTGCGCGATTTCGCGCACGGAGCTGAAGGCTACGCCGCCTCGGTGGCGACGAACCGGCAGCGGCTGGCCCGGATGCTGGGCGTGCGCGACGCGCGCGTGCCCTTCGACGCGCCCGAACCGGTCGCAAGCCTCGCCCGCTCCGCAGTGCTCGGGGAGACCGACACCCACGTGCTGCTGGAGATCCGCTGGCCCGTGCTCGAAGGCTATCAGGCCGAGGGCCTGCTGCTTGAGCCGAAGGCGAAGCCGGTGCTGCGCAACGCCGTCTACCTCCCGCACGCGGGCGTGACGCCGGAGCAGGTTCTGGGCCTCGCGCCGTGCGGTGTGGCGGGGTGCAAGACCGGCTTCGAGTGGCCCGCGCCGGGCTGCCGCCTCGTTCTGCCCGCCGTGGTCAGCCGGACGAAAACGGTTTTCGAGAGCGTCTACAAGAAGCCCGGCAAGGGTCAGCTTCCCGGGCGGATGCGCATGCCGAACCGCGAGTTCGTCTACCGCCCCGCGTACGTCATGGGGCGGCACATCATCGGCTACGAGGTGCAGGGTGTGCTGGCGCTGGTGGACTGGTTTCAAAAGGAGGACGCGCGGGTTCCCGTGCAGGTGGGTGGCTGGGGAGAGGGCGGCCTGCTGGCCTTTTACGCAGGCGCGCTCGACACGCGGATCGAGGCCACGCGCGTGGCGGGCACTTTCAACGACCGTTCCGGGCTGTGGCGCGAGCCGATCGACCGCAACGTGTTCGGTCTGCTGCGGGAGTTCGGCGACGCCGAGATCGCGACGCTGATCGCGCCGCGCGCGCTGCGCATCGTGGCGGGGCCGGGGCCGGTCGAGACGATCACGCGCGAGATGGGCAAGGAGGGCGGCGCGCCCGGCGAGCTGGTGTCGCCCGCGCCGGAGGCCGTGGCCCGCGAGGTTCAAAAGGCGCAGGCGCTGGTGGCGCCGCTGCAGGCCGGAGCGTGGCTGACGGTCGAGGCGGACGCGCAGCAGGCGCCTGTGGCTAAGCACGCGCTCGTCGCCGTCCGCCTGCCGGACGCGGCGGAGCGCGAGCGGCGGCTGGTCCAAGGCATGAACGGCTTTTCGCAGCGGCTGCTGGCGGTCTCGGGCGCGACGCGGCGCACGTTCATGGAGCGGCTCGATTTCTCCAGTCCGGAGGCTTACGACCGTTCGGCCGAAGGGTATCGCGACTACTACCGCGAGGAGGTCATGGGGCGCATCCACGCGGCGAAGCTGCCGCTCAACGTGCGCTCGCGCGTGGTGCAGGAGACGGCGGCGTACGTCTGCCACGAAGTCGTGCTGGACGTGCTGCCGGACTTCATTCTCGAAGGCTATCTGCTGCTGCCCAAGGAGGTGATGCCGGGCGAGCGGCGGCCGGTAGTGGTGGCGCAGCACGGTCGCGGGGGCACGCCGCGCACGCTGATGGAGCTGGACAAGGGCGGACGCCCGACCTACTACGAGATCGCGCCGAAGCTGGCGGCGAAGGGCTACGTCGTTTTCCTGCCGCAGAATCCCTACATCTTCGAAGACCGTTACCGCCAGCTCTCGCGCAAGGCCAACCCGCTCAAGCTGTCGCTCTACTCGATCATTCACGCGCAGTACGAGCAGATGTTCGCGTGGTTCGCGACGCTGCCGCAGGCCGACGTCACGCGCGTCGGCTTTATCGGCCAGTCCTATGGCGGCAAGACGGCGGTGCGCGTGCCGCCCCTGATGCCGGAGTTCCGCGCCGTGATCTCGACGGGCGACTTCAACGAAGGCATCACCAAGATGGCCTCCACGCTGTACCCCTTCAGCTTCGCGCTCTGGGACGAGTACGAGATGTTCGAGTTCGACCTCGGCAACACCTTCAACTACTCCGACCTGGCGGGGCTGACGGCGCCGCGGGCCTTCATGGCCCAGCGCGGCCACGCCGACACCGTGGCGTGGGACGAGTTCGTCGGCTACGAATACGCGCTCGTGCGGCGCGCCTACGCGCTGCTCAAGATCCCCGAGCGCACGGAGATCGACTGGTTCGACGGCGGCCACGAGATCGACGTCGGCCCGGCGCTCGCTTTCTTCGACCGGTTCCTGAAGGCTCGCTAGCGGCGAGGCTGCGCTCTAGAACTTCTTGTGGAAGGTGCGGTTGAAGTCCGACTGCACTCGAATCTCCGTCACAATTGGAGTTGACGGACTTTTCCAAGCAAGTCATACTTTATCCCATGAATACGACTATACCGTGCGATACCGTCCGTTTTACCACAAAAGGCCAGGTGGTGATTCCTCAACGGCTGCGTAAGCTCTTCCTCATTGAGGACGGAACCCGCGCCATTGTGTCCGCCACGGACGAGGGCATCTTGCTCAAACCGGTGACCGCCGCCATGATCGAGCGCGGCTTTGGCCTGCTCCGACGCAAGCCCGGCGACAAGCCCCTGGCCGAAGCATGGGCCGAGCACACGCGTGAGGAACGCGAGAAGGAGGAGGCGAAATATGTCCGCCACGGTTCTCGATAGTTACGCCCTCATCGCCTTCTTCCGGGGCGAGGCGGCGGGCGTCCCGGTCAAGGAACTCCTCCAGAAAGCGGGCAAGGCCGACAAACCTGTGCATATGACCGAGGTCAACTACGCGGAGGCCCA
Organism: uncultured Lentisphaeraceae bacterium; assembly: GCA_964390795.1. Lineage (GTDB taxonomy): Bacteria > Verrucomicrobiota > Kiritimatiellia > RFP12 > UBA1067 > CAYMLQ01. Next base: position 7,883 of record CAYMLQ010000133.1, read on the forward strand.
ATACATGATCCTCCGCAAGGACGGCGCGGAGGCCTGGGCCGAAGCCGCCAGAATTCTAAGCGCCCTGCCCATCGAGTTCCATCCGGCGGACCGCGGACTGGCCGATCTGGCGGCCGACTTCAAAGCCCGCTTCAGGCTCAGTCTGGCCGACGCTTTCGCCGCCGCGCTGGCTAAGCGATACAAGGCAGAACTCGCCACCGGCGACCCGGAATTCAAGTCGCTGGAAAAGGAAATCCGAATCCACTGGCTGAAAGGCTGAAGCAATAATCTGGGGATTGACAAGCCCCTGCGGATTTAGGATGCTAGCAGCATAGTTTGGTTGAATCGTTTGATAGGGAGATCTGGAAATGGCGAAGCAAGAGAAAGTGTTGAAGCGTGTCGCAGTCGTCGGTTTCGGTTTCATGGGGCGCATGCACTACGGGTGCTGGAAGAAGGTCAAAGGGGCGAAGGTCGTGGCGCTTTGCGACAAGGACGCGTCCCAGTTCAAGTCCCCGGTGCAGGGCGGAAATCTGGCGGGGGCGGATGCGTCGACCGATTTCGGCGACGCGGTGATTTACGATGACTTTGACCGGATGCTGGCCGAGGCCAAGCCGGACGTGATCTCGCTGACGCTGCCGACGCCGCTGCATGTGCCGCTGACCGTGAAGGCCTTGAAGGCCGGCATCAGCGTGCTGTGCGAGAAGCCGATGGCGCTGGACGCCGCAGCCTGCGAGGCGATGGTGAAGGCCGCGAAGCGTGCGCCCAACGGCGCGCGTCTGATGATCGCGCAGTGCCTGCGCTTCTGGCCCTGCTACGTCTACCTTAAGAAGCTGGTGGACAGCAAAAAGTACGGCAAGGTGCTGGCTGCTTCGTTCCGCCGTTTCAGCGCGCCTCCGGGCTGGGGCAAGGGCAAGAGCTGGTTCGTGGATGAGAGCAAGAGCGGCGGTGTGGCGCTTGACCTGCACATCCATGACACCGACATCGTGCAGTTCCTTTTCGGCATGCCCAAAGCGGTGACGAGTTCAGCGTCCTACGCGAAGGACGGGGCGATGCAGTACATCTCGACGCTCTACGATGTGGGCGGCGCGGCGGTGACGGCCGAGGGGAGCTGGTGCATGACGCCGACGCTGGGCTTCGAGGCGAGCTACATCGTGACGTTCGAGAAGGCGGTCGTGGTGCTGGACGCCAAGCGCGAAAAGCCGCTGTGCGTGTATCCCTTGAAGGGCGAGCCGAGCGTGCCGAAACTGCCGGAGGGCGACGGGTACGAACACGAGATCCAATGGTTTATGGACGTGCTGTGCGGCAAGAAGGTCGCGTGCGTGACTACGCCGGAGCAGTCGCGCGACTCGGTGCGGATTGTGGACGCGGAGAAGAAGTCGGCAAAGACGGGTAAGACGGTGAGGGTGGGAAGTTCTAAAGTGCTAAAGTGCTAGAGTGCTAAAGTGCTAGAGTGCTGGAGTGCGAACGTGCTTGAGTTGTGGAGTTTTGGAGTGAACGTGTAGATGAGGGGGATGAACGTATGAAACTATGCGGTAAGTGGCCGATCAGCGTGTGCAGCTGGTCGTTCAGGAAGGGGATCGACGAGATCGGTTCGATCATGACGGCGCTGGGGCTGGAGCATGTCAATCTGGCGATCGCTCCGGCGCTGGGTCCGGACGGCGAGGCGTATCTGGAGGCGGTGCGGCGGCAGGGCTGGACCGTGACGGCGGGCATGATGAATTTCGACTACGAGGATTACACCACGTTGGATACGATCAAGGTGACGGGCGGCATCGCGCCGGACGCGCACTGGCCTGCGGGTGGAGAGGCGTTCGCCAAGGCCGCGAAGATCACGGCGGAGTTGGGCTCCAAGTACATCATGATGCATGTGGGGTTTCTGGATCACACGGATCACGCTTATGCCAGAAAGTTCTATGACCGCGTACGCGCTCTGGGCGACAGCGCAGGCGAGGCGGGGGTGTCGCTGCTGATGGAAACCGGGCAGGAGACTGCGGAGGATCTGCAACGTTTCGTAGAGACGCTGAACCATCCGAACGTGCTGCTCAATTTCGATCCGGCCAATCTGATCCTGTACAACAAGGATGAGCCGCTGCCTGCGCTGCGCCGCCTGGCGCCTTGGATCCGGCACATCCACATCAAGGACGCGCTCCGCACGACGGTGCCCGGAACCTGGGGAAGCGAAGTGGTGTGGGGCGAGGGCCAGGTCAACGCCTTCGAGTTCCTGAACGTTTTGGCGGAGATCGGGTATGAAGGCGCCGTCGCGGTCGAGCGTGAGGCGGGCGACCAGCGGGTGAGGGATATCACGACGGCGGTGCGCCGTCTGAGGGCGTTCTGAAACGGGCGCTCTGAGGGGGCAAACGGGGAGTTTTCCCCGTTTGCGCCCAGTGGCATTGAAAGCGTAAGGCCGTTGCGTTATCATCCCATTTTAAGTGGGAGGTCAGCATGCCGCAGCAAACTAAGTGGGTCAATTGGCAGCAGCCGATGAAGCGCGTGCTTTTTGCCTGCGCACCGCTGGCGGCGGAGTCGGTCTATTTTTTCGGCTGGCGCGTTCTCGCGATGATGGCGCTGGTGGCCCTCGTCGCGTATGTTACGGAGCTTGCCTTCACCCGCCAATGGAAAGAGCCGGTCTCGTCGGCGGTGTTCGTGTCCGCCGTTCTGTTCACGTTCTCCCTTCCCCCGACGCTGCCGTTCTGGATGGCGGCGCTGGGTATCGTGTTCGGCATCGTGTTCGGCAAGATGGTCTACGGCGGGTTCGGGCGGAACGTGTTCAACCCGGCGCTGACGGGCCGCGCCTTCGTCTACATCAGTTTCGGCAACTATATGACCGCGCAGTGGGTTGAGCCCTGGACGCGCTTCCCGGCCGGCCTGGTGCGCTGGGGCTGGACCGCAGCCTCTGCTCCTCCGGATGTGATCACGACGGCTACGCCGGGCATGCTGCTGAAGCTGCCCGCAGCCGCTCTGGCCGAGCGCGGTGTGGCGGCGGGCGATTTGTCGTTTTGGAATCTGTTCCTCGGCGACTGCTCGGGCGTGATCGGTGGCACCAGCGCGGTGTTGACCATCCTTTGCGGGCTTTACCTCCTCTGGACGAAAGCCGCCAATTACCGCATCGTTCTCTCCGGTTTTCTGGGCTACGCAGTTGTGCAAACGCTCCTGTGGCAGCTTGGCTTGGGCCATGCGCCGGATCCGCTGCGGGCAGCCATGGCGGGCAGCCTGGTGATCGGCATCTTCTTCTACGCGACCGACCCAATTTCGGCGGCCCAGACGAATGTGGGCAGGTGGATCTACGGCGCGTTCATCGGCGCGATGTCGTCCCTGATCGCCACGTTTTCCGCATGGCCGGCAGGCACCATGTTCGCGATCTTGCTGGCGAACATGTTCGCGCCCATCACGGATTACGTTGTCCGGCTTGTGCAAGGCATCCCGCAAAAGGCACCCGCGTGATGAATGCACGCCTGAAAGAGGGTCTGCGGACCACCGGCTTCATGTTCGGGCTGACGCTGGTTGTGATCGCCTGCGTGTCCGCGCTCCAACTCGCAACCGCCGAGCGCGTGGAGCGCAATGCCGCGCTCTTCCTACAGCGGGCGGTCATGGAGGTCGCGGGCGTACACGTGCCGGAAGATCCGGTCGCGGTGGGGGACTGGTTCCGACAGTCGGTGGACGCTGAGCCTGCGGAAGCGCCGACGCGCTTCCGTGTGCGCGATGTCGAGGCGGGAAAGGTCCGAGCCCTGGTGTATACGCGCCAGGGCCGGGGGCTGTGGGGACTGATTACCGCGGTCGTCGGCATCGATCCCGCGAAGCGCGCGTTCCGGCAGATCCGGTTTCTTGATCAGAACGAAACGCCGGGCCTTGGCGCGCGGATCACCGAGGCGTGGTTCATGGCGCAGATCGAAGGGAAGACCGGCCCGTTTGTGCTGAAGCCCGAAGGCACGCGCTCGACCGCGCCGACGGAAATCGACGGAATCACCGGCGCCACGATCACGTCGGTTGCGGTCCTGGATATGCTCAACGGGGTGCTGCTCAACGCGGAGAAGGAAAAGGAGGCTGCCAAATGACGTCCTCGCGGAATTGGAAGCTGTTCAGGGAGAACCTCAGCACGCAGAACCCGATCTTCGTGCAGGTGCTGGGGATTTGCTCGACTCTGGCCGTGACGAACGTGGTCAAGAATACGCTGGTGATGTGCCTGGGCCTGATCTTCGTCACCGCACTTTCCAATCTTGCGCTCTCGCTGATTCGCAACTGGATACCCCCGCGGGTCCGCATGATGGTGGAGGTTCTCGTGATCGCCTGCATGGTAATCCTCGTGGACATCTATTTGAAAGCGTATTACCCCGACATCTCACGGCAGCTCGGTCCTTACGTCGGGCTGATCATCACCAACTGCATCGTCATGGGCCACACCGAGGCGGTCGCGCTGACGAGTCCGCCGATCCCCGCTCTCGTTGACGGGTTTTCGGCGGGAGTCGGCTACTCGTATGTCCTGCTTCTGATCGCCCTCTGCCGCGAACTGCTCGGCACCGGCGCCGTCTGGGGCGTTCAGGTGCTGGGGCCGCATTGGGTGAACTGGTCGATCATGGTCATGGCGCCGGGCGGGTTCTTCGTGCTGGCGGTGTTTGTCTGGATCGTCAAGGGGGTGGGCTCGCGGCCGGCCCGGGAAGCGAAGGCGTGACATGCAAGAGCTTGGGTTTTTCACCATCTTGTTCTCGGCGGTCTTCACCAACAACATCCTCCTGATCAACTATCTGGGGATGTGTTCCTTCCTCGCCGTATCGCGCGAGGTCAAGGCCTCGCTCGGGTTGGGGACAGCCGTTTTCTTTGTAACCGCCGCGACCACCGCGCTGAACTGGGTGGTTTACTATCATATCCTCGTTCCGCTGAACCTGGTTTACCTGCGCTTCATCGTGTTTATCGTGGTGATCGCCGCCTTTGTGCAGCTTGTGGAGATGATCATCGAGCGCGTTTCGGAGCCGCTCTACCAGGCGCTGGGCATCTTCCTGCCGCTCATCACGGTGAACTGCGCGATTCTGGGCGCGTGCCTCTTTATGGTGATCCGCGACTACTCGTTCGGTCAGGCCTGCGCCTACGGGGCGGGTGCGGGGTTTGGCTGGGCGTTGGCCATCATGGCGATGGCAGGGATCCGCCAGCGGCTCTCGCTGCGCTCGCGCATCCCGCGCGGCCTAGAAGGCCCGGGCATCGCGCTGATCATCGCGGGCACGATGGCTCTTGCGTTCATGGGCTTTAACGGGATGGTGAGCCTAAACTAACCATGATGGAACTCCTCATAGCGGTCGGTGTGATGTGCGCGATCAACACGGTGCTCGCGATCCTGCTGGTGATCGCGGACGCCACGATCGCCAATTACGGCGACTGCACGATCACGATCAACGACAGCAAGAAGGTGACTGTTCAGGGCGGGCGCTCGCTGCTGAACGTGCTCAAGGACCAGCAGATCTTTATCCCGTCATCCTGCGGCGGGCGAGGTTCGTGCGGGCTGTGCAAGGTGACCGTACTCGAAGGCGCTGGCGCGCTGCTGCCCACGGAGAGCCCCTGGCTCACGCCGGAAGAGCAGAAGGCCAATGTCCGGCTCTCCTGCCAGGTGAAGGTCAAGCGCGACCTCCGCATCCA
>CAYMLQ010000134.1:0-13452 GCA_964390795.1 uncultured Lentisphaeraceae bacterium
AGAAGAACAGGGCGATTGTCCGCCCGGCGCGGCATGGGGCGCTAACCGGCCTCCTTAGTCACAAAACGCTTTGTCTCGGGACTCAAACTCTTGTACTATGGCTTCGGTTTAGGCGTACGTATGAAATTGAAAGCCGAAAAAATTCAGCTTCTGCCGGGCGAGTCCTTCCGGCTGCTACAGTGGCAGAACAACATTCATGAGGTTGAAGTTGTTGCCGCTGATGGGACGCGCCGGCCCTTTGTCGGGTCTGGACACGAATGGCATCACCATTCGCAGATGGAGCTGACGCTGCTCACGCAAGGATCCGGCACCCGTTTTGTCGGCGATTCGATCACGCACGTCACTGCGCCCGACCTCGTGCTGATCGGCCCGGGCCTTCCGCACTACTGGCACATGCGCCAACACTCGTCAGGCTATGCGATCCAATTCGACTTCGAACCCGAACACCCCTTTTGGCAATTGCCGGAAACCGCAGCGCTACGCGGCCTCTGGGCAGACGCGCGGCGCGGCATTCACCTGACCGGGCCGATGGTATCAGCCATCGCGGAATTCATCCGCACCGCAGTCGACTGCGGCAGCATGGGCAGACTGGTGCGTTTCATGCAGATTCTGGAGGCCATCGTAAAGGCCGCGCCTCAAGACCGCAAAACCATTTCCAACACGACCTTTGTTCCGCCTGCCCAACTGTCCACCTACCGAAGCCTTCAAAAAGCCATTTACCTGGTGTTTCACAATTTTCAGGAAGAGCTGTCTTTTGCCGATGTTCTCCGCGAGACCCGCATGAGCAAGGCGACCTTTGAGCGCCACTTCAAGAAGCACACCGGCAAGACGTTCACCGGCTTTGTCACCGAAGTTCGGCTCAATTTCGCCAGCCGCCAGCTGATCGAGACCGACCTCTCCGTCAGCGAGATCGCGCTCGCGTCAGGCTACAACAACATCTCCCACTTCAACCACCAGTTCAGCGCCCTGCACAGCCTCCCCCCGCGGGACTTCCGTAAACGGATGAAGGCCACGCGCGCCGACGCGGCGAGTGCTCGGTAACACGTTGCCTGAGACTCTCGCGGTCAGTTTCCCGGCACGTCGTAGGACACGTACGGGCGGGCCATCAGGTTCATCGGGTTGCGGAGCCAGGTGCGGTAGAGCGAGTCGGCCTGCCACGTGTTGCCGGCCGAACCGTAATCGCAGAAATGCACCGGATGTGGCTTCATTTCGGAGGACTCCGGATCCGTTCCGGTCTGCAGCAGCACGGTAAATGCCTGCCAGATATCCTTGTTTTCACAGGCGACCGGCGTGATCTCCACCGGCTTCCCGAGCTCCGGCATTTTGGCGGGCTGGTCCACCGCGCCGTCGTTGAAGCGTGCGTCGTGCGACAGCACCAGAGGCCCGCGGAACAGGGCGAAGTGCTCGCTCTTGCCCTCGACGCGGCCGGTGAAATCGAACGTCACGCCAACCGTGTCGCCGGGCTTCCAGGTGCGGTTGAGCGAGAGGTACGTACCCGGCGACATGCCCGACACCTCCAGCCCGTTCACAGTCACCGAAGTCTTGGCGCTCCACGCCGGAATGCGCAACCGCAAGGCGAAGGGCTGCTCCTTGTCGGGAGACACGCGCAGCATCACTTTGTTCCCCTTCGGATAATCGGTCTCCTGCTCGACCGTCACGCGCGTCTGCGAGGCCGGAAGAACGATCGACGCCTTGGATGCGTGATAGAGGTTGACCATCACGCCCTCGGCGTCGGCCATGAGGGCCGACTCGGCGATGGCCACGAAACCGCGCGGCCCGTTGGCGGCGCAGCAGTTGATGGTCATGCCGCACTGGTCATTGCCGCGGCTGCGCGTGCCGCTGAGCGGACAGTATTTCGAGAAGGTCGAGCAGTCACGCGCCAGCGTCGCCAGATAGGCGTTGTACGTCGTCTTTTCCAGTTCGTCGGCATAGGCCGCCTTGCCGGTCACACGCAGCAGCGTCTCACAGAACCGCATCCATGTGGTGGTCACGCAGGTCTCCATCATGTGATAGGCTGGCGCGGTCTCAAAGCGCTTGCCGTGATGCATGCCGATGGTCTGGATCTTGCCAGCCGCGCCGGGGCCGACCTCGGTGATGAGCTGATCCGCCACACGGCGGGTCGCATCAAGCACCGTTTTGTCGCCGGTCAAATCGTAGTGGTGCATCAGTCCCAGCATCGTGTACTTGCGGCCCCAAATGTCCCAGCCCTGCAGATGGCACTCATCCGTGTAGTTTCCGATATAGCCGTCCGCGCGCTGAGCCGAAAGCACGAGCTTGACCGAGGCGTCGATGTTCGCTTTCAGCGCCTCATCGTGCGTATAGCGGTAGGCCGGCACGCAGCTATGCATCCACTTGCCCCAGAACTCCGTTTTCCAGTCGCTCGTGCCCTCGTGCTTCAGAAAAACATTGTGCATACCCCAGCCGAAAAACACAAGCGCCGAACAGGGGCCGGGAATGATTCAACTCCTAAATTCTAACTCCGAACTCCTCCTTTGGCATAGGCTCATTTCCGAAACGTTCCGGCTGCTCCGGGTTTGCGAGGCCCAGTTTCTCCATTTTATAGCGGAGGATGCGGCGGGTTGTGCCGAGGCTTTCGGCGGCGCGCGTCTGCACGCCACCAACCTGGCGCAGGGCGTCGGCGATGAGTTGGCGCTCATAGGCACTGACGGCCTCTTCGAGCGTCAGGCCCTCGGCAGGCGGCGGAACAGCGGCACAGACGGCAACGGCCGCTTCGTCCTCAGCCGCCGCGATACACGCCGGCTCGGCATGGAACTCTTCGGGGAGCCGCAGAGCGGAAATCTCCGGTTCGCACCCGTGGAGCACCAGAACGCGCTCGACCACGTTGCGCAGCTCGCGGACGTTCCCGGGCCAGGCGTAGGTACACAGCCGACGCAGAGTCTCCGCTTCAAACCCGCGGGTCGCGGCGTGCAAGGCGGGTCCGAGCCGGCTCAGAAAATGCGCGAGCAGCAAAGGGATGTCATCGCGCCGTTCACGGAGCGGCGGCAAGCGGACATGCACCACGTTGAGTCGGTAGAAGAGATCCTCGCGGAAGAGTCCCTCGGACACCTCCCGGCGCAAATCGCGGGCCGAGGCTGCGACGATGCGGGCAGTGGTGCGAAGCAGGCGGGTTCCGCCGACTCGCATGAATTCGCGCTCCTGAAGCACACGCAGCAGCTTCACCTGCGTGGCGACAGACATCTCCCCGATCTCGTCAAAAAACAGGGTTCCCGACCCAGCCAGCTCGAACCGGCCGGGTTTCTGGCGGTCCGCATTGGTGAAGGCCCCTTTCTCGTGGCCAAACAGCTCGCTCTCCAGCAGGTTTTCGGGGAGGGCCGCGCAATGGACAGCGACGAACGGCTCACTGCGCCGGGGGCTCTGCTCGTGCAGCAGGCGGGCAGCCAGTTCTTTACCCGTTCCACTCTCGCCCTGAATCAGCACCGTGGCGTCGGAGGCAGCCGCTTGCCGCAACTGGTCAATGGCGGCCACAAACGCGGGGCTGCGCCCGACGATCTCCTGCGTCGGGAAGGCTGCCGACAACTCTGTTTCCAATACAGCAACTTGTCGGTGCAGGCGCCGGGTTTCAAGCGCCCGTCTCACCACGTGGCGGATGTTCTCCACGTCGAATGGTTTGCCGACAAAATCGACGGCCCCCTGACGGATGGCCTCGACCACAGGCGCGATGGCGGTCGACGCGCTGACCATGATGACGGGCAGATCGGGTTGGTCGGAATGGATCTGGCGCAGCAGGTCGAGCCCGGTCCGGCCGGGCATCACCACGTCCAGCAGGATGACATCCACGTGTTCGCGCGACAATACCGCTTGTGCCTCTTGCGCCGTGGAGGCGGAATAGACGGTGTATTCGCGCGAAAAGATCAGCCGCAGGGCTTCGCGGCTGCCGAGTTCGTCGTCAACGATCAGGAGTTTCGGCATGGTTGTGGCTCTCCTCCAACGGCAGGGTGAGGATCACGGTCGTCCCGTGATCCGTGGTGACGACATCGATGCGGCCGCCATGGTCGACGACCGCCCTCCGCGCCAAGGGAAGCCCCAGCCCTAACCCGCGCGGCTTGGTGGTGCTGAAAGGTGAAAAGAGCTTCTCCTCCATCTCTTTGGCGATGCCAGGCCCGTTATCGCTGACGGCAAACACGAGAGCACGTCCGACGCCCTCGACTGCGCAGCGGACATGCAGCCTGACGCACGGCGACGGCCGACCTCGAACGGCTTCATACGCGTTGACAAGCACATGCACAAGCCCGCCAATCAGCGCTTCCGCATCGGCGTCAAGCATGGGCAAATGCGCTTCAACCTGACACATCACAGCGTGTTTTTCCGAACCCGCCAGTTGTGCGGCGCGCGTGCAGGCCTGTGCCACCAATTCACTCGGGGCGACCGGACGGAAGAGCAACGTGGGCGGACGCGCAAACGTGTTGATCTGCCGGATCATCGCATTCAGCCGCCCGACTTCTCCCGTGACAATATCGAAGAACTGATGGCGGAACTCAGGGTCGGCGTAACGTTCGGGCAGAAGCTGCGCGAAGGTACTGATGGCCACCAGCGGGTTGCGCACTTCGTGCGACATGGAGGCGGCAAGATCATTCCAAAACACATGGCGATCCAGCTCCTCCTGCTTCTCTCGCAGCAGCCGCTCGCGGGAAATATCGGATAGCAACAGCATGGCACCCAGACTGGTGCTGTCGCTGCCGATGCGGTGCGCGTCGGCCCGGATCGTGCGGCGGCTGGAGGCATCAGTCCAGACGGCCGGTGCGGGAGCGGCGCCCTTCCGGAGCGCCCTCAGCAGCACATCGGCGATCCGGCTGCCCGTCTGCTCTACAGGGCGGTTGACCGTTTCTGCGGCGCTCATGCCCAAAATCTGCTCCGCAGCGCGATTGAACCAACGCACCACACCGTCCTCAGAAACAGCCAAAATGCCGACGGGGATGGTCTCAAGCAAATTTTCAGCCAGCGTTTTCTGCACGGCAAGCTCTTCAACAAGAAGCGCGTTTTCGAGGAGCGTGGCGACTTGCTCGCCGATGACGGTCAGATCGGTCAGGTCGCGAGGCGCGAAAGGGATGCCCGTCGCGCGGTGTCCCACGAAGATCCAGCCGAGCAGGCCATGCTTGCCGAGAAGCGGGACGATGACTTCGGCGCCCGCCTCATCCAGCACATGCTTCAGCAGCCTGCGGGTGCGGAGATCATCGACGTGGGACAGATGGGCGCGGCAGACGAGGTGGGCATGTCGCTCAAGCCAGCGCACGAACAGGTCGAGCGGCTCAAACGATATCGAATCGCTTTTGTCCAGGCAGCGGCGCCCAGCCCACAGCCGGTAGGTCGCCTCGTTATGCAAGCGGGCGAACACGCCCACGCGGACAATCCGGCCGGCGGCGGCAACGCCTTCAACCAACTGGTCGAGAAGTTTTTGGATATCGTGGAAATGGCGCGAGGCGCGCCACAGTTCACACAGGGGCGCAAGGTTCAGATCAGGCTCGTCCGGCGGTGGCGGCGGCACGGCCTTGCAGGAGGCGAGCTGTTGCCGTAAAAGGCTAACCTCTTCCTGGGCCTGATGCAGCAGGATGGCCTGTCGCAGCGTCCGGCGCAGGCGCTCGGGAGGCACGTCCAGCGGCTCGACCGCGAATACGCCAGCATCGCGGCAATCCAGAAAAGGGTCGGACTCTGGTACGCCGAATACGACCATTCCGCTGCGCGCGTCCGGCGTTGCGCTCGCGAGAGCCGCCTCGGCTTCGGGATGCCGCAGATCGAGCAAACGCACCGCAGTCACACGCGTGTCTCGCGACCACTCCAAACGGCTGGCGGTTACACGAATATCCGTCATTCCACCAACAGTCCGAACCCACTGCTGGGCCAGCTTTAGATCGCATGTTAATAACAGGCAAGCCGGTGCGGATGCTGTCATGCGCCTCCGTTCTTTACGTTATCGTCGTTAACGCCTGACTCTGCCAGCAGCGGCAAAAGGACTCGGAAGCACGCACCCATACCGAGGGTGCTCTCCACGTCAATCAGGCCATGATGCTCAAGGACAATCCCATGCGCGACCGACAGGCCAAGACCGGTGCCGTTGGCCTTCGTTGTGAAAAAGGGGTCGAAGATCCGCTCTCGCTCCTCAGGGGCGATGCCGCTTCCTGTGTCGCACACCTGCACCTCGATCCAAGTGTCGGTCTCCAGCGCGTCTTGGCACCAAGGCTGCTCCGGCGGGCCGACCGCGCGCGTCGACACCGTCAGCTTGCCGCCGCGTTCCGTTGCGTCAAGACCGTTCAGAAACAAATTCAGGAACACTTGGCCCAGCAGTCGCTGATCGCCAAGCAGACGGTCTCTCTCGGAATGATAGTGGCGCTCAAACACGAGCCCTTTGGCCTTGCTTTGCTGGGCGGCCAACCGCCAAGCGGCATCCAGCGCTGCATGCAGCGACAGAGGCTCAAGGATGGGTTTCACCGGCCTTGAGAAATTCAGCAGTTGCGAGACGATCGCGTTGATGCGCTCGACCTCGTTTCCGAGCAGTGGGGTGAAGGTGTTGCGGAAGTCGGGATCATCGTATTGACTGGGCAGCAGTTGGACGAACGTCTTGAGGCAGACAAGCGGATTTTTGATCTCGTGGGCCATACCGGCGGCCAGCGTTCCGATGCTCGCCAACCGGTCGCTACGCCGGATCTGCCCTTCCAGTTTGCGGATGGCGGAGGTGTCCTGCAACACCAGCAGGACGCCCGAAGCGACGCGGCCTTCGCCACCGAAGACGGCGGTTGCGTAACGCACGGACTGCTCGTCAGGCGCCTGCGACCGCAGCAACAGATCCCGGTCGCGCACGACTCGCCCGGAAACGAGGCTTGCGGTCACCTCCTCCCAAATCGGCTCCGGAAGAATCTCAGCGGCGGGACGGCCGATGACCGCATCGTTCCCGTCCACGTGCAAAATGCGCTGGGCTTCGCGGTTGCAGACCGTGACTCTCCCCTCCGTGTCCGCGGCGACGACGCCGGTCACGAGGTTGTCGAGCAGCACCTCGTTGTAATTGCGCGCATCTTGAAGGCGCGTGTAGAGCGTTGCGTTCTCGATCGCAATTCCCATTTGATCGCCGAGGATCATCAGAGCTTCCTCTTCGCGCCTGCCGAAAAACCTCCCGTTCTGACGGCGGCCGAGAAGCAGGAAGCCGACCAGCCCGTTCTCGGAGTGCAAGGATACAGCCGCTTCTGCGTCCAGACGGGTCAGGGCTCGCTCGGCACGCACCTGTAACGGCGTACCCCCGGTACGCCGCAGCACGTCGCGCAACAGGGGATGCCGTTTGGCCTGCAAGGCGAGCACCAACGGATCACCCTCACCCATAACCTCACCTCAGCGGTCTCGACTGCGCCCATGCGCGCGTGCAGCACGTAGCGCGGCCCGGTGCGCAGATAGACACGCACATGGGAAAGCGCAAGCGATTGCTGAAGCAAGAGGCCGAAATCATGGAACAACGTGTCAACGGTCGTAATGGATCGCGCCACTTCGCCACCTTGGTGTAACAACTGGGAAAGATCGCCGCGACCATCATCAAACAAACGGTCGGCGCCGTACCGGAGGAAGGCGTTCGCTGGCGCGAGGGTCAGCGCGACTACGACGGCGGCGACCACATGGGCCGCAGTCCGCTGCGGTCCGCCACCGTCCAAAGGCAGGCTATCCACGAGGTGGAAGGCGAGGACATACAGCACGATCAGAAAGCCCGTCAGAAGCGCATACGTGATGGTACGCCGCAAGAGTTCGCCAGCGCCCATGATATGGCGGGTGGCGATCCCGTAGGCGATGACGCCATGCCAGATGACAACCGCGATCGGCGTGAACCGCGCGCTTTGCGCGGAACCCGTTATCAAGGGGATCACCAACACGAGCAGGACGCCGGGAACGAGCCCGAAAAATGAGCCGAGCGCCATGATCTGCAACTCCATGCGGCAGCCCCCCTCGGCCTGCGACAGCGACCTGAAGAAGCTCCACAACAGGGTCGCCACGGAGATGACCCAAAAGCCGACAAAGAGGATGAAGCCAGGCCCATAGAGAGGCTCGGCGATCACCCCGCCCCCCGCCGGAAGGCGCGCACCGACGAGAAAGAAACGGGTCTGCGATAGAAGACCGACGGCAAAAACAGCCAACACCCACGGCCGCGAGCGGCGCAGCAGTCGGGTTGTCGTCTCACCCGGCTGAGCCACAGCGCCGCACAGCAGATGGAGCAACAAAGGGATGGGCGCGCTCATGGCGCAGGCCTGGCGGATCCAGAATACCAGCCACACCTCGTCCGCCGCAATCGCGCCGAAATACTGACAGGCCAGCCAGAGGGCAAACAGACACGAAAGGATGGCGAACAAGCAGTTGGCCAACCTACGCATATGGGTGAGGTACACGACGACCCCCAGCAGCAGGTTGACCACAATAGCGGCGAGCAGCGCAAGGATGAAGAGGTTCGTCATGGCGGAGGCCGTCTGACGATGAGCGTGGTGTTGCCGCCGCCCATGCAGTGTACGTTGATAAGTGCGTGTTCGATCCGCGTCAGGCGCGCGTGCGGCACGTAGTCGAGATCACACGCCGGATCGGGGGTTGTGTAATTGGCCGTCGGCGGGATCAGGTCATCGCGCATCGCGAGCGCGCAGGCGATCAGTTCCATTGGACCTGCGGCCGAGAGCGGGTTGCCGGTGACGCCCTTGATGGACGAGACCGGAATGCGGAATGCGTGGCGGCCGAGCGTGTTACGGATCATGGCCGTCTCCACGCGGTCAATGACCGGGTCGCTCGGCCCGTGAGCGCACACGTAGTCGATCCTCTCCCCGCACACCCGCACGTTGGCCAAAGCCAGCGTCATGCACGCGCCCAACCCCTCGGCCGCCTGCGTACCGAGCGCGTCGGCATGCGACGCGCCACCACAGATTTCAAGCCAGATGCGGGCGCCACGGGCACGCGCATGAGCCAGACTTTCGATCACGACTACGGCCGAGCCCTCCCCCAAGACGCCTCCGTCCCTGTCTCGGTCGAAGGGGCGGCTGGCTTGTTGCGGCGCTTCATTGCGGCCCGAGAGCATTCCGCCCGCACTGAAGGCTGTACAGGTTGTCTCGGTGAGCGACGCATCGGCGCCGCCGGCAATGGCAATGTCAGCCCGCCCCGTGCGAATGGCGGCGACAGCCGCCAACACCGCGTCCGCCCCGGCCTTGCAGGCGGTCGCCACAGTCTGGGACGCAACCCGCACACCGAGATGCTCGGCCAAGGTGACGGACATGGCGTGAGGCTGTGAGGCCCAGACCAGCCACGGCCGCACTTGCCGGCCCTCCCTTTGCAGCAGTCCTTGCGCCACCATCTCGACCAGTTCGATCGCGCTGGTGCTGACTCCCATAATGACGCTCACCGGCCGAACACTGACCGCGAGGGTGTCGCCCAACGCCGCGTCCGCCAACGCCATGTCCAATGCGGCCAAGGCGAATTGCGTGTGGCGCGCCATGCGCTTCCACTTGACTGACGCCGGCAGATGGCGCTTGGGGTCGAACCCCTTGACCTCGGCCGCAATACGGTTCGCGAGCTTCGACGCGTCAAACAAAGTGATCGGGCCAACCCCAGAGAGCCCCTCGGACAGTGTACGCCAGAAGTCCGCCTCGCCTATGCCGTTTGCAGCCACCACCCCGATTCCGGTGACAACGGCCCGACGGTTGTCAGTGTAATACTCTTCGCTCATGATTTTGGCGGTTAGTTTGGCATCACATCCCCGCGGATGTCCACCTCAAAGTTCAAAAATGTACACACGGGCGACACATACACCCGAAGAACGCTCGGGCGTACACTTTTGAACAATTTAGCAGGGCAAATCATTACATTAACGGGCCACCTTTCAGCGGCAGATCGTTATCTTGACCCCGAAGCCCTACTGCACGCTTCATGGCACGGAGGGTGCTTAGATTATTCCTCGTGTGAATCGGTTCATATTTGTGCATCAGGTTGTTGAATGGGGGAACTTTTTATGACGCGTCAGCCAATATTAGGTGTTCTCACTCTGGCCGCGACAGTCCTCTGGGAACAAGCCGTGTTGGCGGATGGTTTTCGCAATCCGCCCGACACGGCGGCCGCGCTGGGAAAGTCAGGCAATCATATCGTTTGGGTCGACGACGCGTCGGCTCTCTTTTACAACCCAGCCAATCTGGTTGACGTGCCGTCGAGCCAGGTGCAAGTCTCCGCGCTGCTCGGTTACAGCCACGCCGACTACAGCGGCCTTCTGGGAAAGACGGAGACCGAAAGACCCTGGAGCCTATTGCCCGCCTTCGCCCTCGCCTGGCCGCTGCCGGACGAGGATCTGACGCTCGGCTTCGGCATGCGTGTTCCCTATGGCCGCCAGACGCGGTGGGATTCCAGCGGGGCCTTCCGCTATGCCGCGCCCGTATCCTCTGAAATGATGGTTGCCGATTTTTCGCCCGCGCTGGCCTGGCGCATTTCGGACGCCCTCTCGATCGGAGCCGGGCTTGACCTGTACTACGGGCGACTGCAGTTCCGCCAGTTGCTTCCGATCCTCAGCACTAGCCGCATCACCGCAGATGCCGCCGGATATGCCGTGGGAGGCAACGCCGGCATCACCTGGCGCATCACGCCAAGCCAGCGCCTCGCCCTGACCTGCCGTTCGCCGTTCGACCTGACGTTCAGCGGCGACATGGAGACTGCCGGAATCCCCCCTCCGGCCGTCTCCTCAAGCGATGTCGACACGACCTTCAGGTTTCCGACGATCGTGGCGCTCGGCTACGGCATCCAACTCACCGACACGTTCCGCGTCGAGGCCAAGGTCGAGTGGCTCCAATTCTCACGCTACAAGACGCTGACCATTGATGCGGGCGATAACAACGCACTGGTCAATGCGCTAGGCCTAACCACGACCCCGCAGAATTGGAACGACACCTGAACCTTCGGCCTCGGTGCCGACTGGCGCTTCGTTCCCGACTGGACGCTGCGCGCGGGTTACCTGTATCTCCCGAGCCCAATCCCGGACTCGACTTTCGCGCCCTCCGCGCTGGATGTCGACCAGTCCGTGGTGAGCATCGGTCTCGGCTACCAGGTCGGACACCACACCGTCGACCTCGCCTACGCCCTCGGTCTCTTCGACAAGCGCAGCGTCGGTTCCAACCAAAACCCGCTTTTCCAGATGAGCACGTATGACTTCCAGGGCCATCTTGCCGCGCTGACTTACACCTATGCGTTCTGAACCTGTATCACCATGCACGCGATCAAAGCACACCCTTTCGGCAACAGCAAGGAGGTTTTCATGACGCCCCATGCTCAGCCGGTCCAGGATGAGGCGCCTCCGACCATTTTGGTGATCGACGACGAACTCGGCCCGCGCGAAAGCCTGCGTTTTCTTCTCAAGAATGAGTACCGCGTGTTGTGCGCGGAAAACGTCGCGCGCGGTCTGCAGCTGTTGCGCGAACATTCGCCGGACACCGTGATCATAGACATCCGCATGCCTGGACAGGACGGCATCGACGGCCTCCGCGAGATCCGCAAATTCGATTCGGAGCTGGCCGTGATTATGCTGACCGGTTTCGCTTCCGTGGGTACTGCACAAAAGGCGATCCGCCTTTTAGCGAACGATTACATGGAAAAACCGTTCGACGCCACGGAGATGCGGCATGCCGTCCGACGCCATGTCGAGCAAACCCGCCTGCGGCGCAAGCGGAACAAGCTCCTGAACGAAACGGTCGAGCTTGACCAACGCATCCACGAGCTTCAGAGGAAGGAACGCCTAACCGAGTTGGGCCAGTCCTCTGCGGAGTTCGTCCACGACCTGCGTAATGTGCTCAACATGGCCACCGGTTCATCGAGCCTCCTGCGCGAGGAGGTGGAGGCGCTTCAGCTGCGGCAGTCAGAGTCGCCGACGGAAGCCGGTTACTACCTCGATATGCTTGAGGCTGCGATGCGTCAGAGCGTCGACATGCTCGACACGTGGCAGCGGCTGATCCGCCAAAGCCCTCAACAAAGGACGCGGTTCGGCATCCACGCGTTCGCCCGCACCTGTATGGAGGCGTGCCGGCCTGCGGCCCAGGCCGTCCGCGCGCATCTTTCGTGCGAGACCCTCGGCGACGAGGCCGAAGTACACGGCGACCGTATTCAGCTCGCACGCGTCCTCAACAACCTCATCCAGAACGCGGTTCACGCCCTGCCTGCCGACAACGGTCGCATCCGCGTCCGCTCGGTCAGCCTCGACACGTCGGTTCTCGTGAGCGTGTCGGACAACGGATGCGGCATTCAGGAAGACAACCTGAAGCACATTTTCTCTCCGGACTTTACCACCCGGCGCTCGCACGGCGGCATGGGCCTCGGGCTTTTCATCGCCCAGAAAATCGCCCAGTCGCACGACGGAACCGTAAACGTTGAAAGCACCGTCAACCAAGGGTCGACGTTCACCCTCCAGTTGCCGCGAGCCGCGAAGGTCATCGGTGACGGCGCGGCCTGAAGGGCAGCGGAAAGAACCCCCAGACTTCGCTCTTGTACCGCCGGTACTCGGGGCCAAACAGCACACCGAGAAAACGCTCCTCATAATAGGCGCGAGTGATTTCCAACGGGATGAAGACCAGCGTGCCGAACAGTAGCGCGCCCCATGCTCCCAGAAACAAAGGCAGACCGACAATCTCCAGACAGGCCCCGAAATAGAGCGGATGGCGAATGAACCGGTAGACGCCTTCGCGCACCAGATGACGCGCGCCGCCCGTATCGGAGACGTCGACGTGAAACTGATATCGGAGCGTGTGAAACGCCCAGTAGCGCAACGCGACTCCGGCACCGTAAACCGCCGCTCCAGTTGCGACGAGTCCGACGTGCGGGAAACCGCTCCGAAACAAAAACTCGGTCGCCGCGCCGCCCAGCGTCAACGTATACGCGTAACCGACGGCGATCGCGGTCCAGTCCTGCCCCGCGCCGCTGCCCTTTCGCACATACATGGCCCACATCCGCTCCACACTGGCCGTGACAAAGAGGACGATGCCTGCCGCTTTGCCCGCGAACGGCGGCGTGAACGCGTACAGCATAACTGGAAGCAGGACCAACAACACGGCCATGACGGCCACGCCGTGAAACAGCAAGCGGACAAAGCGGTTCTTCATCATGCAGAATATGCCAAAACACAGGCGCGAACGCAAGACCCGCACCCGATTTAGGAGTTAGGAGTTAGGATTTAGAAGTTGCAATACCTTGAAATCAAATATTTTATGCGATCAATAATCGACATTCCATAGTGTCTTCATGATGAGGACACAAAAATCCCCACGCCAAAACCGCGCTGATACGCGGCAAAAACTCAAAAGCATGCCATGTAATCGCGGGTTGTTGCGTATTCAACTCCTAAATCCTAACTCCTCCTTTGGTGCGATTCAGTTTCAACTAAACTGAATCGCACCCTCACCAAGCGGGTGCGATTGAAAAGTGTTGAAGGTTAGGCGGCCTTGGGGTGCGAGCGGTAGT
>CAYMLQ010000135.1:0-13430 GCA_964390795.1 uncultured Lentisphaeraceae bacterium
GCGAAGATCGGCACCGAGGCGCTGCTGGACGCCCTGCCGCGCGACATCGTGATCTGCGACTGGCAGTACTACACCGTGCCGAAGGGGAGCGCAATGCCGTGGCCGACCATGCAGTACTTTCACGAGAAGGGCTTCCCGGTGCTGGCCTGCCCGTGGAAGGACACGGAGGGGATTCGGAGCCAAGGCCGCCTCGTCCGCGAGAAAGGCATGGCCGGCATGCTCTGCACGACCTGGAACTACATGCACAGCCAGGACATGTACCGGATGCTCTATAGCGGTGCGCAAGCGACGTGGGGCAGCGAGGGAACCGGTTGGAACGCGATGTCCGCCTTCAACCAGCACCTGCGGCAGGTCGGCTGGGAGATGCCGGTGACGCGCTACCGCGATACCGGCGACGCCCAGTGGCAGGTGCCGCCCGAGAACGCGCTGCTTCAGTGAGGTCACGATGTCCCGAATCGCCAAACAGATGCCGCAGGTGATGCTCTTGCTGGAGATGTCCAACAAGATCAACCGCGACCGCATCCAGGGCATCCTGCGCTACGAGCGGCTCTACGGGCCGTGGCGGCTCCACATTGTCGAGGGCAAGCGCTTCGAGCAGCCGTTGCGCGATCTCCGGTCGCTCGGCGTGGACGGCGTGATCGCGGGCACGACGCTCACCGAGCTGTTGGAGCCGATCATGCGCGCGCGGGTGCCGACTGTGCTGTTCGACCCGCTCGATCCGCACGCCACCGAGGCGTATCCTCTGTTTCGCTACTCGACGGTCTGCTGCGATTCCGCAAACGTGGGGCGGATGGGGGCCGAGTACCTGCTGGAACAGGGGTTCACGCAATTCGCCTTTGTGAGTGACATCTGGGACAGCAACTGGTCGCTTAAGCGGAGGGACGGTTTCGTGCGGCGGCTGGCCGAGGCGGGCTTGACCTGCCACGTGTATGAGTCGCTGTCGGAGGCCGCGAAAAGCGATTGGGGCGTGGAGCAGAAGGGCATGTCTTCTTGGCTGTCAAAGCTGCCCAAGCCGATCGGCCTGATGGCGGCGAACGATGTGCGTGGCAGACAGGTGCTGGACACCTGCCTGATGGCGGGCCTCAGCGTGCCGGATCAGCTCGCCGTGTTGGGAGTCGATAACGATGAGCTGATCTGCGCCACGACCAACCCGCCGATGACCAGCATTCTGCGCGACACCGACGGCAGCGGGTATTATGCCGCTCAGATGCTCGACCGCCTGATACGCGGGAAGAACCGCAAGAGCGAGACGCTGTTGTATGGGCCGCTCCGCGTGGTCGGGCGGCAATCAACGGAGAAGCTGCAGTTCACGGACCGGCTGGCGGTCAAGGCAGTCGAGTTCATCCGCATCAATGCGGGAATCGGCATGAAGGTCGGCGACGTGGTCAAGCACCTGAACGTCTCGCGCCGGCTCGCGGAGCTGCGTTTCAGGCAGGCGGTGGGGCACTCGATCCACGACGAGCTGCAGAACGCGCGCCTGGCGCAGGTTCGCCGGCTGCTGCAGGAGACAGACCTCTCGATCGCCGAGATCACCGAGCACTGCGGCTACGAGAGCGAGAGCTATCTCGGCCTGGTCTTCCGCAAGAATTTAAATGTGACCATGCGGCAGTTCCGCAAGACGAGCAAGGCGGCGCACCGGGATGGTGCGCGCATAGTGTAAGGAGTGAGTATGAAGAAGAGTGTCAGCGTGTTGATGACGGGTGTTCTTTCAGTGGGTTGGGGGGCGGCTGCCCTTGCCGCCGAGGCGGACGGGCTTTCGCGTAAGGTCGATCCCCTGATCGGCGTGGTCGGGCATGGGGCCTGTATGCCCGGCCCCTGCCTGCCGCACGCGTCCATCTATCCGAGCCCGAACACCCTTAAGCCGAAGACCTCGGGTTTCGTTTACGGCGACGACGTGGTCGGCTTCGCGCAGCTGCACACGCAGGGCACAGGCGGTACGCCGACCTATGGCAATTTTCTCGTCTCGCCGCGTCTGGGGCCGGGCATCAAGGAGGCGGACATGGCCTCGCCGATTTCCGACGTCTCCGCCTCCTGTTTCGCGTACCGGGCGAGGCTCGCACGCTGGGACACGCGCTGCACGGTCGTGCCTGCGGCGCACGCCGCACTCTACCGCTTCGAGTTTCCCGCGAACGACGATGCCCGTCTCGTCTTTAACATCGCCCGCAAAATCGGCAAGGCCACCGCGCTGACCAACGGCGAGGTCCGGGTGGACGCGGCGACGGGCACGATCACGGGCGGCGGCACCTTTGACGGCAACTGGAATCCCGCTCCGTACCGGCTTTTCTTCTGCGCCAAGGTGGACGTGAAGCCCGCGGGCTTCGGCGTGTGGCGCGGCGCGGGCGAACAGGAAGGCGTCTCCTCGGCCAAGACCGAGACGCGCGAGCCCCTCGGCGCATGGCTGCGCTTCGACACGCGCCAGGCCCGCACCGTGCAGCTCAAGATCGCGGTGTCGTTCACCTCCGTCGAACGCGCCGCCGAGTGGCTTGACCGCGAGATCCCGGCGTGGGATCTCGACGGCTTGCAGGCAAAGGCTGAGCACACGTGGGACGACGCGCTGTCGGCGGTCGCGGTGTCCGGCCTCTCCGACGAAGACCAGAAACTCTTCTACACGCACCTCTTTCACAGCATGGTCCAGCCGCGCGACCGCACGGGAGACGCCGACGGCTGGCCGGTCGACGCGCCGTGCTGGGACGACCACTACACGCTGTGGGACACGTGGAAGACCCTTTTCCCGCTGATGGCGATTATCCAGCCCGAGACCGTGTCCGGCAATGTGCGTTCCTTCGTCGAGCGCCTGCGCCGCAACGGCCAGTGCGCCGCCGCCTACATCCAGGGCAAGGAGTACCGCGTGGGGCAGGGCGGAGACGAGGCCGACAACGTGATTGCGGACGCCTACGCCAAACAGATTCCGGGCATCGACTGGAACGCGGCGTGGGAGGTGCTCGCCGCCAACGCGAACCGGCGCACCGAGGACTACCGCACCAAGGGCTGGGTGGCGCACAAGAGCAAGCACGACTACTGCGGCCGCATGAAGTCCGGCTCGGGCACGATCGGCTTCGCCTACAACGACTGGTGTGCGTCGCAGGTGGCGGCAGGGCTCGGCAAGGCCGACGAGGCCAAGCGACTGCTCGAACGTTCGCGCAGCTGGCGCAACGTCTGGGACGCGTCGCTCGCCGACAGCGGCTTCACCGGCTTCATCCGCGCCCGCAACGCGGACGGCACCTTCCAGCCGACCGAGGCCCGCAAAGGCTACAACACCGACTTCTACGAGGGCACCTGCTGGCAGTACTCGTACGTGCTGCCGCACGACGTGCCCGGCATGATCGAGGCGATGGGCGGCAGGGCCAAGTTCACCGAGCGCCTCCAGTTCGCGCTCAAGAACGACCTGATCGATTTCGGCAACGAGCCGTCGTTCATGACGATCTGGCTCTTCGACCACGTGCAGCGGCCCTATCTCGCCTCGTTCTGGGCGGACAAGCTGCGCGCCAGGTTCACCAAGGACGGGCCTCCCGGCGACGACGACTCCGGCGCGATGGGCTCGCTGTTCGTCTTCCTCAACGCGGGCTTCTTCCCGTTCGCGGGACAGGACGCCTATTATCTGCACGGCCCGCGCGGCCCGCGCTTCGCGTTCCGCGTGGCGGGCGGAAAGACCTTCACCGTGACGGCGGAGAACGCGGGCGGCAGGAATCTTTACGTCCAGTCGGCCACGCTCAACGGCAAGCCGCTGAACGAGCCGGTGATCCGCCACCGCGACATCGTGGCGGGCGGCGCGCTGGCCTTCGTCATGGGCGACAAGCCCTCCGCGTGGGGCTGCGGCGGCGAGTTCGACGCGGCCCGCGCGGCGGTGGAGACCGGAGGTCGGTGATGGGAGGTCGGAAATCGACGTTCCCTTAACATGGACGAGATGAAACTGACCGTTGACGTGTAATCACAATGTGGCTACAATGGTGACATGAAAACGACACTGATACCGATTGGTAACTCGCGCGGCATCCGGATACCCAAGCCCTTCATCGAGCAGTGCGGCCTGACGGAACAGGTGGAGATGGACGTTCGCGACTCCGTGATCCTGATTCGCGCGCCTCGACAGCCTCGTGCCGGTTGGGATGCTGCCTTCTCGCAGATGGCTCAGGCGGGGGATGACAAACTGCTTGATAGCCAGTCGGCGGAAAACCGGTGGGATGAGGAGGAGTGGGAATGGAAGTGAAGCGCTTCGACGTGCACCTTGTGGCCCTCGATCCAACTGTCGGGCAAGAAGTCAAAAAGACAAGACCTTGCACGGTCATCTCGCCCGACGAGATGAACCGCCACATCGGGACGGTCATCATTGCGCCCATGACGAGCAAAGGGCGCGACTATCCAACGCGAGTAACATGTACGTTTCAGGGTGTCGATGGACAGATCGTACTTGACCAGATCCGAACCGTCGATAAGACGCGACTCGTAAGGAGGCTGGGGAATCTTTCCTCGTCAGAATCCCACCGTGTTCTCAACGTATTGAGCGAGATGTTCCAGCTATGAAGCAAGGTCTGTTAGGAGTCGGGCTCGTGCTGAATGAGCAACTTCTCAAGCAACCCAAGCTGCGGCTCGCCTTCGACGTCAATGTCGTGCGCTACCAGGGCTTCGACTGGCCGATCCTGACGCTGGGCGGCAAGACGCGGCAGGGCACTACGGTCCGCGCGATCTACGACACGGAGAAAAAGACGGATGTGCTGCAGGTCGCCACCGGCGGAGGCCGCTGGGCCGACCTTGCGGCAATCAAGATGAAGACCTGGAACCACGTCGAGGTCGCGCTGGACGCGAAAGGGTGTGGAGAGGACTATTCCAAAAGAGGCCGTCAGTGTGATCGTAACGGTTGTTAACGGGTATTGCGCCGGCCAGATCGACTTCGACGACGTGGAAGTCGTGTTCAGGTAGGGCGAGTCGAAGGGAGCGTCGAACGCCCATTTCAGAACAAAGAGGGGTTATGGCTCACGCGGAGACCCCAAGGCGCAAAGAAGAGAAGGATGTGGCGTGCTGCGCTGATGGCCCCACTCCAAAGGTGTCGACGGGAGGTTGCCGAGGCGGGCGAGGTTTGATACGTTGTCGGCGTGATGAAGCGGACGGAGACAGAGAAGAGGGCGGACGCGGTCGAGATCGTCCGGCTAGGCGAGGAAGGCGTCGCGGAGGCGCTCGGCCTCATGCGGGTGTTCTACGCGCACGAGGGTTTCGACTTCGACCCGGAGGCGAGCGGTAGCATGCTGCGACACCTGCTGGCCCATCCGGAGGTCGGCACCGTCTACCTTGCGCGCGACGGAGGCCGGGCGCTGGGCTATCTGGTGCTGACCCGCTGCTACAGTCTTGAGTTCGGCGGGCCGTTCGTGCTGCTCGATGAGATTTTCGTGTTGCCGGCGGCGCAGGGCCGGGGGCTTGGCAAGCGCCTGCTCGACACCGCCGCCGCCTGCTGCCGCGAGAGCGGCTCCGGCTACCTGCGCCTCGAAGTCCAGAAGAAGAACCTCCGCGCGATCGAGGTCTACCGAACCTATGGTTTCCGCACCGAAGACCGCTTTCTTCTGAGCCTGCCGCTCCCTTGTTGATGTGAATGAAGATCCGATTCATATTGCCAAGGATCGTTGAGGCGGATACGGACTCCTCGCCCCTGTCGCGGAATGATCCCGAATTCGGCGGTTGTGGGGACAAAAGGCGGGATGGTATCATGGGGGCCACACAAGGGGGATTTTGCGATGAAGACGAAAGCGTTCGTGTCGATGCTGGTGGGGGTGCTTGCGTGCGCGGCGTGCGCGGCGGAAGAGCCGGTCGTGCCGGGAAGCCTGGAGGATCTGGCAAGGTTCAGGAAGCCGCCGGCCGAAGTCCGGATGGTCGTGGATGGCTTTCTGTGGGTCGAGGCCGAAGACTTCGCCGATTACGGCGAGTGGCGCATCGACACGCAGTTCGTGCATAAGATGGGTTCGGCGTACCTGCTCGCGGGCGGCGTGTGCCAGCCGATCCGGGACGCCGCGACCGAGGTGCAGGTGCCGCAGGCCGGAACCTACCGCGTGTGGGCGCGCACCCGCAACTGGCTCAAGGATTTCGCGCCGGGCAAATTTACGCTCTCGGTGAACGGCAAGCGCTCGGAGAAGGTGCTTGGCGCGGGCAAGCCCGAGACCTGGGCGTGGGAGTCGGCAGGCGAGTTCGAGCTGGCGAAGGGCGCGGTCAAGCTGGCGCTGGTGGACCTCTCGGGCGCGTTCGCGCGCTGCGACGCGCTGCTCCTGACGCGCGACCTGAAGTACACGCCGCCCGAGGCGCTGGAGGCGTGCCAGAGCGAGCGGGCGCGGCTGACCGGCGCGCCGCAGGCGGTGGCGGATGCGGGCGCGTTCGACGTGGTGGTGATCGGCGCGGGTTCGGCGGGGTGCGGCGCGGCGGTGGCCGCAGCGCGGACGGGCGCGAAGACCGCGCTGGTGCAGGACCGGCCCGTGCTCGGCGGCAACGCCAGCATCGAGCTGGGCGTGCCGACCTGCGGGGCCGCGCGCCATGACAACGCGCGCGAAGGCGGCCTGAACGAGGAGGCGAACCTGATCCGCGCCAAGTATGGCTACCACAAGATGAGCGAGGCCTACCACATCCAGGCCGCGGGCGAGAAGAATCTGACGGTCTTCAACAACAGCCGCGTGGTCGGCGTGGAGATGGCGGGCAAGGCCATCGCGGCGGTGAAGGCGGTGAACACGCTGACGCTCGCGCCGAGCCGCGTGCGCGGCCGGCAGTTCGTAGACTGCACGGGCGACGGCTGGGTCGGCTTCTACGCGGGCGCGACCTACCGGTTCGGCCGCGAGGCGAGCAACGAGTTCGGCGAGGCCGCCGCGCCGGCGCAGGCGGACCGCATCACCATGAGCGGCTGTATCATGGGCAACCTCTCGCTCTCGTACCGCGCCGAGAACACGGGGCAGCCCGTGGCGTACGCCGCGCCCGAGTGGGCCGTGAAGTTGCTGCCGCCGGAGGAGTTCTGCCGTAAGCCCAAAGGTCTGGGCGGGCAGTGGTGGCTGGAGCACCCCGGCGACTTCGACGACCTGGAAGACCCCGAGCGGGCGCGTGACGAGCTGATCCGCATCAGCTTCGCCTACTGGGGCTGGATCAAGAATTCGTGGGAGGACAAGGCCAAGGCGCGGGACTACGCGATGACCTATGTGCCGCACGTGGACGCGCGGCGCGAGACGCGCCGGCTGGTCGGCGACCACATCCTCAAGCAGCAGGAGTGCGAGGCGGGCACGATGTTCCCGGACCGCATCTCGTACGGCGGCTGGAGCCTCGACGTCCACAACCCCAAGGGCATCCACTCGGGCAAGGAGGGGCCGTATGACTACGACGGACACGTTCCGATCTATAGTATTCCGTACCGCACGGTCTACTCGGTCAACGTGCCGAACCTGTTCTTCGCTGGCCGCTGCATGAGCGTGACGCACATCGCGCTCGGCACGGTGCGCGTGGAGGCCACGCTCTCTACGGTGGGTCAGGCGGCGGGCACGGCCGCGGCGCTCTGCGTCCAGAAGGGCGTGACGCCCCGCGAACTGGGCGAGCGGCACATCAAAGAGCTGCAGCAGCGGCTGCTCAAGGACGACCAGTATATCCCCGAGCTGGCGAACGAGGATCCCGCCGACCTCGCCCACGGCGCGAAGGTGACGGCATCGAGCACGCGCGGCTACTCGGAGTTCACCAAGAGTTCGTACAAGACGGACGAGGAGCACGAGCTGAACATGCCGCGGGCGGTACTCTTCCCGCGCGGGCTGACCGAGCGGCTGGGCAAAGTGAATTTGTGCCTGATCTCGACGGGCAAAGAGCCGGTCGAGGTGACGCTGCACATGCGCGGTGCCCAGGCGTCGGGCGACTTCTCGTCCGAAACCGATCTCGCGACGGCAACGGCCAAGGTGCCTGCGGGAAAGCGCGCCTACGTGTCCTTCAAAGTCGATACCGCGCTGACTGACCCCTACGTGTGGCTGTGGCTGCCCAAGACGCCGGGCGTGTCCTGGGTGCAGATGGAGAGCGCGATGTCCGAGGGGTGCCGCGCGTATGGCGGAGGGGTCGGCCGGCCGTGGACCGTCGTCAAGGGCCACCAGTACGCGTTCTACGCCGAGCCTGCGCTGCGCTTCCAGACCGACCACCGGCCCGAGAACGTGGTTGATGGCGTGTCGCGCATCGTGGGCAAGCAGAGCCACCTGTGGGCCTCTGATCCGACGCTGCCCTTCCCGCAGTGGATCGAACTGGACTTCGGCAAGGCGGTCGAGCTGAACGCGGTGCGGCTCACCTTCGACACGGACTTCGCGCTCAAATTCCCAGAGCGCCCGGCGCCCGCGCGGCTGGTCAAGGACTACCGCGTCGAGGCCTTCGACGGCGCGGCGTGGAAGGAGGTCGTCGCGGCCAAGGAGAACTACCTGCGTCTGCGCGCGCACAGCTTCCCGACGACGAAGGCGTCCAAGGTGCGCCTTCTCGTGGACGCGACCCACGGCGAGCCCTCGGCCCGCGTCTTCGAAATCCGCGCCTACCGTGAGCCGTGATGTCTCGAAGAAGAACACTCCTAATGGCCTGCACCGTGACCTGCGCCCTGATCGCCTGGGGCGTTACAGCTTATGCCGTGCCCTCGTACGGGCGGGCACGTGCCGCCGCCGACACCTTTATGGCGCAGTTCACGGATTGGCCGTGTCTGTGCAGCAAGGGCCGCTTTGTCCTCAGTTGCCATCCGTCGGGGCCAGAGCTAGCCTGGTTCTGCACGCCATGCTGGGTTTTCTGCTACACGAATCGGACAACAGGGGAAACTTCGGCGCGTGTCTACGTCGACCTTCCCGAGTACCGGGCGTATATGTGGTATCCCATGCTGGATCCCGTCCCCATGCTCGGGTGCAGGCCCTAAACCTTAGGAAGAGCGGCTGGTTAATAGCCACAAAGGGAGAGCGGCACGCATAAGGAGCCTCACATGGGAATGGGACGAAGAGCATTTTTGAAATTCGCCGCGAAGGCTCTTGGCGGGTTGGCGGTTTACCCAGTCACGGCCATCGCCGTGACGAGTGACTACTATGTCAACACGCGGCTCGGGCTGGCATTCACGGAGCCTCCCCGGCGACGTCACTTGTCCAACTGCGACTGCCTGCGTTTCAAGTCGCGATGGGTCTTTCAGCATGAGAAGATCACGCCGACGCTGATTGATGACGAAACGCTGGTCATTGAGCAAGGTGCCGTACTCTATACGATCCATCTGTACGATACGCCCTATGAAGGGGATGTCGCGCCAGACGAGTTTCGTCAGTTTGTAGAGAGCCTACGACTGGCATAGCAGAGACGGCGCCAGAGGCGTGCATAGGCTCCAAGATGACGAGCGTGCTCAAGGCCAGCGAATGAGCCGGTTGGGGCGTGTGTCCATCGGCCTTCCATCGGTTCGCTCCACTTTCCCGTTGACCTGAAGCGCCGATTCCGCTTCACTACTGACATGGCACCTGTCAGCAAACCAAGAAGGAGAATACGTCCCATGACCAAAACACCCTGCTACCTGTTCCTCAGCCTCAGCGCTGCACTCTGGATGAGCGGCTGCGCCGCCCCCAAGAGCTACACCGGACTCACGCCGTTTTCATCTGTCCCGCACCTTTCGAGCGCGGCCTTCTACAAGGCGGACGGCTCCTTGGATCAGGCAGTCGCCAAAGAGGCGTATTTCGACATGATGCGGGCTTATCACTATCCGATCCCGGCACTCCTTAAGACGGACACGCTGTGGGTCGCCGATTTTGTGCAGGGCGATTTTGCGAAGCTCGGGATGGCCGGCATCTTCTGGAAGAACGTCGAAGGCACCTTCGGAGCTGTCGGCGCCAAGGCGTACAAGGGTACGTTCAAAGACCAGAAGTACGGCTATCTTGGCCATGAGATCTTCCTGCTGCCCGGGCAGGTCCTCCCCGAGCACAACCACCTCACCGATGCCGACGGCAAGGGCTTCGGCCCCAAGATGGAGACCTGGCACATCCGCCACGGGTCGGTCGAGTTCTTTGGCGAGTACAAGGGCGAAGCCGGCGAGACCCTGATCAGCGACATGCCCGCGAGCGAGCGGCCCTGGGGTTACGGCCAGCCCTGGTTCAAGTCCAAGTATGTGAAGAAGTACGGGGCGGGCGAGATCTACTCGCTGAATGATCCCGAGTCCTTCCACTTCATGCGCGCCGGTAAGGATGGTGCCATCGTGGCCGAGTACGCGACGTATCACAACGACGTGAAATTCAGCAAGCCTGACATGCAGTTCGGCAACTCCGACGCGGCCAAAATTACCAAGCTGAAGAAATAGTCGTGGACTCGCAGATCCGGGGCAAGCCGCTCGTTCGCTCGTTCCACTGGCTGATCTTGTTCATGTGGCCGGTCTTCGCGCCGGTCTACCTGATCCAGACCCGAGGGTGGCGACGATTGCATTGGGTTGCGCTTTGGATCGGCGGCACTGTTCTGGCTCTCCTTATCGGATGCTATCTGGTTAGTTTCGTGACGACGCCGTCGCTTCAGTGACGCGGGGCGCCGTGGGTTTGTCATAAAAGTGGCAGAGTTAGGGAAAAGATAAGGGTGAAAGATGAGGGGTGCCTTGCCCTTATTCGATCTCCCTAATCTTTCACCCTAATCTCCCCCTGTCTCCACGATCAACCCCGTTCCATAGGTTTCATCTAAAAAGTTTCCGCGCAACTTATACCACTGCCGAAAAGTCTTTCGACTCTATGAAGGGCACCAGACACACGGGAGGGGCACGCATCTGCGTGCCTAGGACGAGCAGATGCTCGTCCCTCCCTGTGTGTGGAACAGTCCTTTTAGAATAAATACTTTTCGGCAGTGGTATTACTCTTTACAGCACGCACCGGTTTTAATAATCTACACCTTCGATGGATTAAGTCCAGTTTTAGGATTTGAATCGAGGAGGTAGGTTTCATCACAACGCGAAACACAAAGCTGACGACGCTGCTGGCGCAGGCGGGCAACCGGTGCGATCCGGCAACCGGCGCGATCTCGGTGCCGATCTACCAGACGGCGTCCTTCGGGCACCCCGCGCTCGGACAGAGCACGGGCTTCGACTATTCGCGCACGTCCAACCCCACTCGGCTGGCGCTGGAGGAGACGCTGGCGGCGGCAGACGGCGGTCACCGCGGCTTCGCGTTCGCTTCCGGGCTGGCGGCCATTGACAGCGTGCTGCGTCTTTTTGCTCCGGGCGATCGGCTGGTTGTGACCGAGGATCTGTACGGCGGCACCTTCCGCCTGTTCGAAAAAATGTACCGCCCGCTCGGTATCGAGGCCGTCTATGCGGATACCTCCGATCTGGGCGCGGTGCAGGAGGCCTTGGAAGATCCGCGTGTGAAGGGCCTCTTCGTCGAATCGCCCACAAACCCGCTGCTGAAGATCGCCGACCTTCGCGCTCTCGCCTTGCTGGCGCGTGTGCGGGGCGCGCTCATGATCGTTGATAACACCTTCCTGACGCCCGTCCTACAGCGGCCGCTGGAGCAGGGAGCGGACATCGTCGTGTACAGCGCCACCAAGTACTTGGCGGGCCATAACGACGTGGTGGCGGGCGCGGTGGTGACCCGCACTCCGGGACTGTCGGAACGCGTCGGTTTTGTGCAGAACGCGGTCGGCAGCATTCTGGGCCCGCAGGACGCGTGGCTCACCCTGCGGGGACTCAAGACGCTGGCGCTGCGCGTGGAGCGCCAGCAAGCGAACGCGCAGGCCGTCGCGGAGTGGCTTTGTCGCCATCCGCATGTGCGCCGCGTCTGCTACCCGGGCTTGCCCGGCCACCCTGGCCGTGATATCCTCCTTCGTGAAAAGAGCGGCGCGGGCGGCATGATCGCCTTCGAGGTGGACGACACCGCCCGCATTCCGGCCATCCTGGCTGGGGTGCGGGTCTTCCTTTTCGCGGAGAGCCTGGGCGGTGTGGAGTCGCTCATCACGTATCCTTCGGTGCAGACCCACGCGGACATCGATGCGGACACGCGCGAGCGGCTCGGCATCAGCGACCGCCTGCTGCGGCTGTCGGTCGGCATCGAGGACGCGCAGGATCTGATTTGCGACCTAGAGGGCGTATTGTGAACGAACGGACACGGCTGATTCATTCCGGGCGCGACCGCGACCCGCACACGGGCGCTTCGAGCATTCCGATTTACCAGGTTTCGACCTTTGACCAACCGGATCCCGAGCACCTCGGCGCGTACGACTACGCCCGCAGCGACAACCCCACGCGCGAAGCGCTGGAGCACACCATCGCCGTGCTGGAAGGCGGAGCGCGCGGGCTGGCCTTTGCCTCGGGCATGGCGGCCACGTCCTCGGCTCTGCTGCTCTTCCAGACGGGCGACCATCTGGTGGTGGGGCGGGACACGTACGGCGGCACCTACCGCGTGCTCACCACCATTTTCAAGCGCTGGGGGCTCGACGTGACCTTCGTCGACAGCACGGATACGGAGAGTGTCCGCCGCGCCGTTACGCCGGCCACGCGCGGGCTGTTTGTGGAAACGCCGGCCAACCCGCTCTTGCAGGTCACCGACCTGCGGGCCATGGCCACGATCGCCCGCGAACACAACCTCTTGGCGATCACCGACAACACCTTCATGACCCCGTACCTGCAGCGTCCGCTCGAACTCGGGTTTGACGTCGTGGTGCACAGCGCCACGAAGTTCTTGGGCGGGCACAGCGATGTGATCGCCGGGCTGGCCGTGACCCGCGACGCCGAACTGGGCCGGCGGCTGAAAGCGGTCCAGAACAGCTTCGGCGCGATTCTGGGGCCGCAGGACGCCTGGCTCGTGCAGCGCGGCGTCAAGACGCTGGCCGTGCGGCTGGAGGCGCAGCAGCAGGCGGCGGGCGAGATCGCGCGCTGGCTTCAAGGGCGATCCGACATTTGCCGCGTTTACTATCCCGGCCTTGAGAGTCATCCGGGCCACGACGTCCACGCGCGGCAGGCGGGCGGGGGCGGGGCGGTGATCTCCTTCGAACTGGCGGACGGGCCGACCGCCGTGGCCTTCCTCAAGCGCGTCAAACTGCCGCTCGTGGCGGTCAGCCTCGGCGGCGTGGAGAGCATCCTCTCGTATCCGGCCACCATGTCGCATGCGGCCATGCCGCGCGACGAGCGCCTTGCGCGCGGCATCACCGACGGGCTGGTGCGCCTCTCGGTTGGCTTGGAGAGTGCCGAGGATCTGATCGCGGACATGGAGGCGGCGCTGAGTCCAGACGCGAATTTAGCCGCACATTGAACCCCGCTGCGGTTACGCACGTATGGACCGGGGCCGGCTGAAGCCGGTACACCATGCGGCTATTGATTGTTATCGAATAGCTGCGTAAATACTTGATATACAGCATGTAAGGAATTGTTTAAGAATTTACTACTGTGGCTATGTTGTGGCTTGACAGGCACGTTTTTCCAACTTAGACTATATGGGCGAAAGGGGCAATCATGTCACTCTACAAAC